>NZ_JBVFTZ010000002.1:0-275809 GCF_055693495.1 Falsiruegeria sp. JB4-1
TGTTCGTCGACATCAAACCGCATCTCGTAAACCGACCCTTCGGGCCCGCCCTTATGCTGTTCCATGTTGACCGAATACATATAGCTGTCTTCGTGAAACGGGAACGGAAAGCGTTTGATCGCCCACTCCGAGTTGTGGAACGTATAGTCGTCGCGAAAGGATTCATCGTTGAATTGAATGGTCATGTCGGTCCCCCTTCAGCGGTCCAGCACGAGGGCCTTGCCCTCGAAACGCGATACGCAGGGCATGATCTTCTTGCCTGCAGCTTTTTCTTCATCCGTTAGCCAGTGATCGCGGTGCACAAAGTTGCCATCGTGATCCAGCACTACGGTTTCGCATTGTCCGCAAGCCCCGCCACGGCACAGATACGGCGCATCGACACCTTCGCGTTCGATGGCCTCAAGCAGGCTTTCGTTTTCGCCCACATGAATGATCTTTTCTGACTTGGCCAGCCGCACTTCGAACGGTTTGCCGGGTTGGGGTGCAAGGAATTCTTCGTAGTGCACACAATCTTCGGGCCAGCCCTCGGCAGCCGCCGTATTGCGTACCCAGTCGATCATGCCCTTGGGGCCGCAGACATAGACATGCGTGCCCAAAGGCTGCCCGCTGAGCAGGTTTTTCAGATCAATCGCCTGTTCCTGATCGTCGTAATACAGATGCGTTTCGTTTGGGTGCCGGTCGGTCAGTTGGTCCGCATAAGACGCCAGCGCGTGATTGCGGCAGGCATAATGCAGTTCCCAATGCCCATGTAGCAGTTCAAGTTGTTTGATCTGCGCCAGAAACGGGGTGATCCCGATGCCACCGGCCAAGAACAGGTGCTTGCGGGCCCGAAGGTCCAGTGAAAACAAGTTGACCGGATAGCTGATGGTCATCTCGTCGCCCAGCTTGACCTGGCGGTGCATGAACAGCGAACCACCCCTGCCCTGATCATCGCGTCGAACCGAAATGGTGTAGGATGACTGATCAAACGGGTCCGACATCAGCGAGTATGGGTTGAGCCGCGTGATGCCACCATCCTGCATTTCAACAACGGTATGGGCCCCACCCGAAAAGGTCGGCAACTGGCCTCCGTCGATGCGTTCGAACCGGAACCGCGTCACCAACTCGTTCAAGGGGGTGATTTCGGTCACCTTGGCCTGGATTTTCTCGGCGCCACTCATTCGTAAATCCCCTTCGGCTTGGGCACGTTGCCATGATCTTCGGCATCCACGCGGACACCCTGATAGGCGGCAAGACGGCGGGAATAGTGGTCGCGCACAAACAGGTTCAGCCCGCAGTGCGCGCAGACAAACGGGTCAACCTCAACATCTTCCGTGATGCCTTTGCAATGCACGCATTGCATGCGACGCGCGACCGATCCGCGATGTTCGGTTTGGATTGCGGTGTGCGGCAGGCCAACGGTCATCACTTCGTTCATGGCCTGACCCATCATGCCCTCAGAGCCGGTTAGATAGACCTGCAATCCCATATGCGCGTCTTCCAGCACACGGCGAATACGCTGCAGCGCGGCCTCATAGGAGGGACCTTCGTAGAATTGCGCGGGGTTCAGCGCCTGCAGTCTTTCGGAATAGTCCGTTCCTTTGGGAATGTAGATCAGGTGGGTCTTGGACATCAGGTCGCGTGCCGCGATGTCGAGAACGGCTTCGGCGCCTTCGGCCTCAGCGATCATGAGATGATGTTCGCCCGGGCGAACCTCTAGCTTGCCCCAGACCGGGCGGCTTGCGATTGACTTGGGAAATTCGAACTTTGACATTGTGCCCTCAAATAGGAAAAGGGCGCCACGGAAAGTCCGTCGCGCCCTTGAAAGATCAGCCCTTGGCGGTACGGATCGACTTGTCCTTGTCGTAGAACGGCATTTCTTGCGCCGTTGCTGCAATCTCGGTGCCGTCTCCATTTCTGACCGTTAGGCTGGTACCGGGCGAGGCGCAGGAAACCGGCATACGGGCGATGCCCACATTGTGGCCGTTGACCTCGGAAAACATGCCAAAGGTGACAACGCCGACCTTTTCGCCGTTTTGCAGAAGATCGGCACCTTCGTCTGCTGGTGTTGTTCCCTCAAGCAGTACGCCATAGATCTTGAACCGCTCTTTGCCTTGCGCGGCATAGTGGTTTTCCGCACCGATAAAGCCGGTTTTACCGGGAGAGACGGTGAACTCCAGACCCAGCTCCCACAGGGTGTCGCCGCAGGTTTCGCCGTCAAATGGATAGGTTTCCGAATTGTCGCCGGGATAGAACAGCAGATAGCTTTCGGTCCGCAGCAGATCGAGGGTCGAGAACTGGACCGGGACGATGCCCATATCCTTGCCTTCGGACAGGATGCTGTCCCACAGGAGCACTGCATGCTTGGCCTGGCAGAAAATCTCGTACCCGCGTTCACCCGTGTAGCCGGTTCGCGAAATCATCACGGGGCAACCAAAAAGCTTGGTCTGCATGATCCCGAAATAGGCCAGATCGCGAATGCCGGGCACATGGTTGGCCAGGAATTCAACGGCCACCGGGCCTTGTAGCGACATGTCATGCATGTCGTCGTCAAAAATGACCGAGCAATTCTTACCCGCAGCCACAGAGGTCAGCTGTTCCATCCCGGTGCCGGTGCCGTGCACGACAAGCCAGGTGTTCACCGACAGACGATAGATGATGCAGTCGTCAACAAACTTGCCCTCGGAGTTCAGGATCGAGGCATAGGTCGACCGCCCTGGCATGATCTTTTCAACGTTGCGGGTGGTGACGCGGTCAATCACATATGCCGCGTCTTCGCCAACGACATGGACCTTTTTCAGGCCGGACACATCCATCAAACCTGCTTTGGTGCGGATCGCCTCGTAATCGGCTTTGGCCCGTTCTGGCGAGTGGTCATAGAACCACGCGGTCCCCATTCCGTTCCAATCCTCCAACTCGCCACCGATCTCGGCGTGGCGATGCGCAAGCGCAGACGTCCTCCATAGAATGGCCATGGTTCAGCTCTCCCGTTGATCATTTTTGTTGCCGATAGTGAGGCCGATGTTGTTCTGGAAATCAATATCGTGATGCAGATAACTTTCCCTGTGGGAATATTAGGCTCAAAAAAATGCAGGCTAAAAAGTCCACTGCTATGCGGGCAAAATTGTTATCTTTCAGAGAATTGCTTCTTAGATGTTCCGTTTACAGCTAAAAATGGAACTCAAGAGCACGGCATCTTGCCTCTAATATTTGTTGACAAGGGGCGGTTGCTATACCCCTGCGAGTGGATAACCTTTCCTTACAGGAAAATAGGCTGATCGCCTTTTCCCAATGAAACAAACGGGGAGACAACAATATGGATGGCAACTTAAACGCGCTCACGACCGTGTTTACCGAGTTCTACTACTGGGTGACGGTCGTCTTCATGTTCCTTATCCACGTGGGATTTTGCATGTACGAGGTTGGGGCAAGCCGGGCCCGAAACCACATGCACACATTGATGAAAAACATCATGATCATTCCTCTGGTCACGGTCACATTCTTCTTCTTCGGCTGGTGGATTTATTGGGCGTTCCCGAACTTCCCGTTCTGGGGTGGGCTGGACACCGAAGCGGGCGCTGCAAACCTGCCATGGGCGGACACAATGGGCCCCAACGCGGGCGACAGAATCACGGGCGTGTTCTGGGCTGCGTTCCTGCTGTTTTCCTGGACGGCTGCCTCGATCGTGTCCGGTTCCGTGATCGAGCGTATTCGGTCTTCGGCACTTTGGGTACATGCCGTTCTCATTGGGTCGGTCTGGTGGATCATTGATGCGGCCTGGGGCTGGCATTATGGCGGCTGGATGGTGCGCGAGCTTGGCTATCACGATGCTTATGCATCCGGTGTTATTCACGCGATTGCAGGTGGATACGCACTGGGAGTGATCATGGTTCTGGGTCCGCGTCTGGGCAAATTTGCCAAGGACGGCACACCTCGGGACATTCCACCGCACAACCCATGGCTGCTGACGATCGGTATCTTCCTGATCTACACCGGTTTCTGGGGCTTCTACGCCGCATGTAATGTTCCGGTTATCTCACCCGAAGGGATTGATGGTCAGATCACGGGCGTAACCTGGACCGCAACCAACATCTATCTGGCACCGACCACGCTTTCGGGCATCACATTCAACTTCCTGATGTCACTTTCGGGCGGGTTGATGGCAGCCTATGTGATCTCCAAGGGTGACGCGTTCTGGACCTTCTCGGGCGGTCTTGCCGGTATCATCACCGCATCTGCAGGCAACGATCTGTATCACCCGATTCAGGCCATGATCATCGGCGCTGTTGGTGTCGTGATCGTGTACAAGCTGCACTACTGGATGGAGCGCAAGTTTAAGCTGGACGATGCGGTCGGCGCGGTTGCCGTGCATGGCTATGCTGGTTTCGTCGGCCTTGTGATCTCGGGCTTTGTTCTCTGGGGTGTCCCTTCGTCGCCATATGAAGGGTACGCTGCGATCAACCCCGTCGGTCAGTTCATCGGTGCCGTCATCATGTTCTTTGTCCTTGGTTTCGTACCAGGCTGGGCCGTGGCCAAGATGCAGGCTGCTGCTGGGGTTCTGCGGATCCCGGAAGAGGTCGAATTGCAGGGCCTCGATTACGCCGAGCACCACGCTTACGAGGACGCCAAAGCCGCGATCATCGCGGCTGACAAGGAAGAACTGGCCAACCGCGGCGTAGCTGCAAAATAAGGGAGAACAGATATGTCTACGAACGGATATTCAAACTGGGCTGTCGATATGGCCGATGTCGGAGCAATCTATCCCTTTCAGGGATCCGAAGTTCTGATGGTCATCATCGGCGTTGCCTTCTGGATTGGCTGGCATCGCATTCAATTCGTGCGCGAACGCGAGCATCTGGAAAAGGCGCGCCACACCGGGGACGAAGAGAAGGTCAAGGCACAGCTCGAACGATATTGATCGTGCTTTGAAAGATCATAATGGGCGGGGGGCGTTGCCTCTCGCCCATTGCATGTCAGGAAAATAACTTTCCTATGATTATTGATGTCCCAAATGTTTGCTGGTACCTTAGAATCATAATGAAACTCACAAGGAGATCTGCCAGCCATGTGCGGAATTGTTGGATTATTCCTCAAAGATCAGTCTCTTGCGCCCGAATTGGGCAATATGCTGACAGACATGCTGATCACCATGACCGATCGCGGCCCTGACAGTGCTGGCATTGCCATTTATGGCGATGGGGCGCAGGACAAAACCAAGATCACGGTACAATCGCCAAACGCTGAAACCGATTTTGCCAATCTGGCTGAAGATCTTGGCAAAAGCCTGGGTGCGACGGTCACGCAAAACGACATCAGCACACATACCGTGTTGGAAATTCCGGCGGGTCAATTCGAAGCCGCGCGCGCAGCGCTTGCCGAAATCCGTCCCGATGTGCGCATCATGAGTCGGGGTGATACCCTGGAGATCTACAAAGAGGTGGGTCTGCCCAAAGACGTGGCAGAGCGCTTTAACCTCAGCGGTATGACCGGCACCCATGGGATTGGCCACACGCGCATGGCAACGGAATCCGCTGTTACCACGATGGGAGCGCACCCGTTCAACACGGGATCGGATCAGTGCCTGGTCCACAACGGCTCTTTGTCGAACCACAATTCGCTGCGCCGCAAGCTGCGCCGCGAAGGGGTGGTCATTCAGACCGAGAACGACACCGAAGTTGGCGCCGCTTACCTGACGTGGAAGATGATGAACGGGGCCTCTCTGGGTGAGGCGCTGGAAAGCAGCCTGGAAGATCTGGACGGGTTTTTCACCTTTGTTGTCGGCACCAAAGATGGCTTTGGCGTTGTTCGCGACCCGATTGCCTGCAAACCCGCTGTGATGGCCGAAACCGATCAATACGTGGCCTTTGGCAGCGAATATCGCGCGTTGGTGAACCTGCCGGGTATCGAAGACGCCCGCGTGTGGGAGCCCGAACCTGCGACAGTCTATTTCTGGACCCACAACGACAGCACCACCCCTAGTCAGAAAGCCGCCTGATATGCAGACCTATGATCTAGAAGCGGACGGCCTGCGCGGCATGAATTCGATCCTTCAGACCCAAAGTGGTGAAACCAACCAGACCAGCTGGGAGATTGTGAACCCCAAGGGCAGCCATGCAATTGCCGTGGGGCTGGACGCGCCGATTGAGGTCACCGTTAGGGGTTCTACCGGCTATTACTGCGCCGGAATGAACCAACAGGCGACTGTGCATGTCATCGGGTCCGTTGGGCCGGGTGTGGCGGAAAACATGATGTCGGGGACGGTCATCATTGATGGCGATGCCAGTCAATATGCCGGAGCCACCGGTCATGGTGGGTTGCTGGTCATCAAAGGCAATGCCAGTTCGCGCTGCGGGATCTCGATGAAAGGGATCGACATCGTGGTGCATGGCAACATTGGCCACATGTCCGCCTTTATGGCGCAGGCCGGGAACCTTGTGGTGTGTGGCGACGCGGGCGATGCGCTTGGCGACAGCCTGTACGAGGCGCGCTTGTTCGTGCGCGGATCAGTTAAAAGCCTTGGCGCGGATTGCGTCGAAAAGGAAATGCGCCCCGAGCATCTGGAAATTCTGGCTGACCTGCTTGAGCGGGCCGGGGCAGACGCAAAACCGGAAGAGTTCAAACGCTATGGCTCGGCCCGGCAGCTTTATAACTTCGACGTCGACAACGCTGCAGCGTACTAAGGACAAAGGGTATGAAAGATATGGACGATCAGATCCCCCGCACCCTGCCGATCCAGTCGGCGACATTCACCAACCCGATCAATGCCGAAATCCGCCGTGCGGCGGCTACCGGCATTTACGATATTCGCGGTGGCGGTGCCAAACGCAAGGTGCCTCATTTCGACGATCTGCTGTTTCTGGGCGCAAGCGTCAGCCGCTATCCGCTCGAAGGGTACCGCGAACGCTGCGACACCTCGGTCACTTTGGGCACGCGTTTTGCCAAAAAGCCGATCCAGCTGGACATCCCGGTCACGATTGCAGGCATGAGCTTTGGCGCGCTGTCCGGTCCGGCGAAAGAGGCCCTTGGCCGCGGCGCCTCGGCCGCGGGCACCTCGACCACTACAGGTGACGGCGGCATGACCCCGGAAGAGCGCGGCCATTCCAACAAGCTGGTCTATCAGTACCTACCCTCGCGCTACGGTATGAACCCCAACGACCTCCGCAAGGCTGATGCAATCGAGATCGTTGTCGGTCAGGGTGCAAAACCCGGCGGTGGTGGCATGTTGTTGGGTCAAAAGATCAGCGATCGTGTGGCTGATATGCGCACGCTGCCCAAAGGGATCGACCAACGCTCGGCCTGTCGTCATCCGGATTGGACCGGACCCGACGATCTGGAGATCAAGATCCTTGAGCTACGCGAAATCACCGACTGGCAGGTGCCGATCTACGTCAAGGTCGGTGCCACCCGCCCCTACTACGACACCGCGCTGGCCGTGAAAGCCGGGGCTGATGTTGTGGTTATGGACGGGATGCAGGGTGGCACTGCTGCCACGCAGGATGTGTTCATTGAACATGTCGGAATTCCGACATTGGCCTGTATCCGACCCGCTGTTCAGGCGTTGCAGGATCTGGGTGTGCACCGCGAAGTGCAACTGGTCATCTCGGGCGGCATTCGCACCGGCGCGGATGTGGCCAAGGCGCTGGCGCTTGGTGCCGATGCAGTCGCCATCGGGACCGCTGCGCTAGTGGCTTTGGGTGACAATGATCCCAAGTGGGAAGCCGAATATCAGAAACTGGGTACAACCACCGGCGCTTATGATGACTGGCACGAGGGGCAAGACCCCGCAGGCATCACCACGCAGGACCCGGAACTGGCATCGCGCCTGAACCCAGTCGAGGCGGGGCGTCGCCTGCGCAACTATCTGAAGGTGATGACGCTTGAGGCGCAGACCATTGCGCGCGCTTGCGGACACAATCATCTGCACAACCTCGAACCCGAGGATCTGTGTGCCTTGACAATGGAGGCCGCTGCAATGGCCCGGGTGCCGCTGGCTGGAACCAGCTGGTACCCCGGCAAAGAAGGCTTCTGAACCGATGCAGCGCGGCTCCCGAAAGGGGGCCGCGTTTTTACTTTGATAACCAAAAAACAACAGGGAAAGGAAAGCAATCGTGACGACAGATCTCGCAGCTTTCGCAGCCAAAAACGGCGTCAAATACTTCATGATTTCGTTCACCGACCTGTTCGGTGGGCAGCGGGCCAAGCTGGTCCCGGCGCAGGCCATTGCGGACATGCAAGAAGAGGGCGCAGGCTTTGCCGGGTTCGCCACTTATCTGGACATGACGCCAGCGCACCCGGACATGCTGGCAGTGCCGGATCCATCATCAGTGATTCAATTGCCATGGAAACCCGAGGTCGCCTGGGTCGCGGGCAACTGCGTGATGGAGGGCGAAGACGTCGCCCAAGCCCCCCGCAATGTGCTGCGCCGCCTGATTGACGAGGCCGCCGCCGAAGGCATGCACGTCAAAACCGGCATCGAGGCTGAGTTCTTTTTGCTGACGCCGGATGGAGAGCAAATCTCTGATCCGTTCGATACGGCGGAAAAGCCCTGCTACGATCAGCAGGCAGTCATGCGCCGCTACGACGTGGTGCGCGAGATTTGCGATTACATGTTGGAACTGGGTTGGGGTCCGTACCAGAATGACCACGAAGACGCGAACGGCCAGTTCGAAATGAACTGGGAGTTCGACGACGTTCTGCGCACCGCCGACAAACATTCGTTCTTCAAGTTCATGACCAAGTCGGTTGCTGAAAAGCACGGGCTGCGCGCCACCTTTATGCCCAAACCTGTCGAGGGGCTGACCGGCAACGGGTGTCACGCGCATATCTCGGTCTGGGACGCGCCGGGTGCGGATGCCAAGACCAACGTATTTGCGGGCGAAGGCGAAGGCCAGACTGGCGAGGTCGGATTGTCCGAGCGGGGCAAACATTTCCTTGGCGGCATCATGAAACACGCAAGCGCCTTGGCCGCGATCACCAATCCAACGGTGAATTCTTACAAGCGGATCAACGCACCACGCACCATGTCGGGTGCAACCTGGGCGCCCAACACCGTGACCTGGACGGGCAACAACCGCACACACATGGTTCGTGTGCCGGGACCGGGCCGGTTCGAACTGCGCCTACCTGATGGGGCAACAAACCCCTATCTGCTTCAGGCGGTCATCATCGCGGTCGGCCTGTCTGGCATCCGCTCCAAAGCGGACCCCGGCAAGCGCCACGACATCGACATGTACGCCGAGGGGCACACCGTCAAAGACGCGCCGCGCTTGCCGCTGAACATGCTGGATGCCATGCGCGAGTACGACAAGGACACCGAGCTTAAGTCCATGATGGGTGACGAGTTTTCGGCGGCCTATCTCAAGATGAAGAACCAGGAATGGAACTCTTTCGTGTCCCATTTCTCGCGTTGGGAAAAGCAACACACGCTCGACATCTAAACCGAAGGCGCGCGCGAGCATCTGGGCCGCGGTACATCCGCGGCCCTCTCATTGCTGACCTAACTCCACCTGCTGCCCCATGAATGTTCTGATTTTTCAACACACACCAGGAGAGACCCCGGGCGCGTTTGTGGATCACATCGCATCGCACGGCGACACTGCCCAAATCGTGCATCTGTATAGCGGGCAGAACATCCCCAAGCTTGACGCATTCGACATCCTGCTGGTTTTGGGCGGGCCTATGGATGTGTGGGAAACCGAATCTCATCCTTGGCTGGCCCTTGAAAAACGTGCAATCAGGGAGTGGGTTCTTGACCTGAAGCGCCCTTACTTTGGGATTTGCTTAGGCCATCAATTGCTGGTGGATGCCCTTGGCGGGCGGTGTGCCCGGATGAAGTCCCCGGAAATTGGCGTGTTACCAGTTACGCTGACTGATCCCGCACGACGCGACCCGCTTTTTCAGTCGTCAAAGTATCAGTTTCCAGTACTTCAGTGGCACGGTGTCGAAGCGGTTGAGCTGCCTTTAGGTGCGATTGTTCTGGCACGGTCAAATACCTGTGCAGTTCAAATCCTGCGCGTGTTTGAAAACGCCTGGGGCGTTCAATTTCATCCAGAGCTTGTGAAGGGCACTATCGATTCCTGGATGGGCGATCCGGCCAACTATCAATGTGCTGTGGATTGGCTTGGCTCGGCGGATGCGACGGATCAAATGATACGAGAAAGCAACGAAATTGCTGCGGATCAATTTGACATGACGGCTGAAATCTACAGGCGACTGCGTCAGGTTTAACACCTGCCAGATCTCAGGGTTCGATCTGCCCCTGATCACCCTCGACCCGCCAGTCTGGTACATCGTTGACCAGCATTAATGCCGCGCGGCGAAGCGTTGCGCGCATCTTGTCCACAACATGACCGTGCATATCGCAATCCACCAATGCAGCATCAAAGGTCTGTAACCACAGCTCTGCATCTGCTTCGCGGATCGGAACATGGGCGTGAATTTCGCGCAAATCCATATGGCTAAATCGCTCGCGGTAATAAGCGCGACCACCCAAAAACCCGCTTAGAAATTCGAACTGAGCTTGCCGCGTGTGATTCAAACCGTGGCCCCGAAAATGCAACCGATGCAGGGAATGTACAGCCGGGTCCGACTCCATTCGATCATAGAACCGCTCGACCAATGCGCGCAGTTGGTCTTCGCCGCCGAGTTGATCCAAAGCCGAGGACATAGGTGAATTCCTTGAGGTCTCATCGCTTAGAATATTGCATAACAGGAATATTTGTTTATCAACAGTGACATCTTGGCGCTGCCTATTCTTTGGAAACCATCATGCTGATCGCACCCGAACAATTGCACCTGGCTCAGCAATGAGCGCTTTGCTGCTGGGGCTTCTGGCCGCCTTGTGCTGGGGCATTCATGATCTGTCGGTCAGATACATCAGTCAGTCGGTCAGCGTCGTCGCCTCGCTTATGACCGTGCTGATTGTTGGCGCTGTCCTGCAACTTGGACTGTTGGTTGCAATGGGCGACTTTACCCCGATGTCAGGGCGTGCCGTTTTCTATGCAATTGCTTCCGGCGGGTTTTATCTTTTGGCTGGCCTGAGCATGTACGAGGCTTTTCATCGGGGACCCGTCCGTTTGGTGGCGCCGTTGGTGGCAAGCTATCCGGTACTATCGATTTCGGTTGCGATCTGGCGTGGTTCAACCGTCAGCCCATGGCAATGGTTGGCCGTCATCGCAATTGGTATCGGGGTCACATTTGCGGCTGCAAAATCAGACGATGCTGATACCTCGTACCCTAAGGCGAGCCCAACCATTTTATTGTCCTTACTGGCCGCCGTCGGGTTTGCTGCGGCATTTGCCTTAGGGCAGTATGGAACAGAACTTAGTGACGCATACAATGTATCCCTGATCGGGCGTGTAACGACGATATGTATGCTGGCCGTGATCGCATTTGCGTTTCGCAAATCGATCTTGCCCGCGGTCAAAGCCCTTCCGCTTTTGTGCGTAATGGGTGTGCTGGATGCCGTCGCGATCCTATGCGTGATTGCTGCTGGTGGGTTGCCAAATGCGCAATATGCCTCTGTCGCAGCCTCTGTTTTTGGCCTGATTACCGTTGTCCTTGCATGGGCGGTCCTTGAGGAACGTATGATAACCAGTCAATGGTTCGGCTGTTTCGTTGCCTTTGCAGGTATCGGCTATCTTGCGTTCGCTGCCTAACGGTTCAAGTCATTGGTGTCATGTTTCTGATGAGTTGAGAATGCGTCAGCTATGACCCTCTCAATCTCTCCTGGGCGATCTGGCCCGACATGATACCAGGCAGCCCTTCGCGTGGCGATTTGTGTTGGATTTCAATTCCCGGCGATGATCCGAAATGTCCATGTGGCGCGGTACTCGCGACAGGAGCACAACAAAAAACACACCATCCATTCAGTTCAAAAGCGCATGTAGCTTCGGCATTCCGCCTGCATTGATGCGCAATCGCTTGGCGGTGTCAAAGAGGGCATTTAAGAACTCCTGCGGCCCGGAGGTTACCGGGCCGCAGAAACCGTATTTTGGAGCTTAGAACAAGCCCTCGATCTCACCTGCGTCATTGAGGCAGATGCTTTCCGCCGCCGGTTTGCGCGGCAGACCGGGCATGGTCATGATCTCGCCGCAGACGGCCACGATAAAGCCCGCACCGGCGCTCAGGCGTACTTCGCGCACCGGAACCGAATGGCCCACAGGTGCCCCGCGCAAGCTCGGGTCGGTCGAGAAGGAATACTGCGTTTTCGCCATGCAGACCGGCAGGTTGCCGTATCCGGCAGCTTCCCATTCCTTCAGCTGGTTGCGGATCTTGTTGTCGGCCAGAACCTCATCGGCGCGGTAGATGCGCTTGGCGATGGTGTCGATTTTGTCAAACAGCGACATGTCATCGGGGTAGATCGGCGCAAAGTTGGCAGTACCGCTTTCGACCATTTCCACGACCTTTTCGGCCAACGGAGCGGACCCTTCCGAACCCAGTTCCCAGTGACGCGACAGAACCGCCTCGACGCCGTGCGTCGCGGCATAGTCCATGACCGCCTGAACTTCGGCGTCGGTGTCGGTGACAAAGTGGTTGATCGCAACCACAACCGGCACACCAAAGGATTTGAGGTTCTCGATGTGGCGGCCCAGGTTGGCGCAGCCATTGTTCACCGCGTCAACGTTTTCCGCGCCCAGATCAGCCTTGGCCACGCCGCCGTTCATCTTCATGGCGCGCACGGTGGCAACCAGAACGACTGCGGAGGGTGCGATGCCTGCCTTGCGGCATTTGATGTTCATGAACTTTTCAGCACCCAGGTCGGCGCCAAAGCCCGCCTCGGTCACCACATAATCGGCCACTTTCAGCGCAGTCTTGGTCGCGATGACCGAGTTACAGCCGTGCGCGATGTTGGCAAACGGACCGCCGTGCACAAAGGCCGGGTTGTTTTCCAGCGTCTGCACCAGGTTCGGCTGCATCGCGTCCTTGAGCAGAACGGTCATTGCACCTTCGGCCTTGATGTCGCGGCAGTAGACCGGGGTCTTGTCGCGGCGGTAGGCCACGATGATGTCGCCCAGACGCTTTTCCAGGTCCTTCAGGTCGTTCGCCAGGCAGAGGATCGCCATAACCTCGGAGGCCACGGTGATGTCAAAACCAGCTTCGCGCGGGAAACCGTTGGAGACGCCGCCCAGAGACGCGGTGATGGTGCGCAGAGCCCGGTCGTTCATGTCGACCACACGACGCCATGCAACGCGGCGGGTGTCGATTTCCTGCTCGTTGCCCCAGTAGATGTGGTTGTCGATCATCGCCGACAGCAGCGAATGCGCGCTGGTGATCGCGTGGAAGTCGCCGGTGAAGTGGAGGTTCATCTCCTCCATCGGCACCACTTGCGCGTAACCACCCCCGCAGCGCCGCCCTTCATGCCGAAGTTCGGACCAAGCGAGGCCTCGCGGATACAGATCATCGCGTTCTTGCCGATGCGGTTCAGACCATCGCCCAGACCCACGGTGGTGGTGGTCTTGCCCTCGCCCGCAGGCGTCGGGTTGATCGCCGTCACCAGGATCAGCTTGCCATCGTCCTTGGACTGAACCGAGTTGATAAACTCCTGGCTCACCTTGGCCTTGTCGTGGCCGTAGGGCAGCAGATCATCCGAAGACATGCCAAGCTTGGCACCAATCTCCTGAATGGGTTTCTTGTTCGCCTCGCGGGCGATCTCAATGTCGGATTTGTAGCTCATTGGCTTTCGGGTTCCCTGCAAGATTGGCCAAAAACGCCCAAACCTTTTCGCGTGCGTGAAGAAGGCTGGAATCACATATTTTCGTCAGGGTAAATAAATATTCCCTTGGGTCAACCTTGGATTCGCTCTGAGATTTGTAAGGCAATTGGTCCAGGCAGGCAGAGCCTTACCCGAAGCTACGCATACCGTTTGCGCCCCGCACTCAGGCTCAATAGCCAATCTTCAACGATACCACGTTCAGGGAATGTCCTATGGGCGGGGCTTTTTAGCAGGTAGTAGCCCGATTGTGTTCGCACAGAAGCGTCCGGGATCGGCCTGACCAGCGCACCGCTGTCAAGTAGCGGGTCCACAAGATGGGCCCATCCCAAGGCAACCCCCAACCCGTCAACGGCGGCCTGAACTGACAACGGATACGTATTGAAGGCCACCGCACGTTCCATCAGTGACGTCGAGACGTCGTTGTGATCAAGCCAGGTGCGCCAGGTCATCCATTCTGCGTGACTGCTGGTGACTTCGATTAAGTCCAGCTCGGGCAATGTTGCTAGATCTGACGCCTTTGGATTGCTCTTCAGATAATCGGGGCTGCATACGGGAAAGATCGTTTCGCCGAACAAGAGCCTTGCGTCATAGCCGGGCCAATCCCCGTCGCCGCGCAAGATTGTCAGGTCCATCGCCTCGGACAGGCACTCGGCATCGCTGTCTGATGAGACTAGTGAAATTCGTATACGTCCGTTTGATTTGTTGAACCTGCGCAGTTGCGGCATCAGCCAAAGCGACGCAACCGAATTTGTCGCCGAAATGGACACCGTATTGGCCTGATGCTTGGCCAGCATATCCCGGCTGACGTCCCGCATCAGGTCGAGTGACCGTTCAACAGTAGCCAACAAAATGGCCCCTTGTTGAGTCAGGGACACCGACCTGTGCCCGCGGACAAACAAGGGCACATCATAGTGTTGTTCCAGCAAGCGGACCTTGCGACTGATGGCCGTTTCGGAAATGTTCAGGACCTTGCTGGCCTGCGCAAAACTCTGCGCTTTGGCAGCAGCTTCAAAAGCCAAAAAATAGTCAAGGGGCGGAAGAACCTTGCCGGTGACTGGTGCTTTCTTTGGCATTTACGTGAAGATTCCCGAGCTGGTCGTAATTGTGATCGAAGATATTTGCCCTCAGCAATCGCCAACTAATCAGGCAACTCACTGTTAAATTAACGAAAAATTCGATTTGCCTCAAGAAATTTTGGCCAAAGGCTCTAAAATTTCTGTTCTGCGTATTCAGCAAATCTAGGCAAACTGCGCAAATTCGGGGCCGGAAGAGTCCCGTGATCAAAAATGAACGACACTCAGGGAGCCACCATGAAACTGAAAAACCTACTTTCTGTTGCAACCATGGCAGCAGTAGCGGGAACCGGAGCGATTGCCGAAGACAGCAGCGATCCCATCGTCATCCCAATTCACAACTGGTCCAGCCAGATCGTTATGTCGAACGTTGTCGGCCTGATCTTTGAAGAGATGGGCAACAACGTCGAATATGTTACCACCGACAGCCAGGCCGTTTATGAATCGGTTCGTTTGGGCGATGTGGCGCTGGAGATGGAAGTCTGGGAAGGTGCGTTTGGCGCGTCCTATCGCGCGGCACTGGAAAAGGGTGGTCTACATGACGCGGGCGACCATGACGCAGTGACCCGCGAGGATTGGTGGTACCCGATGTGGACCAAGGAATCCTGCCCGGGTCTGCCTGACTGGAAAGCACTGAATGATTGTGCACATCTGTTTGCCACCGCCGAGACGGGTGACAAGGGCCGGTATCTGGATGGCCCGGTTGACTGGCTCAAGCACGGTAAAGAACGCGCTGAGGCGCTGGATCTGAACTTTACCGTGATCAACGCGGGTTCGGCCGCGGCCCTGTGGGCTGAAATCGGCGCTGCCGAGGCGGACAAGAAGCCGGTTTTGGTCTTCAACTGGACACCGAACTTTGCCGAAGCGGTCTGGCCCGGTGAATTTGTTGAATTCCCGGCGTGGGAAGATGGCTGTGACAAGGATCCTGCCAAAGGCCCGAACAAGGATGCGTTGTATGATTGTGGAAACCCGGCCAAGGGCTATCTGAAAAAGGCGGCCTGGGACGGTATGAAAGACAAGTGGCCATCGGCATACTGCACCCTGACCAATATCTCTTTCACCAACCCGCAGATCGCCGAAATGGCCAAGCTGGTCGACACAGACGAGCTGGAGCCGGAAGATGCGGCAGCCGAGTGGCTGGACAACAACCGTAGTGTCGTCGAGCCATGGATGAGCGCCTGCAGCTGATAAGCTTGCGTTAAACAATGAAACTGGTGCGGCCTTGTCCATCCCTGCGATGCAAGGCCGTGCTCAACTGAAAAGAAAGAAACTGATGTCAGCCACTCCGCCAGTCATCTCGGCCCAAAACGTTTGGAAACTGTTTGGTGCTTCGCCGGAAAGCTACCTGAAATCCATGCCAGCCGGGCGCAGTTTCGACGACATTCGGGCGGACGGGTACATTGCCGGGGTCGCGGACGTATCGATCGAGGTCGCCCGTGGCGAGATGCTGGTCATCATGGGGCTGTCTGGGTCTGGCAAGTCCACTCTGGTGCGGTGCTTTTCGCGCCTGCACGACATCACGGGCGGCACGATCAAGATCGATGGTCAGGACATCATGGGCCTGAACGAACGCGAGCTGATCGAACTGCGCCGCAACAAAATGGGCATGGTGTTCCAGTCCTTTGGGTTGCTGCCGCATCGCACCGTGCTGGACAATGTGGCCTTTCCGCTGGAGATGCGCGGCCAAGACCGCCATGACCGGCGCGAACGGGCCTTGGAAGTGATCAAACTGGTCGGTTTGGAAGGCCGCGAAGAGTATTTCCCACGTGAATTGAGCGGTGGTCAGCAACAGCGTGTCGGCATCGCGCGGTCCCTTGCGATCGAACCCGACATCTGGTTCCTGGACGAGCCGTTCTCTGCTCTGGATCCGCTCATTCGGCGTGAAATGCAGGACGAATTCCTGCGACTGCAAGAGATGTTGGGCAAAACCATCGTGTTCATCACGCACGACTTTGACGAGGCCCTGCGCCTGGCGGATCGCATTGCGATCATGCGCAATGGCGCAGTCGAACAGTGTGACACGCCCGACAAGATCGTGATGAACCCGGCCACCGAATATGTGGCTAAGTTTACCGAAGAAGTCGACAAGGCCCGCGTTGTGCACGCCAAGGGTCTTGCAACGCCGGTCAATGGTCATGCGCTGGAAGGGGCCCCGATTGATGGTGGCGCCACGATTCATGAATTGGCGCGCGTTCTGGTCAACGACAATCGCATTCTTCTGCCCGTCGCAAACGACAAGGGCGTCGTAATGGGTGTTCTGGAACGCGAGGCTGCGTTGAACATTCTGCTCGGGGCCGACTGATGGCGACCCTGTCCACTGACATTCCGGACACCTCATCCAAAACTTGGACCCGAGGCAGGATTTTGACCGTTTTGTTGGCCACTGCCTTTGCGCTGATCCTGGCCAAGGCTGTGGGCATTTTGCCGGACTGGCTGAACCGCATTCCCGAAACGATGATCCCTCCGACGGCGCTGGCGTTGGATGCCATCTTTAGCTTTATCCAAAATGACTTGGGCCTGATCCATGTCACCGGGTTCATCGCCGAAGGCCCGTTGGAGTTCCTTTTGGATACGTCGGCCAACCTTCTCGAAGGCAAGCGCCGTTGGCCACATCTGGGCCCGATCCCATGGTCCGCAATCGCTGCCGTCGCAGGCGTGGTGGGCTACGCCGTAGGGGGTTGGAGGTTGGCTGCTTTGGGTGCGGGCACCTTCATCTGGACCGCCGCGATCGGTCAGTGGAAAATCGCGATGCAGACAATGTCGGTGATCGTGGTTGCCGCGCCGCTGGCCTTTTTGCTGGGTCTGACACTGGGCATCGCAGCGTGGAAGTATCGCGGGTTTGAGAGGATGTTGAAACCCATACTGTCGGTGCTGCAAACCCTGCCTTTCTTTACCTATCTTCTACCTGCGGTGATCTTCTTCAAGGTCGGGCCAACAGCCGGGGCCGTTGCAACCATCACGTTTGCGATCCCGCCGATGATCCTGATGACCACACTGGGCCTGAAAAAAGTCAGCCCCGAGGTGATCGAGGCTGGGCAGATGTCGGGCTGCACCCGCTGGCAGATGCTGCGCCATGTCTATGTACCGGCCGCGCGCACCGAAATTCTGGTCGGGGTCAATCAGGTGATCATGCTGTGTCTGGCCATGGTTGTTCTGACCGCCTTTATCGGCATGCCTGGTCTTGGGGCCAAACTGCTTGCCATGATGGGCAGCTTCAAACTGGGCCGGTCGTTCGAAATTGGTGTTACGATTGTTCTGCTGGCTGTGACACTGGACCGGATGTCCAAGGCTTGGGTCGTCAAACAGCCCGTGCATTTTGAACGCGGCACACCTTGGTGGAAACGCCATCAGATTTCTTTGATTGGGTTGGGTCTGTTTGTTGGGTTTATCCTGATCTCGCAAATCTTCCCGATCCTGGCCGAGGTCGGCCGCAAACAGCACCTGAGTCAGGGCAAGGAAATCGACGTTGCGATCAAGTCGGTCCTTGCGTGGGACATGATCAAAGGCACAACCGAATGGTTGCGCTGGTTCCTGAACGTCAAGGTTCTGATCCCGTTCCGCAACTCTCTGTTGGCCATTCCGACACCGGCGTTCATCTTGATGGTGGTTGCCTTTACCTATTGGGTTGGTGGCCGCAAACCCGGCATCTATGCCGCGATCT
The DNA here is from genome assembly GCF_055693495.1 of Falsiruegeria sp. JB4-1. NCBI lineage: Bacteria > Pseudomonadati > Pseudomonadota > Alphaproteobacteria > Rhodobacterales > Roseobacteraceae > Falsiruegeria > Falsiruegeria sp. JB4-1. The sequence continues at coordinate 18,428 of NZ_JBVFTZ010000002.1, forward strand.
TTTTCACCATCGTTGCCTTTTCTGGTTGGTGGGACCGCTCTGTGATCACGCTTTACACCGTGATTTCCGCTGTGGCGCTGGCCACGATGATCGGTATTCCGCTTGGCGTGATCGCCGCGCGGTCGTCGCGGTGGTCCAAGAACATCCTGCTGGCCTGTGACACGGCACAGACCTTTCCCAGCTTCATCTACCTGATCCCCGCGATCATGCTGTTCGGGGTCAACGATGTGGCGGTTGTCTTCTCAATCCTAATCTTCGCCGCCGTCCCGCTGATCCGCTATACGATCATCGGCCTGAGCAGCGTTCCGCCCGAGATGACCGAAGCTGCCGACATGTCCGGCTCGACCCGGCGACAAAAGCTGTTTTCGGTGCAGTTCCCGCTGGCCCTGCCGACAATGGCCGTTGGGTTCAACCAGGCCATCATGTTCGCTTTTTTCATGGTCATCATCGCGGCCTTTATCGGCACACAGGATCTGGGCCAGGAATTGCAGCGCACGCTTGCGGGTACCGAACTTGGCAAGAATTTTGTCTTAGGCCTCAACGTCTCGCTCATGGCGCTGACCTTTGACATGGCGATCAGCAGTTGGGCCGAGCAGCGTAAAAAACGCCTGGGGCTTGATTGATATGACACAGCTGGCAAACGCACGCACTGTCGCCCGTTTTGACGACCCCGGCTTTACCCGGATGGAGGGTCAGTCAGGCGGGCAAGTCTGGTGGAAAAACATCAGCTTTGACGAGGCCACCGGGCAAGGTAGCTATCTGATGAAGATGGCGCCGGGCACCCGGTCCAACCCGCATACCCATACGGGCGCCGAAGAGTTCTTTGTCCTCGAAGGGGATCTGACGGACCACGACGGTTTCAGCTATCGCAGCGGTGATTTCGTCAGCCTGGCTTCCGGATCCAGCCATTTTTCCCGTACCAAAACGGGCTGTCTTTTGGTGGTCACCCACCACGGTGCAATCAAAGCCATCGACGAGAGTGAACTATGACTGTGAAACCGGTTTTTGAGGTTCCGTTTGAACGCAGAGGCGTTCTGGCTCCGGGCCTGCCGATCCTGCCCCACGGGACAGAGCGTCACCCGGTGCCCGGTGCAGGCTCACGCGCGGTTCCTGTTTCCAAGGGCGATACCGTCACCCTGCTGGATCGTGACGGTATGCAGTCGGCCGAGATGGTGTTTTTTGCCCCTGACCGCAGTTCTGATGCGGCCATGTTGGGTGCGCAGGGACATGGGCGGCCAGATGGGCTGATTGCCACGCTCGCGAATGGGTCGCCGTCCGGCAAAAAGGTGCTGCGCGCGTTGGAAGTGGCGGGGTTCGATATTGGTCAGGGCGACGCGATCCGAGCGTTTTCTAACGGGTCTCGCCCCGGCGACATGGTCAGCTTTGTTGCCGAGAACGATGGCCTGCTGATCGTCGCTGCACCGGGCGAGGCAATGCGCCCGGAAAACAACAACCCGCCGACCGACATCATCCTGTACATTCAACGCTATGCGCCGGGGTTGGCAAAGCCCGATGTTGGGCCGCCTGATCCGCTTGCCGATCCGTTAAAAGACATCAACATTCAGCCCGGCAACGCCCGATCTTACGAGGTGAAGGCCGGTGAATTCATCCAGATCGTGGACATCAAGGGGCGCGAAAGCTCGGACTTTCAGGCGTTCAGCCGCCGGGCCTTGGACAAGGGGATCGAGCGCGAGATTGATCCCACAACCACCCGAAGCCTGATGGGCAGCCTGTATCCGCAGCCCGGCATATTTTCAAAATACTGGTCGGTGGATCAGGAACCATTGGTCGAGATTATTCAGGACACCTGCGGGCGTCATGACACCTTTGGATTGGCCTGTACCGCGCGGTATTACGAGGATCTTGGGTACCCCGGTCATGTGAACTGCTCGGACAATATCAACAAAGATCTGGATCAGTACGGCATCAGGCCACGCGGTGGTTGGCAGGCGATCAACTTCTTTTTTAACACAATGCTCGATGACACCAACGCCATCGGTATGGACGACCCGTGGTCCCGGCCCGGCGATTTTGTCCTGCTGCGCGCCTTGACCGATCTGGTGTGTGTCAGCACCGGCTGCCCTTGCGACATTGACCCGGCCAACGGCTGGAACCCCACCGACATTCAGGTGCGAACCTACAAGGCGACCGAGGATTTTCAACGATCCTACGGCTATAGAAAATCTGCGGAGGCGGATGTGGAAGAAACCAAGAAAACAGCATTTCACGACTGCTTTGCACGTCACACCCGGGATTTCGTTGAATACAACGGCTATTGGCTGCCCAACACGATGACCAACCACGGCGCAATCGCCGAATACTGGGCCTGCCGGGACAAGGTCGCGGTGATGGACCTGAGTCCGCTGCGCAAGTACGAGGTCGTGGGGCCGGACGCCGAAGAGCTGATGCAGCTCTGCGTGACCCGCAACATGAAGAAGCTGAGCGTGGGGCAGGTCGTCTATACCGCGATGTGTTACGAGCATGGCGGCATGATTGATGATGGCACCGTGTATCGCTTAGGCGAGACGAACTTTCGCTGGATTGGCGGCAATGACACCAGCGGGTTGTGGTTGCAGGAACAGGCGCAGAAACGCAATCTGAACGCTTGGGTGCGCAATTCGACCGATCAGCTGCACAATATCGCGGTTCAGGGGAGGTTCAGTCGGGAAATCCTGTCCAAAATCTTCTGGACGCCTCCGCAACAGCCAACCATCGACGAATTGCCCTGGTTCCGTCTAACGATTGCGCGTGTCGGCGATGTGGCGGGCACGTCCGTCGTTATCTCGCGCACCGGGTATTCCGGTGAACTGGGGTACGAGATCTTTTGCCACCCAAAGGACGCCGTCGAAATCTTTGACCGTGTCTGGGAGGTTGGCCAAGACTATGGCATAACGCCGCTCGGACTGGCCGCATTGGACATGCTGCGGATCGAGGGCGGATTGATCTTTGCTGGCTCCGAATTTGACGACCAGACCGACCCGTTTGAGGCCGGTATCGGCTTTACCGTGCCGTTGAAATCAAAGACCGACGATTTTATCGGGCGCACGGCGATCGAAGAGCGCAAAGCCCACCCCCACCGCAAACTTGTCGGGTTCGAAATCGAAGGCGGCACCATCCCGTCTGCCGGGGATTGTGTCCGCATAGGCAAAGCGCAGGTGGGTGAAATCACCAGCGCGATGAAATCCCCCATTCTGGGCAAGGTCATTGCCTTGGGTCGTGTGGCAACCACCCATGCCGCTCTGGGTACGGACATTGAGATCGGGCAATTGGATGGGCAGCAAAAACGGTTGAAGGCCAAGATCGTGGCTTTCCCTCACTTTGATCCCACGAAAGAGCGGGTAAAGGGAATATACACAAAGGTGACTGTTCCAAACGCGGCGGAATAGTCGCCGCGATCCCGCACCGGTCGAGGCAAAACACTATGTTAAGCAAACCGCTGAGAGTGCTTTCGTTGGTTGTGCTTTCGAGCAGTTTCGTCGCCATTTACCAAGAAGGGATCGCCGGGAACTGCACCCAACTTGAAGAGATCGAAAGCTATGTCACCTCGGACGTGGTTCCGGAGGGATCGCACTGCGAGAGGTTTACCGGTCTTCAAAACTCGGTTGGTGTGTCCTGCTTTTGGGGCCGTTCGTTCAGAAGTGCAGATGCCGACCAACTCTTTGAACAGATCTGGGCCAATGTGACAAGTTGCCGGAAAGGCGAAACATCCTTCGAGCAGAAGGGCGTGAACCACCCCGATAGTTACCAACAGCGAGAACTGTTGACGGACAATGGCATCTATCGTGTGGCGAAAAAGGACAAGGGTCAGGAACATCGCACATTGATCTTCTTGAGCTTCGAGCACTTTGGCTCCTAAGCACAAAGCCGTTATCAAATACCGCTAACTTGATCCACAGGCGCTGACGTCAGACAATACCGGGGTCTATCTCGTGCCGGTTTTCTCACCAAAGCCTTCACGATCGACAATCACTATCTGTTTGTAGGTTTGCTCAACTGGGATCCGCGATCCGTCAACATCAACACGGAAGTGGGTGTTTTGGTTGACTCTCCGGAGTTGACGACGCGCGTGGTTCTTGTGCTTGATGGAGCATTGGAAGTGAACACCTATGCTGTCCAATTGGACGAGAACGACCGGGTCACCTGGAAATCCCTCCGGAAGCTTTTTCGACCATCTGAAGGCTGGGGTTCTGGCGATCCTGCCCGTTGGATCACAACTGTAGAGCGGGCCAAGAAATGAGACAATCTTGGAGACGACCAACAAGAGATTGAAGATTTTGCTTGGATGAGGACTAAAGATGGACTTTTTTGTCGACGGCCTGAATGGCATTCTCTGGAATTACGTCCTGATATACGGGTTGCTGGGTGCAGGTGTGTACTTCACGATCCGGCTTGGGGCCCTGCAGTTTCGACATTTTGGCGAAATGCTGCGGGTCATAACCTCGGCACCGAGCACTGACAAACGCGGAATCACACCATTTCAGGCGCTGACGGTCAGCCTAGCGTCGCGTGTGGGAACCGGAAATCTTGCAGGTGTCGCCGTAGCACTGACTCTGGGTGGACCGGGCGCCATCTTTTGGATGTGGATGGTCGCGCTGGTTGGAATGGCGACCGCTTATTCCGAAAGCACACTTGCGCAACTTTATAAAGTGACGACAAAAACCGGCGAGTACCGGGGCGGGCCTAGCATTTTATATCTCCAAAGGATTGAATGCTCCCTGGGCAGGCGCTTTGTTCTCCGTCTGCCTGATTGTAAGTTTCGGGCTGATTTTTGTCGCCGTGCAGTCCAACTCGATCGCAGAGGCCCTGAATGGCGCCTTTGGCATCGAAAAACTCTGGGTCGGGGTTCTGGTCGCCGCTGCTGCTGCTGTTGTTATTTTTGGTGGAATCAAAGCAATTGCGCGGGTTGCTGAAATTCTGGTTCCGTTCATGGCGGGCGGGTATCTTCTGATTGCGGTCGTCGTAATGATCCTGAATATCACCGAAGTGCCTGCTCTGCTGTGGCTGATCGTTTCAAGCGCTCTAGGGCTGCAAGAGGCGACAGGAGGGATTGCGGGCGGTGTGATGGCCGCGATGCTCAATGGTATCAAACGCGGTCTGTTCTCGAACGAAGCCGGTATGGGGTCGGCCCCAAATATTGCGGCCGTTGCAACCCCGTCGCCGCACCATCCGTCAAGCCAAGGGCTTGTGCAGGCCTTCGGGTGTTTTGTGGACACGATCCTTGTCTGCACGGCCACCGCGCTTTTGATCCTTTTGTCCGGTGTGATGAGTGGCAGTGAGGCCACGGGGATGCAACTGACCCAAGACGCGTTGGACGTTCATATGGGACCAGTCGGTACTTATTTTATTGCGATTGCGATCATCTTCTTCGCGTTCACCTCCATTCTTGGCAATTACTCCTATGCTGAGAACGCGATGGTCTTTCTTGGCCTGCACGGCAAAGCAGGCATCACTGTTTTGCGTGCGGCTTGTCTGGGGATGGTGGTCTGGGGCGCGATGCAGACAGTTGCGACTGTCTTTAATTTTGCCGATGCTGCGATGGGCGTGATGGCCGTTATCAACCTGACGGCAATTCTACTTTTGTCTGGGACGGTCTACCGGCTGACCAAAGACTATTTCGGTCAAAGGAAAGCCGGACAAGAACCAGTCTTTGTTTATGAGGACTTCGAAGGCTCAACCGAAGGCGTTTCCCAAAAAATCTGGAGCGAAGATGCCCAATCATCCTGACCCTTCTGAGATCCAGCACATTCTTGACGACATTCAGGTGCAAATGACCGGAGATGCCAATCGGGGTGAGGTAGCGAACTACATCCCCGAACTGGCGCGCGTACCGCTCAACCGGTTCGGAATTGCCGTTGCCCCTCTGGATGGTCCTCCAATCATGGCGGGTGACGCTGAACTGCCGTTTTCAATTCAGAGCATCTCGAAGGTTTTTGCCCTCGTCGTCGCGCTGGAACATGTTGGTGCGGCGCTATGGCGGCGCGTCGGGCGTGAACCGTCGGGTGATCCGTTCAATTCGATTGTTCAGCTTGAATTCGAGCGCGGCAAACCGCGTAATCCGTTTATCAACCCCGGCGCAATCGTAGTGTCCGATGTCATCCTGGCACATCAACCTGATAGGACGGCACCGCACCCGGTTCTGGATCTGTGTCGGCGGCTGGCAGACGCGCCTGACATATCTGTCGACGAAGAGGTCTTTGGATCCGAGGTCGAAACAGGCGATCGAAACCGGGCGTTGGCTTATTTCATGCAGGCCGAAGGCAACATTCAATCCGATGTGGTCGACGTCACTGAACGCTACTTCCGGCAATGCAGCATCGAGATGAGCTGCCTTCAGCTTGCGACCGCCACACGGTTTCTTGCAACAGGCGGAGTCGGACCGGTGGCAAAATCCGCGGGGGTTACGTCCGAACGCGCTCGCCGCATCAACGCCCTGATGATGACCTGCGGTTGTTACGACGCGTCAGGTGAGGTGGCATTTCGAATAGGTCTGCCGTGCAAAAGCGGCGTCGGCGGGGGAATTGTTGCCGTTGTCCCGGGGTTGCCTCGATCGCGGCCTGGAGCCCGGGGTTGGATGACAAGGGAAACTCGATTTTGGCCATTAAGGCGATCGAACAATTGGCGCATAGGTTGAATTGGTCGGTGTTTTGAGCGGTATCGCGTTAGCCATGGCATCTATCAGGACGCTGTTCGTGCTGAACCGGAGTGGAAGAGGTGTGCCGGTTCTGAGACTTTAAGTGGATCCTGATCTTTCAAAGTATGTGACCAGAGGTTCCGGCGGCGCGGCCATGAAGGATGCCGTTTCCATAGGTGGCCAGGCTGTGCCATTCACGACGCCCACCACGGCGTCAGCGATTTGGGCTGCGTCAGAGGGATCATGCGTGACCATGACCACCGTGCGCCCGGCGGCGAGTGAAACCGACAGGTCTAGCATTTCCCGTTTTAGCGCCGGACCAAGCGCGCTGAACGGTTCGTCCATCAACAGGATCGGGCGGTCTTGCAACAGCGCGCGCGCTAGCGCCACCCGGCTTTGCTGACCACCCGAGAGCTTGCCGGGTTTGCGCGCACTCATACCTGTGAGGCCGACTTGGGTCAGCATGTCCTCGACCTCATTAATCACAGCGCTTGGTGGGCGCAGTTTGGTGGTCAGGGCCAGGGCGACGTTTTGTAATACCGTCAGATGTGGGAACAGGTTGTTGTCTTGAAACAGCATCGAGACTGGGCGTTTTTCAGGGATCAACGTGCCGATGTCCGCACCTTGCCACAGCAGTCGCCCGGTGACCTGAGGCACGAAACCCGCGATCCCGTGCAGCAGTGTCGATTTGCCAGCGCCTGAAGGGCCAATGATGGCGGTGACCTGTTCTGGCGTTATTGTGAGATCAGCGGTGAGTGCAAAATCGCCTTGGGCAAATCGCGCCTTATCAAACGTGAGCATTTGCACGGCCTCCTTTGTCGAAGATCCAGAACAGACCAAGCGAAAGGCCAACCAGCAAAAGTGCCGCGCCATAGGCTGCATCCAACCGATAGGCCCCCATCAGCTGATACATCACCAGCGGGAGCGTGCCCTCTCCGGGTCGGGAAAACAGGGTGATGACCCCGAGATCGCCCATGGCCAGAGCGGCGGTCAACCCGGCGGCAAATCCCATGGGTCTGCGCAGCCGTGGCAGGTAAACGATCCGCCACAACGCCCACCCCTGCAGGCCAAGGGACTGCCCCAAACGACCGAAATCTGCCTGCGCGCTTTCAATCCCGGGGCGCAGAATGCGCAGGACAAAGGGCAGGGCCATCAGCACGTTGACCAAGAGCGTGACGGGTAGCGCCACCTTCGGCGGCGAGATAAAGGGTTGCAGCACCAGAAACAGACCTGTTCCCAGAACCAGGCCAGATACGGCGATGCCCAGCAAAGAGGCAGCCTCTCCCGCGCGGCTGGCCAGCGGCAGTGCGAGGCCAAGGGTCAAGATCACTGCTGTGACAGAGATGACAATCGAGCGGAGTGTGGCGGGCCAGATGCTGTGCGGCAGCTCCAACAGCCCCGGAAGGCCGGTAACCAGAACTGCGCCGAGGGGGAGCAAGAGAAACGCCGCCGCCAGGCCGATCCAGAGCGCATCGGCAAGGCGTGACCCGTCCCAGCGTTGTACCACGCGGTCGAACCCCGCTCCCAGCATGTCACCTCGCGCCAGAAACAAGGCGATGCCGCCCGCGATGCCGCCGAGGAGCAGTTGCACAACAGCAAGCGACGCGGCCTTGGATAAGTCAAAATCAAATTTGAAGGCCTGATAGATCGCCAGCTCTATTGTGGTGGCACGTGGCCCACCCCCAAGTGTTAGCGCCACAGCAAACGAGCCCAGGCAGATCACGAAAATCACCGCAAAAGCGCCGGGGACAATACGTTTCAACATTGGCCATTCCAGCAGCCAGAAAAGCGGCGCGCCTAATGAGGCCGCGACCTGAAACCGTTCGGACGGGATCGCAAGCCAGCCTTGCAGGATCAACCGCACCGCCAGTGGCAGGTTGAAAAACACATGCGCCAGAATAACGCCATGGGCACCATAGATGTCGAGTTTTGGCAGGCCCAACTGGCTCGTCAGCAGATTGAGCAGCCCCCGGCCGCCAAAGACCGCCAAAAGGCCCAGAACTGCAACAATCACCGGCAGGATGAAGGGCGCGCCCATCACCGAGATCAGCGCTCCGCGCCCCCAGAATGCGCGCCGGGCAAGGGCCCGGGCCACCGGGATCGCTAGTACGACACTGATCGCGGCAGACCAAAACGCCTGCCAGATCGTAAACCGCAGTGCGGCCAGATCAGCGGGAGACAGCGCCGTAAACCCTCCGCCCCGCCATAGCACAGCCGAAACGGGGACGATCACCGCCCCCGCAACGACCAGAGCTGCGATTATTGAGACAGCGCGTTGCGCCATGCTTCGATCGCAGGTTCACGCAGCGCGGCGGCTTCGTCTTCGGTGTAGAACAAAACCTTTTCCGGCACGGGAAGCTGCCTGAAGCCTTCGGGCCACTTATCCTCGGCCAAGGCCGTGGGGAACGACCAATTGGTGGTAGGGATCATGGATTGGAATTCTTCGGTCAGGATGAAGTTTAGGAACTGATCCGCCAGATCGGGGTTGTCCGTGCCCGCAAGCTTGGCCGCCGATTCCACCATGAAATAGTGACCTTCGTCAAAGATCGCCGCCGATTTGGTCAGATCGTCTTCGGCAATGATGTGATAGGCTGGAGAGGTGGTATAGGACAGAACAACATCCGCCTCACCATCGGTGAACATGCCGTAAGCCTCGGACCAGCCTTGGGTCACGGTCACGATTTTTGGGGCCAGCCGAGCCCAGGCCTCTTCCGCCTTGTCGCCATAGACGGCGTTGACCCACAGCACCAGCGACAGGCCCGCGATCGAGGCGCGCGGATCCTGGATTACAACGCGCAGATCGTCGGGGGCGTTTAACAGCGCCTCGAAGCTGTTGAACCCTTCGGTCTTGGTGTTGTCATAGATAAAGGCAACGTGGCTGTAGTTGAACGGCACAAAGGTGTCATCCGCCCACTCCAGCGGCAGCGTCAGGGGAGACAGATCGACACCATGCGGCGCAAACAGGCCGGTATCGCGGGCGCGCTTGGTCAGGTCAGAGTTGAAACCGATTGCGACATCCGCTTCGGTCTGTTCCCCTTCGAGCAGCAGACGCGGCAGCACGTCGCCGGTTTGATATTGCAGGTCGCAGCCACAACGTTCTTCAAAGGCCGCCTCAATCGACGGGCCCGGACCCCATTCAGAGCCGAAGTAGTCAGGGGCGTAAACGGTGAGGACGGGTGTGTCAGCGGCGGCTGCAACGCCCGCGCACATCAGCCCTGCGAAAGTGATAACATGTTTGTACATTCTTCATCCTATCAATGCGCCGGGCGGAGAAAGGATGAGAGGCTTGTCGGCCAGTAACCTTCCCTCCGCCGGTCTTAGCCGGTTCAGGTTCTACGGGTCCGCCACACTGGCATCTCAGCTTTTTGCAAAGCCCCCGAGGCAGCTGTGTGGTTAGTACAAATCCCCTGTCACCGCAAGAACTTCGCAAAATGATCAATGTTCCGACATCACTTGCGCCGTCCGGATCTACTTTAGCTTCGGTCAACGGCGTGTGGTCCGATCACATGATCAGCGAACTGAACGGGAAAGGTTGATCTCGGATGAAGATCAGCGGCTCATCAAGCCCAAGACCCTGTCAGTGATCAGTATGTCGCGGGTTGCAGAAGTTGCAATTTTCGAAGCCAGCAATGCCGAGCGCAATCGGCCTTGGAGCGAACAGAATGGTGAGAGCATTGCGTCTTACACAGAAGAGATTGAGCGTGAGGGTCTGGCCTCGCCAAACGTCTCACCTTTTAGCGGGAAGGCCTGAAGCCCCTATAATTCGTGAGATGAGAGTTGTTTTTGAAGCTTCAAAATTCTCTCGCGAAACCGGGTTTGATCTCGTTAAACTGTTACCCAGAGACGAGGAGCGTGCGTACAATTATGATCATGACGCTTGGAACGACCCTAAAGTCTTTTAGATTGGGCATATTGGTTTTACTCGCATTTTTGAGTGGAACGGTTTCAGTGTTGGCCAACCCCTGGAAACCAATACGTGCTGAACTCGGCGTTGGTGGAGCGAGCTGCACACAAAACCAAGACGACGGAGCCTGTATTGTTTTTCGATGCGATCCGTCTCGCGGTCTGGAATTTGTTGTATTTCGCGATCTTCCAGTTGCCTCGGTGCCAAATGCGTATGAATTGCGAGTCGATACAGGTTCACCCGTTCTTTTCGTTCCGCGACGTATTGAAGGTGTGGAAGGACAGATCAACAACCTCGATCAGGGTGGGACCGAGCATAGCCGTCTCTTAGTCGAGATGATGCAAGGTCAAAAAATTATTCTCAAAATGGAGCAAGACTTTTCTTTTGCGTTGGTCGGCGCTCGTGACGGGATTGAACGTGCTATCTCTGCCTGTGCGACCCGCGAATACGCCGTTCTTAAGTCAGCGCAAGATGTTGAAGACTTAGCAAAGCGGGCGGAAGGACGTAACCCTCTGCAAACATTCGTTAAATATCTCTACGACACCGACAGTTGGGGCCGTGATCTGGACGGCGGTCTGACCAACCCTTCGCTTCGAGGTATCACAGCCTCTGCTTGCGTCCAGAGATGCATTGATCGCCAAGAGTGCACGGCGATAACCTTTAACAAGCCAAAACAGGTGTGCTTTCTGAAGGAAGGACTTGGTTCTATTCGAACGGACCGAGATGCTTCGACAGTTGTGCTTTCCCAACGCCCGTTGAAAGTGCGTAAACCACTGATCCAGGGGCCCGCACCAACCTTCGTCCGCAATCTTCGTGCTCGTGCAGGAGAGCCATGGCAGAACTATGTGAGTGCATTGCGTCAAGCCAGTGTGCCATTGGGTGGCAATTGCCAGCACGAAGCCAATGAGTTGGCGCGCGTGGCGCAATCGATCTCGCTCAAACCTCCTGCACGAGAGGCGAAGGTTGACAGTGCAATCTCGCTTGAGTGGACAGCGGATCAAATGCAACGGCGTATTCCCGCATGGCTGATCCTTTCGATCGACCGGCCCGCGCGCTTTGAAGGAGACGGGTTTTTCGCCCTCAACAAGGGAGCATTGGGCCCATTTGGCCTAACGCATGACACGGATCGTCAGCGTGCTTTTGTCCCGCTGTTCGAAGGGGCATCTGCTTTGAATGGGGCTCTGGGTTTACGCGCGCTCGAAGCAGGCGACTATTCTGTACGCCTCACATTGATGGGGTATTTGAGAGCCTGTTCGCAAGAAATGCCTATCATGCAGTCAGAATGGACGATTTCGGTCGCACCTGCAGACCCCCAAGTGGTTATCCGGGATTTGTCTGCCCCCCATCCATTCGATCAACGTTTGGATGTACCGGAGTTCGCACGACGTGTGGTGTTCAACGACAACATCTTCCAGATCCAAAACCAGGTCGATGGCAGCGAAATTCTTACCCGAGGCGGAAAAAACCTGCGGTTATCTCCGACCAAAAGATTCGTTGTTATCACTGATCAAAAGAGATTTGAGATCATTGACATAGTTGACGGCCAACGCGTGGGCGAGGTTCCGGGGGCGGCGCTGGCTTTCTGGAACGCAGATAGTTTTTATGTCAGCGAAATGGGATTTTGGGGTCAAATCAGTGCGGGTTCCACGATGCGTCCGCGCGTCTTTCTGGAAACCTATGAGACAGGTCCGTCTTGCTGCATGAATGGCGGCAATACAGAATTGACTGCGGATATCGAAAACAATCTTTTTCGCGTTGCGGGTCAAACATGGTCCCTGCTTGATGGGCGCCTGACGGGTAAGCGGGATCCCATAGAATATTTCCCTGACCGCAAATTCCTGTTGGGTAAGGGCTTTCTACCTCAGGCAACGGCGTCGTTGGGGATGGTTGCCCCAGTCTCTCAAGACGAAGAATGGAATATGCCACTGGGGCCAAATTTCATGTACGGTTATGCTTTTGGTAACATTCGCAAAAGCGATGATCCCGAGGATGCAGCAATTGCCTCCATGGCCACAAACGGCGTTGCCAGCACGCCCAATCCAGAGTTCGGGCGCAATCCTATTGAGCTGACCAATGCAACGCTGGCCAATACAGTTCTGCGGGGCAAAGCGATTGATCAGACTGGGCCACCGAACAAGGGGTTCGAAGCAGCTTTGGCAAGGTGGGATGTTTTGCTCGCGAAAGCGGTATCGCCCGAGATCGTCCTAAACGAAACCGATTTCGAATTGCCTTACCAAGGAACGCTTATTCCTGGCCCAAAGTTCTTGCAAACGGTCTCCTTGATAGAACGCGATCTTGCCACAAGAAGTATCCCCGCCAACTGGGTTGTGCCGACGCCTGACAACAACGACGGCTATTGCAATCACTTTGGTTCCGAAGGGCCCGATCCATCTCGTCCCGGTGCAAGCTATGAGTTGAATCTCGCGTATCGCTTTGACCTCAAGGGCGACCCTGTTTGGGTGACCCGTGCGAGATGTGACGGAGGCGCCACGGGTGGATCTTTGACACATGCCACACAACTGATCATCTATGATGCGCGCATGCCGGGTGAAAGCTTTGGTGATTATGCTGTCGAAGGGGCACGCAGCATGTTCGGCTCGCGCAGGCAGGGGCTTATCGACATTGATTTCAAAACGAAGCTCTTCAAGGGCAAACTTTTGGTGACTTATGCCCCCGGTCTCGGTGCTTTGATGGTCTATGACTTGTCGAAACGGGAGTTTGTTTTGCAAATCAGGGACAGCCGTCGCGGTGACTTGATGTCAGATGTGTTTGTTGACGAGGCTCTTGAGCACTTGTTCCAACTCAACTTGGATGGCAGCTTTTCGGTCTATCGCTTTTCGGATGACGGGTTGATTTTGGAAGGCCGCTATCTGGATGATGAACTCGTGGTTTGGACCGCTGATTTCCGCTTTGATGCGACGGAGGAGGGGCTTCTTTCGTCGAATTACGGTTTCCGGGCAAAGCAGGTCAATATAGTTTCCAGCAATTCAGCGGTGCTCTGCGTGTTCCCCATCTGATGAGATCAGCCCTTAATTCACAAGACATAGCCAGCCCTCCACAAGTACCAGGCATACCGCCCGAGCTTTCTGCGCACATCCATGCGCAGGGACGTGAAATTGTCGCCTTCGTGGATGACCTGACCGGTCAGGATGCCAAAGTCTTGCGATTGTATCAGGACGGACTTCTTACTGATACCTTTACGCCAGCCTCTAGCGGGGTCTTTCAAGTAAAAGCCACACGCCGCACCGGTACGCGTTGGGCAACGCTGGTGGCGGAAAATTCTACGAACCTCTTTAGTCTTCCGGTCAGTGTTGACCTTTCTGCTGATCCACAAGGCAGATCATCGGCGTTCTTTCTTGGCGTAGGGATCGACTACTATCAGGCGCATGATTTGAACTCTTTGAATTATGCAAAGATCGACACCATTCGTTTGAGTGATAGCCTTAGCGCCTTGAACGGAAAAACGCTCGATATCGTAGACAAGCGCATTCTTGTGGATCGCCGTGCCACCAAGAAAGGAATCCCGGAAGCGGTCGATGCCTTGATTGCGCAGGCCAATCCAGGGGACAATCTGGTCCTGTTCTTTGCCGGTCACGGGTTGAAAGATCCGAATGGCGATTTTTATCTTGGCCTCTCTGACACTGATCCAACGGACCTTAAGGGCACGGCGCTCGACTGGAATGCACTCGCTGCCAGGTTTGAAAATGCCGAGTTGCGCGTCACTGTTCTCTTGGATGCTTGCCATGCTTAAGCGCGGCAGGCAGCTCTGCCTTTGCAACCAATGATGGTGCCGTGGCGCAATTGAGGCAAACAAACACTGGTTCCTTGACGATACTGTCAGCTGCCAAAGGGCGGCAGTACTCTGGCGAAAGTGCCCAAGCGGGTGGGGGCTTCTTTACCGAAGCCATTGTAAATGTCTTGTCAGAGAAGCGCGGTTTCTATGATGAAAACAACAATGGTATACTAGAAGTCGTCGAACTTTATCGAGGCGTTAAAACGCAGGTTGTTTCCAGAACGGGAGAGGCGCAAACTCCTTGGTTATCTCGCAATCAATTGGTGGGTGAAAATGCACTTTTTTAGCGTTATTACATCTATACTTGGATTGGGCGTCTTATCCGTTTCGTCGACCTCAGCAGCCGCGCAATGCTATGTCTGCGACCAAGTCGTAGAAGTCACGGACGAATACGCAAAATGTTACGTTGAGAACTTTCAGAGCCTGCTGGATGCGCTGGATACTGCGCCGGGTGGAAGACACCAAGTCAACCTGGCTGGATGCAGGGTACAAGGCGATCAAGTTGGAAAACGTGGTGGATTGTTAGATTTCGGAGACTTGCCTCCACCTGAAAGTATTCAGACGAAATCTATCTATATACTCGATAAGGAGTCCGCGGTTTGTTTGCACAAACTCATCTCCGAGTTTCCGGATGACTTTGATCCGAAGGCTGTTTTTGACTTAGTTGCGGCGTGTGAAGATGGGTAGCGACAACCGATTTTTGGGTATTCCTGTTTGGAAGTGGGACGGGGTTGCCGGTGCCTGCGCTGCATTGGGTGTTTTGGTTATCATGATCACAGCGGTCATCGGGGTGTATCAACTCAATGCACGCGCGGAAGCAGCGCGTGCCCAAGCGACATTAGATATGTTGGACGCCTGGGAAGAAAGAGGATTTCTGGAGAAATTCCAATCTCTTGACGGTGAAGTCAAAAATGTCCTGGCCGGAATACCAGCCGAGGACATCAATGCCGCCCGAACGAACAAGGCTATTGAAACCCGTCTTTATGAGCGAGTGTCGACTGAAGTCCTGCGATCACCTGGGGCTGTTCAGAAGTTTGAAACCATCATTTATTTCTTTCAACGCGTACATATTTGCATAACGGCCAAACTATGCGCCGAGGATGCAACCATTCAGTTCTTTGGCGGACCAATGGAAGACTTCGCAAAGGTCTTTGCCGCAGAAATCAAGCGTCGCCGAGGCGGGGATCCCAACTATGCAGGTGGATTGCGTATATCAGATTGACGCCAAACATACTGCAAATGCCTGACAGCACCGTGGCACGTGCAAACCATAATTGGCTCGGCGGGGCGCCGCGGGCAATCTTCCAAAGTGAGGGCCAAATCAAGCGTCGTCAGTCTCGGGCAACCTTCTTGTAATACGGGCGTAAGGGATTTTTTTCAGATCGCAGAGAAAAGCGCCGGGTGCAGAGACGGGAATTACAGCTCCTGCAATCGATTCAAAGTCCGCTCGAAAGTGTGTCGTGCTTTTGACGCAAATCACCGCATAGCGCGTGGGGTCCAACCCGATATGGGTAAAATGCGCGCGGTCCAGGCATTGGTTTCGTAGGCTTGTGACGACAAGGTCAATCTTGGCCTCATGTCCTACCAGACGCAGCGCTGCCGTTTTGCCCAGAGTTGCCACCCCACCACCATACATTTCTCCGGTATAGCGGCACGTGCCATCCCCCAAAGCCAGAACTTCAAACTTGGCTTTGACTGGAACATGCCCCGCCAAACCGGATTTTGCACCAATGGCCAATGTGACCAATGCACCTTCTCCGGCCTCAAAAGCCTGTCTTGCGCTTTCTGGGTCGTGGAACAGGCCCATCAGAACATTCTGTGCGCCACCTTCGATTAATGCCGCCAGCAATCCTGTGGTGTCAGACGTCCCCCCTGCACCTGCATTGTCCTGAACATCTGCGAAAACAATGGGTTTGTCCCACTTCTGACGACATGTCGAAACAGATTCCTCTAGCGACAGCATCGAGCAATCAAGGTCAGCTTCGCGGGCCAAAAACAAATCGACAATTTCCTTGGCGGCCGCCTCGGCTTTATGGGTGGAGGAGGCGTAGGTGACGCAGGACGGGCCGGTATCGGGGAAATCTGCTGCCGTAAAGCCCAGAGCAATTTCCGCCAGAACATCCTTGTGCTCAAACTTTTCCGGCAATCGATAAACTTCATCGAAGGGTGCGGAACCTGTATACTGAGCATGCAGGGGAATAAGATACGGCACCGTCTGGAAGGCTTTGTATAGTGTTTCACCTGCCAGCAAGCGCTGTAGGACCGGGACACACCGGGCGCCTGTATCTGCCATGTCCAAATGTGGATAGGTGCGGAAAACTGACAGGTAGTCCGCGTGTTCGACCATGTCAGCAGAAACATTGGCATGAAGATCCAGACTGGCAACCACTGGTACTTGGAGGCCCACAAGTTCACGAACACGTTGCAGAATCTCTCCTTCACCGTCAGCATGGCTTTCCGTAACCATGGCCCCATGGAGATCGAGATAGACAGCGTCGATGGAACCTGCATCTCGAATTCCATCCAGCAGCATCCCGCAAATTGTTTCGAAAGCATGATCTGTTACATGGGCGGACGGTTCGGCCGAACACCACAAGACGGGCACAAGTTCAAACGCCGCAGCCTTCGCATCCTTTGCAAAACCTGCGACAGGCAGGTTCATGCCCTTTGTCTCAGACAATACCTTTTGGCCGCGCAGCATGCCGGGCCAGGAATCGGCCATCTCAAACTCGGGCAGCCCGGATTTTGTCACACCAAAGCAGTTTGTTTCATGCTGAAACCCTGCGACCACGATACGTTTGGTCGTCATTCCGTATGCTCGATGTCTTGTTCACGATGCGATGCGGTAAAGACAGCCTGACCGTTGCGGACGGTCTCCAGTACTCTTGTCTCTGCCAGGCGCGTGGGCGCGTTCAGCGGATTGCGTGACAAAATGGCAAAGTCGGCCACCTTGCCGGTTTCTATCGACCCACGTTGATCTTCCTTGAAGACCTGCCAGGCGGCCTCAATGGTCTGGGCACGCAAAGCGGACAGAGCGCTGATCTTCTGATCCTCGCCCAAAACGCGGCCCGAAGCGGTTGTCCTGTTTACGGCGCAATCGGCCAGATGGACCGGGCGCGTCGGAGTGACCGAGGCGTCATTGTGGATCGTGTATCGCACGCCATGCCGCTCGGCTGATGCAGCCGGGGATATCCGTTGAGATCGCTCAGGCCCCAGAAAGGTGTCGTGGTGGCGGTCCCCCCAGAAAAAGATATGCGCCGGAAAGAAACTGACGGTCAGGCCAAGCCGGGCCATGCGCTCCAGCTGGTCATCACGGAGGGCCTGACCGTGGATGATGGTATGACGGTGATCTTCACGCGGGTGCGAAACAAGCGCCTTTTCGACCGCATTAATGAACATCTCGGCACCGGCATCGCCGTTGCAGTGGCAATGGATTTGCAAGCCTTCGCCATGGAGTTTAGCGACATCGGCATCCAGCTGTTGTTGTGAGGTGTAAACCATTCCGCAAGGATGATCCGGATCCGTTGGTTTGAAATAGGGCGCCGAAAGATAGGCGGTCTGCAGCTGAAAGGCCCCATCCGTGAACAGCTTGCGCGGCCCTAGTGTGAAATGTGGGTTGCCGGGCCAATTGGTGGCGATCCAGTGCATAGACAGTTCCGGCTCCAGCTGACCAACCGGCAAAAGTTCGATGTCGATGCCGGGGTCCTGGTCTGCGGGCAGGCTGGCGAAGTGATCCAGCATGGTTTGCGATGCCCAGGCATTCTGGGCGTAGGTCACACCGTGCGACAGGTATTCGTCGCGGCAGGTGTCAAAGCCCTGCCAGAATCTCTCTCGGTCGATCAGGAAATCGGTGTCACCCATCTGACCCATGGCCGAGAGACCTTCGACCAGCCCGGTCAACGCCCCGGTTTCAGGGTCGCGGCCAAAGCGGCCACCCTCCGGGTCGGGAGTTTGGCGATCTACGCCGCGCTGTTCCAACGCAAGGGAATTTGCTGCACCATTGTGACCCGACGCATGTAGAACCCAGATGGGATGGCTTTGCGATACAGAATCCAACTCGGCCCGCGTAGGCATTCGGCCTTCCAGAATGGACGTATTGTCAAAAGACACGCCCATGACCCACTCACCTTTAGGCGTCGCGTTTGCCTTTTCCCGAAGCCGGTCCAACGCCTGCGCCACCCCTTGCAATCCCCTAACGGGGGCGAGGACAGATCAACACGAAACAGCCGGATAAACCCCGGATCCGGGAAATGCCCGTGTGGGTCGATAAAGGCAGGCATCAGCGTGCGCCCCTGCAAGTTATGCTCCTGCGTATCCGAAGGCATGCGCGCGCGCAGATCGGCCTCGGCCCCCACGGCCTGAATCCTGTCGCCTTCGGTCAGAACCGCCTCGGGCGAGGAATCTTGCGCATCCATCGTCAGGATTGTGCCGTTGAAATAGAGTGTGCTTGGCATCGAATTTCCTACTACGACAATGGAGCCAGACAACGGAGCCCGTGACCGCCGTCCACTTCCCATTGCGGGGTCTGAGTGCAGATGTCTTTGGCAAAGGGGCAGCGTTCACGGAATTCGCAGCCAGAAGGGCGCTTGAGCAGGCTTGGAGGTTCCCCTTTGAGAGCGATCCGTTCCAATCGCGCATCTGGATCCGGCTCTGGGTTAGCGCTCAGCAGACAGCGGGTATAGGGATGGCGCGGGTTGTTGAAGATTGTTTCGGTTGTGCCTTCTTCGACCAACCGGCCCAGATACATGATGCCCATTCTGTCGGCCACGTGACGCACAACGCTGAGGTTGTGGGTGATGATCACCATCGCCAGACCCAGCCGTTCACGTAGATCGTTGAGCAGGTTCAACAGCTCACCCTGCACAGACACATCCAGACCCGCAGTTGGCTCATCCGCAAGGATCAGCTTGGGTTCCAGCGCCAAAGCGCGGGCCACACCCACGCGTCGCGCCTGACCGCCCGACAGCTGATATGGGTAACGGTCTGCAAAATGCGTGGGCAGGTTCACCATTTCCAGCAGACGTTTGGCCTCGGCATCCAGATCACGGTCTTTCATGCCCTGAATGCGATAAGGCTCGGTGATGATACTGCGGATGGTCAGGCGCGGCGACAGGCTGCCGACGGGGTCCTGAAACATCATTGCCATATCCTTGCGCAGCGGGCGCATGACGCGTTCCGGCGCGCCGCGAATTTCCTGACCCTCAAAAGTGACCGAGCCGTCCTGCGCAGGCGCAAGCCCGGCGATGGCGCGTATCACGGTCGTTTTGCCAGACCCGCTTTCACCAACCAGTGCGTAGGTCTCGCCGGGTTGCACGGTAAAGCTGACACCTGCCAGCACATTGACCGGCCCGAAGCTGGTGTGCAGGTCCACAACGTTCAGCAAGCTCATGTTGTGGCCTCCTCATGGTTCAGCCAGCAAGCGGCGTGGTGGCCCTGTTTCAATTGATCCAGTGGCGGCACGTCGCTGGCACAGCGCGCCATCGCCTGATCGCACCGATCCCGGAAAATGCAGCCCCCTGGCAGGTTGGCCAGATCGGGAACTTCGCCGGGAATAGTCGGCAAAACACGCGCGCGTTCTTTGATGTGACCGGGGTCGCATTCGATCAGACGGCGGGTGTAGGGATGTTTGGGATTGTGGAAAATCTCGCGCACATCGCCACTTTCGACCACCGCTCCGGCATACATCACCACTACCCGATCACAGAGTTCCGCGATCACACCAAGATGGTGCGAGATAAACAGGATGGCACAGTGAAATTCGCGCTGCAGCTCTTGCAGGCGCTCGATGATCTGCACCTCTAGCGTTGCATCCAGCGCCGTGGTCGGCTCATCCGCGATCAAGAGGTCAGGCTCGGACATCAACGCCATCGCAATGGCGATCCGTTGGCGCATCCCGCCCGAAAACTCATGCGGATACTGCTTCAGCCGCGCTTCGGGATCTGGAATGCCAACAGCACCCAGCATCTTGGCCGCGTGGGCCAGCTTGTCGGCCTTTGACTGTTTGGATCGGTGCTGAATGTCCAGCATTTGCTGACCGATTGTCAAAACCGGATTGTGCGTCTGCATCGGGTCCTGAAAGACAATCGAAATATCCGCACCGCGCAAGTTGCGCATGTGACGTTCGGACGACTGTAGCAGATCCTGCCCTTTGAACCGGATCTCCCCCTCGCGGAACCGCGTATTGGGCGCGGTCAGGCGCAGGATGGATGAGATCAAGGTGGATTTACCGCAACCAGACTCGCCGACGATGCCCACAATCTCGGCTTTGTTGACGTTGAAGGTGATGTCCCTCAGCGCCTTAAGGTCACCACGGCCAGTTTCGTAATCGACGCTAAGGTGGTCGATTTCCAGAAGTGTCTCGGTCATCGCTGTTTCCTCAATTTCGGGTCAACCACATCGCGCAGGCTTTCACCCAGGAAGGTGAATCCCAGCGTCGCCAGAATGATCGGTAGCCCCCCGCCCACCACCAGCCAGGGCGTTTGGCGGATCAGGGAATAGCCATCCTTAAGCAAAGCACCCCAACTCGGTGTCGGAGGCTTAACACCCAGACCCAGGAACGACAGGCCCGCCTCAAGCGCGATAACCGTGGGGATATCCATCGCCGCTAAAACAGCCAAAACACCGATGATGTTGGGCAGCATATGCACGCCCAGTATGCGCCCCATGCTGGCCCCCATCGAGCGTTCGGCCAGAATGAATTCGGAATTGCGCAGCGTCAGCGTCTGGGTTCGCGCGACGCGCCCATAAGTCGGGATCGAGGTCGCCATGACGACGAAGACCACGGTTTGAAGGCTGGGTCCGATCAGGGCCACAACAGCCAACGCAAACATCACCGTCGGAAAGGATCGGATGGTGTCAAAAAACAGCATCAGCAGGTTATCCAGCCATTTCGGCCCATACCCGGCAATCATGCCAAGCGTCAGGCCAATCGCCATTGCGCCGAACACGGCCGGTAATGCCACCTTAAGCGCAACCTGACCCCCAGCGATCACACGCGAAAACGTATCGCGCCCAAGTTGATCTGTGCCCAGCAGGTGTGCGGCGGACGGCCCTTGCAAGCGGGATTTGATATCCATCGCAATCGGGTCATAGGGTACGATCCAATAGGCGAAGATAGCGCAGAACACGATCACGCCGACGATGATCAACCCCATCAGACCAAGCGGATCGCGCGCGACGCCGATTATGATCTGGCTCAGTTCAGAACGAGATTTTTCCATGATCCCCTCCTTAATTTGCCGAACGTGCACGGGGTCGAGCAACGCATTGATCAGGTCTGCCAATGCGGTCGACACCACGAACAAGGCGGTGGAGATCAGGACTGAGCCCATTACGATCGGGTAGTTTCGGGTCGTGATGCTATCAATCACCAGCTTGCCCAGTCCGGGGCGCGCAAAAACGATCTCAGCAAAAACCGCGGAGCTGAGCAGAAACCCCATCCCAACGCCGATCACCGTCACAACGGGCAAAATGGCGATCCGCAGTGCATAGACCAGAACCACACGACGCTCTGCGATGCCAAAGGCGCGGGCCGTGCGCACATGGCTTTCGCCCATCACTTCCAGCATCGAGGCGCGCACCAAGCGCGCAATGTAGCCAACCCAGCTAAGCCCTATGGCAAAGGCGGGCAAGACCAGATGGTCAAGACGATCCCAGAACCCTTCGCCTGCGCCGATGGCCGGGAACCACTTCAGATGCACGGCAAAAACCAACAGCGACAAAAGGGCGACGACAAAAGCCGGGGCCGCCACGAAGCTGACCGAGATTGCTGCGGCCACCCGATCAATCAACGTGTTGGGATGCGCTGCCGCATAGGCGCCAAGTGCGATACCCAGCGTTGCAGACCACAGGATCGACGCAAAGATCAGTTCCAGAGTGAACGGCAATTGCTGGAACACAATGTCAACGACGGACCGGCCCGAGAAGACATCGGTTCCCAGATCGCCCTGCAAAAGGTTCCCGTAATAGATCAAAAGCTGCTTCCAGACGGGTTGATCCAACCCCAGTGCCGCAGTCAGTTCGGCCTGAAGCTCGGGCGTGGCACGCGGACCCAGCATGATCTGGACAGGGTCGCCGGGCACGGCACGGATCATCAAGAACATGACGGTAACCGCCACGATCAAGATGAGCAGCGACAGCCCGAAGCGACGGGTTGCAAAGTTCAGCATAGCCAACTGGCTCCTTGTGGCTTGATGGCGGTGTTTTGGGTGCGGCGGGCATCACGCCCGCCGCTCCTGTTTGACCTGGGGAGTTCAGGTCGCCTTGCCGAAGTAGCGAAGCAAGGACAGGCCATCGGGTCGCAGGGCAGGGATGACACGCGCGCTGTGAACAACCGGTGTTGCCTCATGCGTGATGAAGCGATAAGCGCCGCTTTCTTCCATCAGGTCCTGCGCGCGCTGATACATCTGCGCCCGCTTTTCGATATCTGTTTCAGCAGCTGCAGCTTCGTGAATTTCGTTGAATTCAGGGCTGTTGAAACGTTCCCAGTTCCATTTGCCGACCTGTTCGGGTGTGAACCACGACGTTGCATAATACGGGTCCGGGGTCATCGAGTAGCGGTTCAAAACAAGCTGTAGGTTCTCATTGTCACCAGATGCCCAAAATGCACCGGATTCCAGAACGTTGACTTCGACCGTGATCCCGATTTGCGCCAGCGTCGCCTGAATGATCTGTGCTGTGGTGGTAAAGGTCGTTTTGTTCAGCGTGTCCAGGGTCAGCGTGACGTTGGTTTCACCGGATTCCGCCAGCAACTGCGCTGCTTTCTCAAAGTTCGCAGCAGGCGGCACTAATGACGACGGGCGATGCCCGGCAAGGCCCGGAGCAATGATGCCGGTTGATGCTTCAGCTGCGCCGAAATAGGCAGCTTCCAGAATGCTGGGGACATCAATCGCGTGTTGAATGGCCTGCCGCAACTTTTGGTTCTTGAGCTTCGGATGTTCGACGTTCATGCCCATCCAGACATAAAAGAGCGATGGCTTCTCAACCAGCGATCCACCATTGGGAACCTCGGCGCGATACCGCTCGACCGAGCCCAGCGAGACGCGGGTTACATCCAGCTCACCCGCCTCAAACGCGATTTCGGCGGTGTTCTCATCGTCGATCGGATAAATCTCGACGGTGTCCCAGGTGGGCGCGTCCCCTTTCCAGTCCGGGTTGCGCTTGAGCACCGTCTTCTCCTTAGGCGACCAGCTGTCGCGTAGATACGGGCCGGACTCTGCCACCGGATCGGCACCGATCCGGCCACCTGCAGCTTCGACTGCGGCTTTGGATACAATGTTGCCCGTGATGTAGGGCAGGGCAATCGACCAGAGCGGTGCAAACGGGCTGTTCAGTACAATCGTCCCTTCGCGCTCGCCGGTTACTTCGACATGGCTGAACGGCCCCAGATCGGGCTTGTTCGGACTGTCGGTCGCGTCATCAACGATCCGCTCCATGCTGAACTTGACGTCTTCGGCGGTCATGGCACCAAAACCGTTGGTGAACCCGATATCGTCCCGCAATGCGAATTTGATGTGGGTCGGGTCGACCTGCTCGATCATCGTCGCTGCATCCAGCTGCCAACCCCATTCGTCGCCGGGCTTGTACTGGATCAGCTTGTTGTAGATCGAGGCATGCACCTCTTCCTCGACGACACCAACAGAGTGGGCCGGATCCATGTTTTGAGCATCGCCGTATGCCCGTACCCGCAACACTCCGTCATCTGCCGCAAACGCGCGGTTTGCCCACCCCAACGGAAGCGCCGAAGCGGCGCCTAGCGCGGTTGCACCTTTCAGGAACCCCCGACGGCCGACATTGGCTTTTGTCCATTCGATTTTCATAGTATCCTCCCTTGGATTAAGTCACAGAAGCCCGCGCGAAATGGTTTCGGACCATTCCTTTGTCAGAACTTCGATTTCGTCTGCGCCTTCGGTGGCGCGTAGTTTGCGGTAAAGGTAGAAGTTCTGCGCGTCGCAGGTCACCCGGCATTCGGTCGAGATGGCGACCTGCCAATCTGCCCTTTCAAATGTGAAGTTCCAGGCAGTTTCGAAGCACGCGGTTGTCGGATCATCGGGATGAATGCCGTAGTGCATGCGCACATCACTGCCGACAATCAGATCGTGATATGGATCACGCGCTTTTCCATAGTCATCAAATGTCTCCAGAACGATCCGGCCATCGTCAGTCGTGATGCGTTCGGATTGCGCGGATGGCAGGCGCAAGTGTTCAGCGGCAAGAACTGGATAATCCTTCGCCGCGCCGGGTTCCGAGGCTTGAACCTCGTGCGCGACGTTCCGCACCGGCAGATGCAGGGCGCAATCACGCAACTGCAGAGTCACTTCGGCCGAGTGCGGAGCTGGCCAGACGATTGGCCAGTACGACGTCGACAGCGCCAGCCGCAACACGTGACCTTCGCGCAGACGATGCGCGCATTCGTTCAGAGCAATCTCGGCCTCATAGATTTCACCGGGTTGCAGGATTTCGGGCGTTTCATGGCTGCGGTAGTGGCACAGGTTCAACGGACGATAGCTGATGCGCTGCGATACGCCTTCGGGCGAGACATCGCACAGCCTTGCGACAAGCTGGGCAACGGGCTGATCCACCGAGAACCGAAACTTTAGCTTTGCGCGGCCCAGCAGTTCCAGTGGGGCTTGCAGCGGCGCGCTGTCAAAACATACCGACAGGGCATCATCCCTTGCCTGGTCGCCTGCAAGTTCATTGTCGATCCGCATGCCAGCGCAGAAATACCCACCTTCCCCGCCGACATGGCTCGGCGAGGCTACTGCGACCGTTCCTGTCGCCGGTTCTTGGGAAAACCCACCGGGCGCTAAATGCCAGATCTGTTCGGACACATGCGGCGACGGCCAGTTGGTTTCGGCGATCCAACGACCTTTCCGGGCAGAGTTGTGCGCCGTCGGATTGAAGTGTTCCTGCATGTATGTCCGGTACGCAGGCAGGTCCTCGGCCCCATTTTCCTGCCCCTTTAGCCAGCGGTCAAACCAACCGATCACTTCGGAATGAAAGTCCGCAGGGTCGAGTTTCGAGATATGCGCATAACGGTGTTCCCACGGTCCGATGATGGCTTTGGTTGGAACCGTCAAGTTAGCCGCCAAAGACGGGGGCGCATTGACGTATGCATCTGCCCAGCCAGTGATGGCTAAAACGGGGGTTTGGATTGCGGACCAATTCTCGCAAACCGAGCCGTGCTGCCAAAAAGTATCACGCGTCTGATGGCGCAGCCAATCCGCAGCAGAGAAAGGAACGTTTTTCAACCGGGCCAGCAAGTCCTCTCGCCAATCCGCACGAAGGTCAGGATCGGCGGGGCGGGTCAGGTAGGCAAACATCTGACTGCCCCAATTCATGTTGTCGCTCAGCAGGCATCCGCCCATGTAATGAATGTCATCCGCATAACGATCCACAGTCGAGGCAACGCTGACGACAGCCTTCAACACGGGCGGCTGCCGAAAGGCCAGTTGCAGGCCGTTGAACCCGCCCCAGGATATTCCGATCATCCCGATATGGCCGTTGCACCAATCCTGCGCCGCGATCCAGGCCAGCACTTCCTCACCGTCGTGCAGTTCCTGCTCGGAGTATTCATCGTCGAATTGCCCTTCACTGTCCCCGGTACCTGCGATGTCGACCCGGACGCAGGCGTAACCTGCCTTGGCAAACACCGTATGGGTCGTTTCATCTCTTGCCGCGGTGCCGTCGCGTTTGCGGTAGGGCAGATATTCCAGAATGGCGGGGGCCGGTCCGATTTCGGGCAACCAGACGCGCGCAGCCAACCGTCGCCCGTCGGCGAGGGTAATCCATGTGTTTTCGATGAGTTCAATTGGCATCTGGGCGCTTGTCTGTTGCAAGGTGATGCCGAAGAAGAAACCGATTTTCTAATAAAACAAATTGTGCAATCTTATGCGAACTGACGCTTATTGCTGTAAAGTAGCGTCAAAACGCGAAAGGTTTTGGCCGTGTCAGAGTATTTTTCCGCGAATTTAAAGTCACTTTGTGCAGAATACGGCAGCATTTCGCAGATTTGCCGAGATATCGGCGTCAACAGACAGCAATTTAATCGCTACCTGAATGGTGCCAGCCTGCCCTCTGCCCACAACATGCGCCGTATTGCGCGTCACTTCGATCTGACAGAGGCCGACCTGTTCGCGGAAACAGCAAGCTTCGAACGCATGCTCAAGCGAGATCTGCCGCAATCCGACAATACGCCCATGGAGGCGTTTTTGAGACCGTTTCGAGGTCAGCAGAAAAACCTGCGGCGATATGTAGGCTTTTATCATTCCTATTTCTGCACGCCGTCTTGGGAAGGAAAAATTTTCTGTTCCTTGATCCGCATTCAGGAGGTGGATGGGCTATTTACAATCAGATCCCGTGAAATCGCCACCTCACCCGACAAAAGCACGCACCAGATTTCGCGGTACTCTGGCCTCGTGACGATGCGTGGCAACCGGATATTTGTGACCGAGCACGAGCTTGTGAGGGAAGGGAGCGTTGCGAATACGATTTTGTATTCCGCGCACCGTCAGCAGCTGAAGTATCTGCGCGGTATGACCATGGGTGTTGCTTGGCGCCCCTACCCGCACCCCTATGCGGCCAAGACGATCTGGAAACGCCTGCACGAACGTGTAACAGCGCGCAAAGCTATAGACGCTTGCGGTATCTATCCGATCCTAAGCAACAAGATTGATCCAACAGTTAGGAAGCACCTGACTGAGACTTGAAGCCCAGCATCGGGTGGGGGCACCAGTTGCAGCCGACCCGGTTCTGCAGATTATGTGGGTTTCCACTCACGCGTACGATGCCTGCGTTACTGTCAGTGTTTGTTTTGCGATCGCTTTTTGGTTCTTCCAATACTGTGTGGCATGGCGAACCAAACTGAATCAGACGAAAGCCCAACTTACTATTTTTTGACAGTTCCATTGGTTTCCTGAGGCCGCATGCACCGCTGGGTCAGTTGACAGGCGTGTTTCTTTTCAACATCTTGAGGGCTCTGAGTCCAGTTGAAGTGATTGCGTTGATGCGCCTTTTGCAACTTGTAGTTTTTCTTGCCACCGTTGTTGGATTTCCGGCTGCAGCGGAGACGTGGACAATCACGGCTGAACAAGCTCAGTGCATTTTGTCTAACAAGGCATCTTATGTTCAGGACGCCATTGATGTTGTCGTCATTCCAGTTGCGGTTTGTCCTGAAACCGATTTGACGGCGATCGCGTTGGATGGGCAAAAGAACCTTGGAACCGCGCCTAATGTGGCTACCACGGCTTCGGGCAGCGGTATCGCGTATGACGAGATAATTGTTTACCGAACGCAAGATTTGGAATGCTTGACGTCTGCCCAGATCGTCTTTGAGGGCGAGAAGGCGGTTCTGCCGAAGATTGTTGCATGCGATTAGGATTTAATTTCGACAAGTTGAAATCTGCGATTGAAGTTATCGCACATGTCACGGTCATCGTGTCCTTGGGCTTGGGTTGGATTACATATCTGGAAAACGCAAAACAGGCTAAGAGAGACGTGTCATTTGGTGTGATTTCCCGTCTCAGCGACAGTGAGCTTGTTGGCGTCCAACGCAGACTTTCGGTTGAACTGGCCCGTGCCGAATTAAGTAAGTTCAGCGGGGTTGCGGTTCCACGAAGCACGATGGCGCATTTCGTGAGCAGCTTGGCATCGACTAGCGACAATACAGCCACATTTGATCAGGACATTTTTGCCCTGATAAGCTACTTCGATGATGTGCAAATCTGTGTTTCGACAGAGACATGCGACGATGATGTTATGCAAGCCCACGTCGGAGAAGTGGCTGGGCGATACGCATGTTTACTATTGCCGTACGTAAACAGTGTCCGAGAGCGTTACCTGTTGAATGACCTTGGTGACGGCATGGCCGAATTCACCAATTATTCTCAACGGTGCTAAGCTGGTTCAGGTGCAATTCCGCTTTAGCAGCCCAAGGAACCGGTCTTCGGAACTTGGCGATAGTTCTTTAAACAATGTCGTTTCTTCGGGATGCTGGGCTAAGAGGCCGAGGAACTCTGCACTGGAACTCTTGCGCAGGTTCTCAAAGGTCTGGTCGGATATCTGAAAATCCAAAACAGCCGTTTGTCGGCCTATGGGATCAGCAAAGAAGCCGCCGAAGGTCGCAGGAAACACACTCTTGTTGAGCAACAGTTTGGTGCGCGCGCCCGGAGCAGGGAGGCTTTTGGTATTCAGGCATCGTGTTCCCACGCAAAGATTGTGGCTACCGTCAGAGGATGCCGGGGCAGCGGTTTCGAATGTGACGTGCAGGTGCAAATCTTGCGATTCCCCGCGGCAAAAAACGCGGAACTCTGATTGTCCCTTTGGGGCCAGGGTGGTCAGTACTAGACCTGCCTGCCAGTGTTCAAGCATCCAACTTGGCCTGTCTCGAATGATATAGAGTGCTTTTGCTTCGGCTTCGGAAGGTCGAAACGTTCCGCCAACCTTCAGCTTGGCTAGTCGCGTGTACAGTTCATTGCTGACGGACATATCGGCAAGATAGTTCACCAAGGTGCCAATGATGATCTGCTCGCCAAGCCGTTCTTCCAAAGTTGCGCTTTTCGAGGTCAGTTGCAGCAAAATCTCTTGATGATTGGGCCTCTCGAAAACTAACTGCTTCGTGTCAAAATCAGCGTTGCGTGAAACCCCACCCAAAAAGGCCCACGAGCAAGGGCCTTGGCAAATGGCTTCTCCTGGGTCGGCTCTGCCAATTTTTGTTGATAACCCTTGCGCACGTATGAGGCGGCCAAGAGTCAGCGCCTCTGAAACGTTCCCGCCATTTGATGAAAGCACAACGGTATCTATGCCGGTCAGATCCAATTTTTTGAACTGTTCAACGGCATCCTTGTCGATATTCCCCGACGCGAACAACAATGAGCAATCCTTGTGGCATGGGGCCTCCAACGTTGATGCGGCCCGAAATTCCATCGCGATCGCGCCCTTTGCGATCATGAAAATGCACAAAAGAAAATGTAAAACAGTACACCGGATCATATACAGTTCCGTCCGATCAATTGCAGAAACCCGGGATTGGTGGTTGGAGGTATCCAGCCTGTTGTCACCTCTCCCAAGGCAAGTAGGACGCTCAGTTCTGACGTGTTGCCAGAAGCGGATGACTTTTCGTCAAACGTCTGTTCCAAAGATGGATTGCTGAAGCCGATCATATCGCCCGGCCGGAGATTTGCGATGTCAGGCGTCGAAATCACGAAATCCAAAAGATATGTAAAATCTCCCTCTGTATCGGTAAAAATACCGCCGAACGCGGCCGGGTACGTTCGGGTTGTTTCCGTGTCAGCCGCCATGGCATGCAACTCGATCGAGGAGAGGTACTTGGCGGCTTCTGCAATGTCTCCGGCGCCGTATTGAGATTTGTAGACGGTTGTCCCGTCAACTGTTCGATGAAGTATTTGAAAGTGCAGGCGACCTGGTTCGTTTTGCTTGCAAAAGACTCGCTGCCCCCGATTTTCCATAGCGAAATCCAGCCTTAGGCCTTTGCCGTAGGGGGCAATCTGCCAACTCAGCAGATCTTCAAAGCTCTCGGCAGCCAAGGCTGCATTCTGCGGGATCGCTATTTCTGCCGTTTCCCCGTCAATGATTTGAAATGACACCGCTTCATCAAGGGTGGGAAAGTACATATCGTCGGGCGGAGCTTTGGATGCGGCAGTGTACAAATCGGTGTGTACGGCCATTTCCAAAAGGTATTCGATGATTACTCCTGCAACGATTTGATCCTTAAGGCGGTCCAGGCCGGTGAACGCTGGGGCTGCTTGCGACGTAAGCTCTGATATGTTTGTGAACTGGTGAAAGCCCAAACTTGTGTTCGTTTGGTACTGGAAAGCCGCAGGGCCAAGCGCCATGCCGTCGCGAAACTCTGACCCTAGGAATGCGTAGGCGCAAGCAGACAGACACTGCATTGCCTCATTGGCGTTCTCGCCACGCGGGATTCCGGTGAATGTGTTGAATCCGTACTCGCGAAACAACCGGCCAAGTTCCAGACCCGCGCGTAGATCGCCACCAGGTGAATCGAGCCAGATTTGATTATACACAAAGTTGCTGGCTTTTGGCGTTTGGTACTCGTCTAGCAACGCTTGAAACTTACCGGGGGTTTCGGGGGTTATTTCGCCGGTTGCCTGAACGAGGATACACCCTGAACATGGCCCGCCAACTTCACCCTTTACGGTAAATTCCATGGATGCAGCGCCTGTCGCCGTCAGCAGAACATAGGTTATCCACGTTGAGAAAAGCGGCAAGCTGCGCCAAAGACTGGAGAAGAACATTTTTTAAGCTAACAGGTTTCGAAGCGGTATACGTGAACCTTAGCGACTAAAGTAATATCTTGCCTAGCCCGATTTCGGGTGGAAATAAGAACAAGCAGCTCTGCCAGCAATCTCAGTCTGTTAGTTGCTGAACTGAGTGGAATTGCTATCACATTCTTCATGCCTGTTTTTGATTTCGTTTGATCATGTCGATCTCTGAAAAGATCGACTGTTGTAACGAGTTTCCATGATCGCCTGTTGAAGCAACGACGTGGATGCCTCTGACGCTGACAGGCCCCACGTCGTCATTGTTCAAAGGTACTAGTCGACCGCCAGCTCGGTAATTTCGCGGCGGAAGGGCAGGGCGTCGCCAATGTCCTCACCGTCCAACTCGCGAGCGTAGCGATGGTCGGCATAGGTGGCCCAGGCTATCGGGCCGGGCGCGTTGGCATCACCGATCAGTTTGACCGATTTGATGCCTGCTTCCACCCATTGGTCTTCGCGCGCTTTGAGATCGTTGTACACACTGTTGGTCTCGAGCCGCGATGCGACCATGACAACCGCGTCGGCTTCGATCTTCCATGTGCGGTCCGTGTAGACGCAGTTTGACACGACGTGATCAGGATAGATTTCGGTCACACCCTGGTTCAGCACGATCTCGACACCGGCTTCGACGAGGCGCGGGTGGATTGCAATCTGTTCCAGCGTGTTGTTGGTCCAGTCGCTGACAAAGGCGGATGGCGTGACCAGCGTCACCTGCGCGCCCTGCTTGGCCAGCAGCTCGGCCAAAACGCCGCCCATGTAGTAGTGATCGTCGTCATAAACCACCACGCGGCCCGACGGGATGGTACCATCCATCAGATCGTCGGGGGTATAGACCTTGGCCCCTTCGGCAATTGGCATCGGCACCACATGCTGACGCGAGACACCATCGCTACGCCAGGTGGACCCGGTGGCGATACAGACGTTTTCAAAACCGAACTCCAGGATGCTGTCGGCGTCCAGCTCGCTCTCGCGGTAGATCTCGACATTGGGTCGCTGGCTGAGTTGGTAGTCGCGGTAATCGACAACGCGACCCCAGGCGCTTAGCCCCGGCAGCAGGCGTTCGCGTGCCACACGGCCCCCGATCACATCGCGAGCTTCGGCAACGGCGACGTCATAGCCACGGCGGCACAGCGCCCATGCAGCTTCGAGCCCAGCAGGACCCGAGCCCACGATCAGAACGTTGTCGCTGTCGCCCTTGTCGTTCATCTTTTCGGGGTGCCAGCCTTTGCGCCATTCCTCCATAAAGGTGGGGTTCTGGGTGCAGCGGCTTATCGACATGGTCATGTCGCCGGTGATGCAGATGTTGCAGCCGATGCACTCGCGGATGTCCTCGATCCGGCCCTCTTCGATCTTTTTGGGCAGGAAGGGATCGGCAATCGATGGGCGCGCGCAGCCGATGAAATCCAGCGTGCCAGACTTGACCATCTTGGCCATCACGTCGGGCGAGGTGAATCGACCCACGCCAACGATGGGTTTGTCCGTCAGTTCGTGGATGCCGCGCACCAGCTGTTCCTGCGCCGCTTCTTCCTTGAAGCGTGAAGGCCCTGAGCAGTCTTCCCAAGTGCCCTGCGCCAGATCCCAAAGGTCGGGCAGATCCTTATTCATCTCGATGTAATCGCGCACCTCGGCGTTCGAAAACCCAAGCTCGCCGATGGTTTCATCCAAGCTGACGCGCAAGGTGATCGCCATGGTGTCCCCGATGGCGTCGCGCATGTCGGCGATGACTTCTTGGCTGAACCGGGCGCGGTTTTCCAGACTGCCGCCGTATTCGTCCGACCGCTGGTTGGTGGCGCGGCTCAGGAAGTGTTGGAAGATGCCAAACCCATGCGCGCCATAGAGGCAGATCAGGTCAAAGCCCGCATCCTTCGAGCGTTTGGCGGCGTTCACGAACCAGCGGCGCAGGTCTTTGATGTCCTGCTTGTCCAGCGCACGCGCCTGGACGGGATCGTTTGTGAAGGTGCGGATCGGCAGGGCCGAGGGGGCAAGTGGCACTTCTTTTGTATAAAGGTTCGGGCCATTGATGCCGGAATAGGCCAGCTGAATGCCCGCCAATGCGCCATGGGTTTTCATTCGCTCGGACATTTTACGCAGCTGCGGGATGTCCTTGTCCTCCCACAGGCGCAGCTCGATGAACGGGGTAATTTCGGACGTGTGGTGCATCTCACACTGTTCGGTGAAAATCACGCCCCAGCCACCCTCGGCCTTGATGCCGCGCATGGCTGCGGCCGCCGAGGGATCACGATAGCCGCCACCGTTGCAGTGGGGCACCTGATAGAACCGGTTCTTGGCTGTGAGTGGGCCGATTTTCATCGGCTCGAACAGGATATCGTAACGGGGATCACGCACGGCTGGCTCCTTTAGCTTTGGCTGTTGCATACCACCAATTTCAAGTCATTATCCTATGTAGGTACGTTTAGGGGGTATATACCCCCAAGGAGGTATGCAGCTTTGTCCCCCGATATGGCACCAGACAAACTGGGGCAGGTGATCCTGTCTGTCGGCACCAAACAGTTCGGCGCGGCTTTGCAAGATTGGCTCGATGCGGTTTGCGTGTTCGATAACATCGGCATCGTCGCGTTCTTTCAGGACCGCCCCCCGCGGGTGTACTTTACTCACGCGCGCACCAGTCGCGTGTTTGACCGGATCGATAGTCAATATGTCGGCGGTGCCTATCTGCTGGACCCGTTTTTTGGCCTACACCAAAGTCAGGCCGCTGCGGGCCTGTATCGTCTGTCGGATGTGGCCCCCGATCAATTCCAGCGCAACGAGTATTTCAAATCTTACTACCGCAACACCACGCTGACGGATGAGCTGGCTTTCTTTTGCTCGCCCGCGCCGGGGGTGTCGATCACGGTTTGCATCGGGCGGGATGAAACCACGGGCAGCCGGTTTTCTGTCAAGGACCGCGAGATTGCGAAAGGGATTGCTCCAGTTGTGAATGCACTTGTCTGCCGAAACTGGGGCGATCTGAGGTCCGAGGAAAACATCGCCCCACAGGATGTGGCAGGTGATCTGCGTCAACGCCTTGAAACAGACAAGGGGATCGCGCTCAGCGGGCGGCAATCCGAGGTGGCGCTCTTGGTGCTCAAGGGACACTCTTCAATCTCGATCGGGCTGACGCTGGGGATCAGTCCACAGACAGTCAAAGTGATCCGAAAACAGCTGTACAAAAAGTGCCAGATCTCGTCCCAAGGTGAGTTGTATTACCTGATTGCCCCTTATTTATCAGGGCAAACCGACTGATGCCCAAGAGATTAGTCACAGCCTAACTAAGGGTAAGTTAGAGAGTTATTTCGCCCAATTTCAACTTGTGGAACCTTTACGTCGAAACGCGCAAATCGTGCTGAAACGGAACGGATGATCCTTGGCTCGTCTCCTCTTTGCCCTTTGGCAATGACGACCCATCCCGTGATTCAGATCAACACACCGGCGCGGGAATTTTCGACCTTTCGGAGCAATCCGGAAGATCCTTGAAGGGAACCGACACATGACAATTGAAAAAACGGACACATTGGTTGTTGGCGGCGGTCAGGCCGGGATCGCGCTCAGCGAACACTTGGGAAACAACGGTGTGCCGCATGTGATTTTGGAAAAGAACCGAACGGCCGAAGCTTGGCGGACCGGCCGCTGGGATGCTCTGGTCGCCAATGGCCCGGCCTGGCATGATCGCTTTCCCAGCCTGTTGTTCAAAGGCGATGACCCGGATGCCTTTGTGTCCAAAAATCGCGTCGCCGAATATTTGGTGGAATACGCCCAGATGGTGAAGGCTCCCATCCGCGAAGGCGTCGAAGCCCTGAGCGCCGAGCGTCTGCCGGGCGAGGGGGGCTTTCGGGTCCAGACCACCGCCGGAGAGATCCACACCAAGCGCATTGTGGCCGCCACTGGCGCGTTCCAGCATCCGGTCATACCGCCCATCGTTCCGGAAACTCCCGGCGTCGAGCAGGTGCATTCCTTCTACTACAAGAATCCCGATCAACTGGCAGACGGTGCCGTGATGGTTGTGGGCGCGGGCTCGTCTGGTGCTCAGATCGCGGATGAGTTGAACCGCGCGGGCCGCAAGGTGTTCCTGTCGGTTGGTCCACACGATCGCCCGCCGCGCCGCTACCGTGGGCGGGATTTTGTTTGGTGGTTGGGCGTTCTGGGCCTGTGGGACGTGGCGGCGATGAAGCCGGGCACGGAACACGTGACCATCTCGGTTTCCGGGGCCTATGGCGGTCATACGATGGATTTCCGCCGTCTGGGCAACGAAGGTGTCACTCTGGTTGGCATGACCAAAGGGTTTGAGGATGGCGTTTTGTCCTTTGCCGACGATTTGCAGCGCAATGTGGCCGCAGGTGACGCGAATTATCTAGAAATGCTCGATCTGGCGGACGCCTATGTCGAACGCACGGGACTCGACCTGCCCGAAGAACCCGAGGCGCGCCAGGCTTTTGCCGATCCCGATTGCCTGGCCAACCCGCTGGACTCGATTGATTTCGCCAAAGAGGGCATCACCACGATCATCTGGGCCACCGGCTTCCGTCAGGACTTCAGCTGGATCAAGGCCAACGCCTTTGACGAGCGCGGTGCGCCGATCCATCAGCGTGGCGTGTCGGCTGAGCCGGACATCTATTTCCTGGGCCTGCCGTGGCAATCGCGCCGGGGATCGACCTTCCTTTGGGGTGTGTGGCACGACGCGAAATACATCGCTGACCAGATCGCGATCCAGCGTGCCTATGCAGAATACGATGGCCAAGCCGCCATCATCGCCCCCGCAGCAGAATAATCAGACGGAATCCCAGACATGTCTCACACGCGCATCCGCAAGTTCAACACGTCGGACACGTACCCCGAGCAGAACCTGGACAACGACCTGTGTCAGGCCGTTGTCATCCAGGGCGGCAAGACCGTTTATCTGCGGGGTCAGTGCCCGCAGAACCTGGACGATGCGGTCAACATCGACAGCCATGACCCTGTCGAGCAGACCCACAAGGTGATGCAGAATATCCGCCAACTGATTGAAGAGTGCGGCGGCGACATGAGCCATCTGGTCAAGGTCGTCGTCTACATCACCGACGTGCGCCACCGCGAGGCGGTGTACCGGACCATGGGCGAATACATCAAAGGCGTGCACCCGGTGTCCACGGGTCTGGTGGTGCAGGCCCTGGCGCGCCCTGATTGGCTGGTCGAGATCGACGGAACTGCAGTGATTCCCGATTGATCGGCACGGCCGATCACTTGGGCCGGGCGTCGCGCTCCTCTCCCCTTTGTCGGGGTCCGGCCCAAGACTTCCCTTGATAGGAGATATTCATGACCTTTTCTCTGGTGGCGCGCTGCGCGGATACGGGCATGTTTGGCATTGCAATCTCGTCTTCGTCTCCGGCGGTTGCGGCACGCTGTGCGTTTGCGCGCGCCGGGGTCGGAGCAGTTGCCTCACAGAATGTGACTGACCCGGCGCTTGGCCCATTGGCCTTGGACCTGATGGAGGGCGGCGCTACTGCGGCCGAGGCCATCGCGAGCGTTCAGCAGCAGGGCCGGTTCATCGAATACCGCCAGGTGCTTGCCGTCGACAAGGCGGGCAACACGGCAATCCATTCGGGGCCGAATTCTCTGGGCATCTGGACGCAGGCGCGGGGGCGCGACGTGGCTTCGGGCGGCAACCTTTTGGCCAATGACGGCATCTGCCAGGCCATCGTCGACGGGTTCGAAGGCACCACGGGTCATCTGGGCGACAGGTTGATTGCAGCCATGCGCGCAGGCCTGGCTGCGGGCGGCGAGGCAGGTCCGATCCATTCGGCGGGGATGAAGATCGTGGACCAGGTCAGCTGGCCGGTCGCGGATCTGCGCTGTGACTGGACCGAGGACTGCCCCATCGAGAACATTGCGACGGCCTGGGACATCTACAAACCGCAACTCGACGCCTACATCCAACGCGCCTTGGACCCACGCGAAGCGCCCTCCTACGGCGTCCCAGGCGACGATTGAGGACAAGGAACAAGCGATGCTGGACTACACGCACGATGATTGGAAAACCCGCGCCGCAGGCCTGAACATCAAAGGTCAGGCTTTCATTGATGGTAAATTTGTCGACGCGGTGTCGGGCAAGACCTTTGACAGTATTAACCCTGCTAACGGCGCCATCCTCGCCCAGGTGGCCGAAGGTGACGAGGCCGACATCAACCGGGCCGTTGCTGCCGGTCGGGCAGCGTTCGAAGACGGTCGCTGGTCGCGCATGGCGCCGGGCGATCGTAAGGCGGTGCTGCTCAAACTGGCCGACCTGATCCGTGCCAATCTGGAAGAGATGGCGCTGCTCGACAGTCTCGACATGGGCAAGCTGGTGACGGATGCGGCCACAGTCGACGCGCCCGGTTCGGCCCATTTCTTTCAATGGTATGCCGAAGCCATCGACAAGGTCTATGACGAGGTTGCCCCCACTGGTCCCGGCGACTTGGCCCTGGTCTCTCGCGTACCGCTCGGCGTTGTGGGCGCTGTGACGCCCTGGAACTTCCCGCTGGACATGGCGACGTGGAAGGGGGCTGCGGCGCTCGCGGCCGGTAATTCTGTCGTGCTGAAGCCCGCGGAGCAATCGCCCTTGTCGGCCTTGCGATTGGCTGAACTCGCGGCAGAGGCGGGTGTGCCGGACGGGGTGTTCAACGTGGTGCCGGGCTTTGGCGTCACGGCAGGCAAGGCGCTTGGTCTGCACATGGATGTCGATTGTCTGGCCTTCACCGGCTCGACTGCGATTGGCAAGATGTTCATGCAGTATTCCGGCCAGTCCAACCTGAAACAGGTCTGGCCCGAAACCGGCGGCAAAAGTCCCAACTTGGTTTTTGCCGACTGCGAGGATCTGGACACCGCCGCCGACATGGCCGCCTTTGGCATCTTCTTCAATCAGGGAGAGGTCTGCTCGGCCAACTCGCGACTTTATGTCGAACGCTCGATCAAGGAAGCGTTCGTCGAAAAGCTGATCGCGCGGGCCGAGGCGATGCAGCCAGGCGATCCGCTTGATCCGACCTCGAAAATGGGCGCGATTGTTGACGAGAAGCAGACCCAAGGCATCATGCGCTTTGTCGAAGAGGGCAAGACAACCGCCAACCTTGTGACCGGCGGTGAGCGCGTGACTGTGGACGGCAAAGGGTGCTTTGTGCAGCCCACGATCTTTGACGACGTAGCCCACGACAACCCTCTGGCCCGCGACGAAATCTTTGGTCCGGTCCTATCAGTCATCCCGTTTGATACCGAGGATGAGGCCGTCGCAATGGCCAACGATTCAATCTATGGGCTTGCAGCCTCGGTCTGGACCGACAACCTGAGCCGCGCGTGTCGGGTGTCAGACAAGCTAATGGTGGGCACGGTTTCGGTGAACACGGTTGACGCCCTATCGGCACAGACCCCGTTCGGTGGCATGAAACAATCCGGCTTTGGTCGGGATTTGTCATTGCACTCGCTTGAAAAGTACACTGCTCTGAAAACCACTTGGATCAAGTACAAGGCTTGATCCGGAGCAAGCGGAGATGCGCCAGTGCCTTTCAGATATACTTTGCGCCAGTTGGAGTATTTCGTGGCGGTCGGACGGGCCGGCAGCATCGCGGCCGCTAGCAACAAGCTGAACGTGTCGTCACCGTCGATTTCGGCGGCGATCACGCAGCTTGAGGTCGAATTTGGCATCAACCTGTTTGTTCGTGAACATGCACGTGGCCTGGCATTGACAAACGCGGGCCACAAATTTCTGGAACGGACCGAGTTTGTGCTGCGCGAGGCCGAACTGCTGAGCACCCTGGCGGGGGAAATTACCGGTAAGGTGCAGGGTGTGCTGTCTGTGGGCTGTCTGGTGACCTTTGCTCAGATCGTGCTGCCGGGCCTGCGGCGCGAGTTCATCGACACCTATCCCAATGTCCGTTTTGAACAGCGTGAGCTGAACCAGGCCGAGATATTCAGCCAACTCAGGCGCGCCGAGCTGGACATCGCGCTGACCTATGATCTGGACATCCCCGCCGATCTGGAGTTCCAGCCCCTACACGTGTTGCCGCCTTATGTGGTTCTGGGCGAGGGGCACCCGTTGGCGGATCGGGCTGAGTTGACGATCGCAGAGCTGCGCGATTTCCCTATGGTGCTGTTGGATCTGCCGTTCAGCGGCGAATATTTCCTGTCGTTCTTCCGTGACGAAAACATCAAGCCGATCATCGAAGAACGCACCGCTGATATGTCCGTGATGCGGTCGATGGTGGCCAACGGGTTTGGCTTTTCGATCGCCAATATCCGCCCCCTGAACAGCCTGTCGCCCGACGGCAAAAAGCTGATCTTTGTGCCCCTGGCGGGCGAGGTCCGACCGATGCGCCTGGGTCTTTTGCAGGCACAGGCCGAGAATGAGACCAATACACTGAAGGCCTTTGTCGATCATTGCACGCAGGCGGTCCAATCTGGGGCTTTGCCGGGGCTTTATGCGATGGATGACGAATAACAACCCGATAGCTAAAGAAGTTTCTGAACGCATGACATCTACCTTGGACATTCTGGACCGTCTGATCAGCTTTGATACGGTCAGCCGGAACTCGAACCTGGAGCTTGCCCGCTACGCCGAGGCCTTCCTGACCGAGCGGGGTTTTGTGGTTCATCGCATTGATGATCCGGACGGGCAAAAGACCGGGCTCTATGCCGAGAAAGGGCCATCCGGGGATGGGGTGCTTTTGTCTGCACATACCGATGTCGTGCCGGTCGACGGGCAAGACTGGAGCAAGGACCCGTTCCGCCTGACCCGCGAAGACGATCGGCTTTATGGGCGGGGTACAACGGATATGAAGGGTTATGTCGCCTCGATCCTGTCGCTGGCGGATCGGGCAGCAAAGGCTGATTTGCGCGAACCTCTGAAAATCGCGTTGTCCTATGACGAAGAGGTCGGCTGTGTCGGTATCCAGCGGATGCTGGATCGGCTTGCACCGATGTTGGGCCAGCCGCGCGCCTGTTTCGTGGGCGAGCCTACGGACATGCAGGTCGCCGTGGGGCACAAAGGCAAGGCGGCGTTGCGGGCGATCTGTCATGGTCAAGCCGGGCATTCGGCGCTGGCGCCCAAATTCGTCAACGCGCTGTATCTGGCCACCGATTTTGTCGGAGAACTGCGCGCGTTGCAGAACGAATATGCCATGCATGGTAGTCGTGATCTGGCCTATTCCGTGCCTTACACCACCTTTCACGTGGGCGTTCTATCGGGTGGCACTGCGTTGAACATCGTGCCGGACCGGGCCGAGATGACGTTTGAATACCGCCACCTGGCCGCAGACCGGGGGGCAGATATTCTGGCGCAGATCGAGACCGCAGCAGAGCGTGTTGGCGCCTCTCACCGCGCGCAGTTTGACGGTGCGCGGGTCGAGGTCGAGCAATACAACGCCTATCCCGGTCTGGACACGCCCCAAACGGATGCCGTGATCGGCTACGCCCAGAAACTGGCGCAAAGCAACGAGACGACCAAAGTTGCCTTTGGCACCGAGGCTGGCTTCTTTAGCGAGCTTGGCATTCCCACTGTCGTCTGCGGTCCCGGCTCGATGGAGGGGCAGGGGCACAAGCCGGATGAGTATCTGGAGATGAGCCAGCTCAATGCCTGCGATGCGATGATGGATCGCATCCTTGACGATCTGCGCGCGTAATCTGCGATGGAACTGCTGCAGGAGTTCTCGCTGGTTGACGGGATCGGGCTGGTTGGATCGGTGATCATCGTGGTGGCGTACTACCTGGCCACCCGAAACATTCTGCCCGCCGACAAGATCGCCTTTAACGCCTGCAACATCGTGGGCGGGACTTTTCATGATCTCTTTGATCTATCGACCCAATCTTGGCGCCATCGTGATCGAGGTCATGTTCCTGCTGATCGCGGTTTTGGCAATCTTGCGCAATCTGCGGGGCGCGACCTAGGCCGCGCCCAACCGGGTCATTCCGCAATCATATAAAACTTGCGCAGGGTCTGGGTGATCTCCCAGACGCAGGGCGTGCCTTTGGGTATGAAGAACGTGTCGCCCGCGACGAATTCCTGCGCTGTGCCGTCCGAGCCGGTCAGGGTCAGCGCGCCCGAAATCACGGTCATCATCTCGTCCACCGGATAGGCCTTGATCTCTTCCCGGCAAGGCGCGCATTCCCATACACCGACTGAGATTTTCTGATCCCGGCTTTCGAAAAAGCTGCTGATGGTTTCGGACTTATCATCGGTGGTGAAATCGCTGTCTGCCACGAGGTTAGACGGCACAAAGCCGTTATCGGGATGGCCGTTGGCCAGCAGACGGATGGGTTGGGTCATAATGCCCTCCTTTGGTGGGTTGGCGGTATGGGCGGGACGGGTGAAAGTACAGCCCGATCTTCGGCGCAGTTTAGCATTTTTTCGACGATCATAGCCAATGGCGGGCCATGGACGTGACAACTCCGGGCGGTCAGCCCGCCCGGAGTTCAAACCACACAACCAAGGTGCTTACTTCTTCACGTTGGTCCAGATCTGGTCATAGACCGCCTGCACCTCTTCCGAGCAAACCTCGATAAAGACGCCCGGGCCGACCTTGTCGTGGGGGTTCTTTTCGGGCTGAGTGGCCAGTTCGGGGTCCAGGAATTCTTCGACCCCATTCACACCCGCATTGTAGCGCGCATAGTTGGTGACAGCTGCGATGTTTTCAGGCTCCAGCAGGAAGTCCATAAACTTCAACGCGCTGTCGCGGTTGGGGGCGTCTTTGAGCAGAACGACGTTGTCCATCCACGCGATATAGCCCTGGGTCGGATAGGCGTATTCAACATTTGCACCTTCTTCTCGCGCCTTGGCTGAGAACCCGTCATAGATCTGGCCGACAGCTGCGTCGCCCGACACCAGAACCTCTTTGGCGGTGTCCGAGTTGAACGAGGCCCAATGCGCCTTGGCTTCGATCAGCATCGCGTTCAGCGCCTTGAGCTGCTCGCGGTCGCTGGAACATTGGGGAATGCCCATGTGCAGCGCGGCCATCGCCATCACTTCGCCCTGACTGTCCAGCATGTTGATACGACCCTGAAGTTCGGCTGGCGGGTTGAACAGGATGTCGGTGGTTTGAATATCGCCAGAATACACATCGCGGTTCACGGCAAAACTGGTGGAGCCCCACTGATAGGGGATCGAATGTTTGCGGCCCGGGTCAAAGCTGGGGTCGGCCCAATCGGGGGCAATGTTACCTTTGTTCTTCAGCTCGCCATCGGCGATGGTGTCCAGCATCCCTTCGCCTGCCATGATCGAAACCATGTAGTCGCCGGGAACGGACACGTCATAGGTGCCGATCCCGCCCGCTTTCAGCGAGGCCAGCATCGCTTCGTTGGAATCAAACGTGTCCATAGTCACATTGATGCCGGTCTCGGCTGTAAACTTCTCCAGCAATTCTTGCGGGATGTATTCGAACCAGTGGTAAACGACGAGGTTGCCCTCGGCAGCGGCAGCATTGGCCCCAATGATCAGAGCCATGGCAGCGGCGCTGTTCTTCATGAAGGTTTTCATCTCTCTCTCCATCTGTTGGTTTTACTTGGTGTTGTCTTTTTTGCTGACGAAATAACTGATCGTGACCATCACCACCGACACGCCCAACAACATGGTCGAGATTGCCATAATATTGGGTTTGATCCCCTGTTTGACCGAACCAAAGATCGCTGTGGGCAAGGTTTCAACACCTGCTCCTTTGACAAAATTGGTGATGATGAAATCGTCCAGGCTGACGATAAACGCCAATAGAAAACCTGAGATGATACCAGGCATCATCAGTGGCAGCAGGATCTTGGTGAAAGCCTGGCGCTTGGTGGCATACAGGTCCTGTGCGGCCTGCTCATAGCTGTCCTCAATCCCCTGCATCCGGGCCGAGATCGGCAGGTAGGCAAACGGAATGCAAAAGGCGATATGGGCCAGCAGGATGGTCAAAAGCCCACGTTCGAACCCGATCGAGTTGAAAAAGATCAGCGTGGCGACGGCCAGAACAATCTCGGGCACCATGAGCGGCAGGCTGATCAGGCCAAAAGACAAGGTGCGAAAGCGGAACTTACCGCCGCGCACCATGCCTGTTGCGGCAAGTGTGGCGATTGCAGTTGCTGTGGTCGCGGCGATGATCGCGATGACAAAGCTGTTTTTGGCCGCCTCTTTGAACTTGGCGCTTTCTGGTCCGGTAAAGACATCCGCATACCAACGCAGCGAGAGCCCTTCCCAGTTCGTGAGAGATTGCGAGGCATTGAAGCTGTAAATTGTGACTACGACCAGCGGGGCGTAAAGGACAATGAGACACAGCAGGGTGATGGCCTTGAAGCCAGGATAGGATTTTATGTCAAAGTTTGTCGTCGCCATGATCAACCTCCCGCTTTTTCGGCTTTGGCCTGTTGCCGGGCAAAGATCATCAGGATGATCAGAACCATTGTCAGCAGGATCATCGACGCCGCTGCGCCAAACGGCCAGTTTCCGGCATTGCCCTTGAACTGTTCCTCGATCAGCGAGCCGATCATGAAGTTCTTGGCGCCGCCCAACAGGTCAGGGGCCAGAAACGATCCCATTGAGGGCACAAACACCAGGATACAGCCAGCAATAACGCCCGGTTTGACAGCAGGAAGCAGGATACGCCGCAGGGTGGTCCATTTGCTGGCATAAAGGTCGGCTGCAGCCTCGGACAGGTTGAAATTGTAGCGTTCAACCGCGGCATAGATCGGCAGCACCATGAAGGGCAGGTAGGAATAGAACAGGCCCACTTGCACAGCAAAGTTTGTGTTGACGATATGCAGTGGGCTGTCGATCAGGCCGATGCCCTGCAGGAAGTCATTCAGCGGACCTTGGTCCCGTAGCAAGAATTTCATCGACACGGTGCGGATCAACAGGTTCACCCAATAGGGGATGGTGATCAGGAACACCCAAATCGGACGCATATTTTCAGATCGCGTTGCGATGAAATAGGCCGTTGGAAACCCGATCACGAGGCTCAGCAGTGTTGCCGCGCCAGCCTGCCA
The DNA here is from genome assembly GCF_055693495.1 of Falsiruegeria sp. JB4-1. Classification (NCBI taxonomy): domain Bacteria; kingdom Pseudomonadati; phylum Pseudomonadota; class Alphaproteobacteria; order Rhodobacterales; family Roseobacteraceae; genus Falsiruegeria; species Falsiruegeria sp. JB4-1. Next base: position 62,002 of record NZ_JBVFTZ010000002.1, read on the forward strand.
GATCGAACGCCAGAAGATGGCGATATAGGTCCATTCGATCTTGGGCGGATCATCTCCAAACAGGCCACGATCAAAAAAGAACTGATCATAGGCGGCGAGGCTGAAGTCCCAGATCACGCCTCCCCGGAACTCTTTCGTCAGGAAAGAGTAGACAAGCATCATCAGAACCGGGGCCAGAACCAGAATGGACAGGGTTACCCAGGCGGGCAGCAACAGCCATGTACGCGTCTCTTTATAGGTGTCGGTTGTTGCGCTGCCGCCGCTTGCTGCACCGGCTGCCATCAGTCGGCCAGGAGGCGCGCGGCCCCCTGCTCCATGTTAACGAACATCTCGGTGCCCGGCTCAAAGATGCGCTTGTTGCCCCGATCCGAGTTTGAGGTGCGCACCACGAAATCTGGACCTTCATCAAGTTGCACGATTGTGGTGATGTCGGTGCCGACAAAGATGTTGTCCGTGACCCGGCCATGCAGCCCTTCGGACGCGGTCGGTTCGGCCGACATGTACAGACGTTCGGGCCGGATCGACATGTGAACCTTGGAACCCACACCGATGCCCTCGACCGCGTTGCACGTCAGTTCATGCCCGCCGCCCAGATGACAGGTGGCACGACCCTCTGCGATGCCATCAACGGACACTTCAAGCAGGTTGGTTTCACCAATGAAATCGGCCACGAACATATTGTGTGGACGTTCATAGATATCGGTGGGCGATCCCAGTTGCTGCATCTCGCCCGCCGACATGACAGCGATGCGATCGGACATGGTCAGGGCCTCTTCCTGATCATGCGTCACAAAGATAAAGGTGATCCCGGTTTCGCGCTGCAAGTGCTTAAGCTCAAGCTGCATCGCCTTGCGCAGTTTCAGATCCAACGCCGACAGGGGTTCATCCAACAGAAGAACTTTAGGTTGTGGCGCCAGCGCACGCGCCAGCGCCACACGTTGTTGCTGCCCACCTGAGAGCTGTGATGGTTTGCGAGCAGCAAATTGCGACAGTTGAACCAGCTCGAGCATCTCACCCGCCTTGGTGCGTGCGTTCGCCTTGGATGCGCCGCGCATCTCAAGCCCGAAGGCGACGTTGTCCAGAACGGTCATATGCGGGAACAGCGCATAGTTCTGGAACACGGTGTTCACCGGGCGTTTGTTCGGCGGCAGGTTTTCGATCTCGTCGCCGTAAAGGAAGATTGCACCTTCGGTGACGTCCTCAAACCCCGCGATCATCCGCAACAAAGTGGTCTTGCCACATCCCGATGGCCCGAGAAGCGTAAAGAACTCATTGTCCATGATTGACAGAGAGATTTTCTTGAGCGCTGTGAAGTCGCCATAGCGCTTCACTGCATCCCGCACGTCAATCGCGATATTTTCCTTGTCAGACAAATGCGCCTCCCTGAGCATCGCGAAATTTCCCAAAGGTATATACGGCGCACAGGTTCCTCTGAATAATTGTGTTCCTCACCTCACCTTAGGCTGATCCTAAGCAATCAGGATTTTGCATTTTGAGTTGGATCTTTACGGGCGACCTGCAGTTGGAAAAGGGGGGCGCCGCAGGCTGATCGGGCGCACCAAGGGTGGCATGAACACGAAACTGCACGCCGCTACTGACAGTCTGGGACGCCCGATCCGCTTCTTCATATCCGCTGGGCAGGTGAGCGATTACACGGGCGCCAGGGCTCTGGTGAACAGTCTGCCACCGGCTGACTGGCTGCTGGGAGATCGAGGTTATGACTTAGATTGGTTCCGCCAAGCCCTTAATGACTGGGGAATAAGGCCCTGTCTCCCAGGTCGAAAGTCACACGACAAGCCTGTCCGATGCGACAAGCGCCACTACAAACGACGCAACCGCATTGAGATCATATTCGGACGCCTGAAGGATTGGCGGCGCGTCGCCACCCGACATGACAGATGCCCAACGGTATTCTTCTCGGCCATCGCTCTCGCTGCTACAGTCCCATTCTGGCTGCAAATCAATGCGTCTGGAGCCTAGCACTGTGGCCATAGCCGATAACCAAAAAAGATGGATTCGATCAAAGCGATTGGCGAAGCCGCAATGAGCGGAAAGAAGCGTGCCAGGGCTGAGAATCCTCAACCACCTTGAAATCGAAACCGGCACCGGTCAGCCTAAGGGGTACGAAAGTTCACTTGGGAATTTTCGACTACAGCATTTTTCACAGTCGACAGATTCCAACGAGCCTATTTGCCTCGCATTTTGAACTTATGTTTCATTTTTAACCATTGGACTGTCTCATGCCCTCATTTTCACATTTATCATTCGTTGTCTTATCCTTCCCCACCTTCCTGTTCGCTGACGACTTGTCCCGGGTTAGCGTCGATGTCGATGGCGTCCAAGCCGATCAACTCAACATCAATGCTGAACTCAGTGCAGATGGTCGACTTGCCGTATTTTCTTCCCGCGCCGCCAACCTCGTGCCTGACGACACCAACGACGCTGAGGACGTTTTCGTAAAAGACCGCCTGACAGGAGAAGTCTTTCGTGTTTCCGTTGCCTCTGACGGAACCGAAGGTAACGGCGACAGTTCGGGGGGAATGGGCTCGGTCCTCGTGGTGGGCGGCATGTTTATCAATCGCCCTGATATCACGCCCGACGGGCGCTTTGTGGTATTTGCGTCAGAGGCCAGCAACCTCGTCGTCGAGCGACACAAATGACAGCCGTGACATCTTTGTTCATGACAGGGTGACAGGCATTACTGAACGTGTCAGCGTCGCCTCTGACGGGGCAGAAGCGAATGGAAACGCAAACCCGATCGTATCGATCAGCGACGACGGCAACCTCGTCGCTTTTGCGTCAGTTGCCAGTCACGATGGCAGTGACACGCAGGACGACGATCAGATCTACTTGCATGACCGTGCTGCCGGTACAACCACCCGCATCACCTTTCCCGATCCAGATGATTTGGTGCAGGACAGCGCATACCCCGATGTCAGCGGCGATGGCAGTCGTGTGGTCTTTGCCAGCGCAGGCCGAGGATTGACGGATGATGATCCGGAATTTGTCGGAGTCTACCTTTATGATGTGCTGAGCGCTGATATCACGCTGCTATCGACCCAGACTGACGGTACAGCAGCGGACCGTACCAGCAGCTACCCTCGCATCTCCCGCAACGGCGAGTTTGTGACCTATTACAGCTTCTCGGACGAAATCGTGGATGACGATGACAATACTCTGGTTGACCTCTTTCGGCACGAGATCGCAACTGGTGAAAACATTCGCATCAGCGAGGCGGTTGATGGCACTCAAGCTGACGATGAAAGCTATTTTGCCGCCATCGGGCCAACAGGTAACCGCGTTGTGATGATCAGCCGCGCAAGCAACCTGCTTGATGCGCCGATCGTCAACGAACAGCGGACGCAAGTCTATTTGCGCGACCTCGCAGCAGGCACGATGACCCTCGTCTCTCATGGGCTTGGCGGTGAACCGGCCGACTTCTCCTCAGTTGGTCCCGCGATTTCCGGTGATGGGGCTGTTGTTGCGTTTACCACCCGCGCAGCGAACCTCGTCAACAACGACACCAATCGCACCAGTGATGTCTTCGCCACAGGAAACTTCTCGCCAGAACCCGAGTTACAGCGGTTCGAATACGCGGCCAAGGTGGTCTGCGGTGTCAGCCGCCCGGACGATGCGCCTCGAATGGCGCCAGGCTTCTACGCCACGTCAATCAATATCCACAATCCGGACGTTGCCGACGTTTCGTTCTTCAAAAAGCTGGCGCGTGCGATCCCCCCGGCGGTCAAGTGCCCGGCGGCATCTTTCCCATTGGGACTGATACGTTGGCTTATGACGAAGCACTTAACAGTGATTGTGTCGATCTGCGCACTCGGCTCTTTCCCGCTTCTGACCCGTCTGATTTCTTTGAAGGATTCCTTGTGGTGCAAAGCCCGGAAGCCCTTGACGTTACCGCCGTCTATTCGACCGCCGGGGTGGATCGTAGTGGGCAAGTCACAGGACACAGTTCCATCGATGTAGAGGTGATCCCTGCCCGAGATCGTGCCGAAGGCTGTGATGTAGAGCTAACAAAAGAAGTGAGTGAACCACTGCCCCCTTACGAGTTCGGAGGCCTCCAGATCCGAGGTTTGCGCTACGATATCAGTATTTCACATACATGCGATTTCAGCCTGACAGATGTAGAGATCGTTGATGTCATAGAAACGGAGATAGCCGAAGACGCGTTGCTTGCTGTTCCAATTATTCCGCTGATTGAGCCCGTGATTGTCGAGCCAGGTGGGACCTTTGAACTTGTCGATCATCAGGTGATGCCGGATAGCACAACCGAGGCGACCATGCGGGCAGAGATCGACGACATTGCACCCGGGGAAGACGGACTTCTGGCTTATTGGGTCGTTGGTGTGAAATACGGCGATTACTATGGTGGAGTAGTGCGCAACACTGCAACGGTTTCCAGTGCTGCGTTCGAATTGAGTTTTGAAAATAACACTGCAAGCACCGAAACTCCATTCTGAGCACATTCTTAGATCGGGGTTAGCGGAAACCTGCAGCATTGGTGCCCATTTTGGGTGCACTCTGGGCGTGCGTAAACCGCTCTACATGTTGCAACTCCAGGGGCTAAGGCGCCGAGCCAAACCTGGAGAGTTGTGTCCGCTTTGGACTGTCAGGTCGAGGTTATTGCTGCGCGTGAGGCATCGGTACTTGTAAGGTTTCCCGAGCCTGCTGCCAGGTTGCTACCGGGCGATTGTGATTATGGCAGATTTCTACGGCGCGCTTGACCAGGGCGGCGTTGGACGGTGCCAGTGTGGATTTGTCGAGCCGAACATTGTCTTCAAGGCCGGTTCTGGTGTGCCCCCCGGCGGCGATTGCCCACTCGTTGACGATGATCTGGTTCGGGCCAATTCCAGCCGCACACCATTGTGCATTGGGTGCTCGTGACTTCATAATTTCAACATAAAAGTCGAACACTGCTTTATCAGCGGGCATTGCGTTTTTGACACCCATGACAAATTGAACATAGAGGTTCCCAAACAGCTGCCCCTGCTCATGCAAGTGAATCGCCCGCAGGATGTGACTCAGGTCGAAGGCTTCGATCTCGGGAGTGACGTGATACTGGCGCATCTCACTGGCCAGCCAGTCAATCAACTGCGGCGGGTTTTCATAAACACGGGTTGGAAAGTTGTTTGACCCAACCGACAAAGAGGCCATCTCTGGCCTTAGTGGCAACATGCCACCGCGTTCTTGTCCAGCACCCGACCGACCGCCAGTCGAAAACTGAATGATCATTCCCGGGCAGTGTTTCTTGAGACCTTCCATCAATTGTGCAAACCGATCGGGATCGCTTGTTGGCGTTCCATCGTTGTTGCGGACATGACAATGCGCAATCGAGGCACCGGCTTCAAAGGCTTCGTGGGTGCTTTCAATCTGCTCATCAACCGAAATGGGAACGGCAGGATTGTCCTTCTTCGTCGGTACAGAGCCGGTTATGGCGACGCAAATGATGCAAGGCTTGGTCATGATGAATGTCCTTCCACTGTGTCAGTCAACCCGGAGGTATTGGCAGTACAGCTTGATCTAACAGGTCAGATGTCAAAGAATACGGTCTCGTTCTCGCCCTGAAGGCGAATATCAAAGCGATAGACGACTTGCCCGTCGCGTTCGGACCGCCGCGCGATGAGAGTTTGGCGGCGGTTTTCCCATTCAACCAAGTTTATCACGGGATCCGCAGCATTGGCCTCGGCCTCATCATCGAAATAGAGTCGTGTGTTAAGGCCGATGTTGATGCCGCGTGCGACGATCCAAAGGTTGATATGTGGCGCCATCATTGATCCTGAGCGCCCTGGAACGGAGCCTGGCTTGACGGTATCGAACCCCCATTCCCCCGTCTCAAAATCAGTGATCACGCGGCCCCAGCCACGAAACCCTTCTTCAACTTCTCCGGCATGTTCCGGATGGGCATAGATCCCCGCAGCATTGGCCTGCCAAGCTTCGAGCAACACATCCTTGACGGGGCTACCAGTACCATCGATGACCATCCCTTCGACGCGGATACGCTCACCTGTGGCGTTGGGCCCGGCAATATCCCACCCAAGTTCTTGTTTGTAGATATCAAAGCCTGCCGCTCCCGGTGCCAAGCCGATGTGAACGTAGGGACCGGCCGTTTGTGAAGGGGTTTCTTTCAGGTATTCCAGTTCCTGAGGCATCAGTTCCCCTCCAAACGGTTTTCGAACAAGGTTGAACGACGGCCCCGTAGAACGATGTCAAATTTATATGCGATCGTATCGAGTGGGATCGTCGAGTTGAGATCAAGCGGAGCGATCAGGCGTTCGATGGCGGCAGGGTCGGGTATGGTGTTTACGATGGGGCATTTGGGGATCAGCGGGTCGCCCTCAAAATAACACTGAGTAATCAGGCGCTGCGCAAAGCCGGTGCCGAAAACCGATATGTGGATGTGGGCGGGCCGCCAGTTGTTGACCCAGTTGCGCCAAGGATAAGCACCTGGCTTGACGGTACGAAAATAGTAGTATCCGTTCTCGTCGGTGATCGTGCGCCCACAGCCGCCAAAATTCGGATCGATCGGGGCCAGATAGGTATCTTTCTTGTGACGGTATCGCCCACCTGCATTCGCCTGCCAGATTTCGACCAGAGTGTTAGGAACAGGACGTGCATTTTCGTCCATAACCCGACCATGCAGGATGATACGCTCGCCGATGGGACTTTCCCCAGATTGCGCGTAGTTGGACAAAAGGTCTTTGTCGATTGGATCGATATCGTCGTGACCGAATACCGGACCCGTGATTTCGCTAATTGAGTTCTGCAGGCTGATCAATGCAAGCTTTGGCGACCGTGCAACGGATGTCTTGTAGTCATGCGAATAGGCCGGTGGCTGCCATTCGCGATCTCTCTGGTAAAATTCGCCAGGATTGCTCATTTTGGCTTCCTCCGTTCAGATGTCAGGGTTTTGCGCGTTTCCCGGATCATTCGTTTTCCATTTCACTGTACGTCTGCTTGGCAAGTTTCAGCGCGTGATTGGCCCGTGGAACGCCCGCATATATGGCGACGTGCTGAAAAGCTTCTAGAACATCCTGCTTGCTGGCCCCGGTGTTTAAGGTGGCGCGAATGTGCATCGGGATTTCTTCGAAATTTCCAAGCGCGGCCAGCAGAGCCAGCGTTAACATTGACCGTTCTCGGTCTGATATTCCGTCCGAGGCCCAGACGGTGCCCCAGGCCCCTTCGGTGATCAATGTCTGAAACGGTTTGTCAAATGCAGTTTGCGCCGCTTCTGCACGATCCACGTGGGTGTCGCCCAGGACCGATCGACGTACCTTCAATCCTTCTTTGTAGCGGTCAGTCATTCAACCTCTCCTTGATGAATGTGCCGATCAAGGCAACGATAGGATTCAGTTCTGCAGTTTGCATCAATATGGCAGTCCGACATAATTCTGGGCAAAAACTGATTGTGCCTCGCGATTGTCCCTAAGGAAGTTTACATCCGCCTGCTGCATTTTCAGGTCGAACTCGTTTTGTTTGGGGAACCGATGCAAAAGATTGGTGGTGGCCCAGCTGAACCGTTCGGCTTTCCAGATCCGGGCCAGTGCCTTTTCGGAATACCGGTCAATTCCATCACTGTCGCCGTTCTCGTAGAATTGTACCAACCCATTATAGAGATAGTGGATATCACTGGCAGCGGTGTTCAACCCCTTCGCACCGGTTGGCGGTACGATATGCGCAGCGTCCCCGCACAGAAACAGCCGCCCCCATCGCATCGGCTCCGTCACAAAAGACCGTAGCGGGGCGATGGATTTTTCAATCGATGGTCCAGTGACAAGCTTTTCTGCAAATGCTTGGGGAATTCTGCGCTTCAGCTCTTGCCAGAATGCATCATCGGTCCAATCGTCGGGTGAATCCGACAAGGAGCATTGGATATAGTATCGGCTCAAGTTGTCGTTACGCATCGAACATAGGGCGAAGCCTCGGTCCGAGCCCGAATAGATCAATTCGTGGTTAACCGGGGGCGTCTCGGAAAGAATGCCTAGCCAGCCAAAGGGGTAGAGCTTCTCGTATTCCTTGCGGACGGTGAGCGGGATAGTCTGGCGGCTTACACCATGAAATCCGTCGCAGCCAGCAATGTAATCACATTCGATCCGGTGCTCGGTGCCATCTACCGAAAAGGTGACACTTGGCGCATCGCCGTCGGCGCCAAGAATTGTGACATCTTCAGTATTGAAGATGATCTTTCCATCCATGACTTCACGGGCTTCGTAAAGATCTCTGGTGACTTCGGTCTGCCCATAGACCACCACATGGCTGCCAGTGAGTTCCTTGAAGTTAATGCCAAATTGCGTTTCGCCATACGAAATGATCGTCCCATCATGGACAAAGCACTCCTTGTCCATTCGCGCAGAGACACCGGCCTCGCGCATCAAATCGACAAATCCTGTCTCAAGAATGCCGGCCCGAATGCGACCAAGCACATAGTCTTTGGTCTTACGTTCCAACACCACAGTATCGATGCCCTTGCGGTGAAGAAGTTGGCTCAGCAACAAACCCGAAGGGCCACCACCAACGATTAGAACCTGAGTACGCATCCGTCCCTCCGTCGAATGTGTTGGGCACATATTGATTGCCCGAAAACGAGAAGTAAAATGAGAAAACTGCCACGATCGTTTTCAAAGCTTATTATCGTATGATCGACCGTGGCATCAAATTCTGGCACATCCAATGCTTCCTCAAGGTATTCATAGAGTGAAGCCTCAAGATTGCGGCAAGAAAGCTCTTCCTAGCTTTACTGGCAATTTGCGAAACAAGGTTGGCTTGGAACGCGTCAATGCAGTGCGTGCGTTACCAATACAGATTGTCATAGGTGCCGGGCTTTGGCGCTGGAGCGAGTACGGATTCCCCGCTAGATTGAAGTCAGACACACGGAGACTAGCGACCAGTGGACGAAAAAGACCAGAAAATCATCGCAGAACTACAAAAAAACAGCTCATTGTCGCAGCGCGAGTTGGCTGACAAGGTTCACCTTTCTCAGAACGCCTGCTGGCGAAGGTTGCAAAAGCTAAACGAAACCGGAGTAATTGTTGGCTCAACTGTGCGCCTGAATCGGGAAAAGCTGGGGCTGGGCTTGGTTGTTTTCATGATGGTCAAAACGCGCCATCATTCTGCTGATTGGTTGGAGTCGTTTCGGAAGGCGGTTTTAAAAATTCCCGATGTCATCGACTTCTTCCGGATCGGAGGTGAATACGACTACATGATCAAGGTTATCACAGAGGATATGAACTCCTACGATTTAGTGTACCAGCGTTTGATCACTGCGGTGGAGCTTGATTCCGTGACATCCTATTTTTCTATGGAAGCTATCGCAGAGCAAAGGCCGCTCAAAATTTCCTGATAGGCCAAGTCAGGACACAGTTTGTTTGGTGCTGACCGGTTCAAGCCAGGGCAAGTCAAACCATCTCTCTGACTGCTGACTTTGTGTGACATTGAATCGCGTACTTGGCCATGGGTTGAGAAAGCCGTGGGAGTACATGATAGCGAAAGTCAAAAAGTATGGCGGCTTTCATCTAAGAACTATTACTGTGCGTGGTCGTAGCCATCTCCTTTTGCAAAACTGGTTGCCATTTTGGTGAATTTCTCTGTGACGGCGTCTATAGTCTCCTCATAAGGAGGACTTGATATGAACAGATTATTTCACGCGATCGCGGCAAGTATTGTGGGTTTTAGTGCAGGTGTTTCATCAGCCACTGCAGATGAATGGCGATTTAACAATTTTCTCCCGGAGACCCGTCCGGAAACAGCGGAGTTGGAGCAGTTCGTCAAGGATGTGAACGCAGCACTTCCAGATGGCTCTGAGATCAAAATCTACAGCGGTGGTTCGCTAGGCCTGCCCAATACCGACACCCTTCGTTTCCTGCCAAAAGGGGCTGTGGAGATGAGCTTGATGTGGGCGAATTATTTAGGTCGCGACGCACCGGCTCTGAGCTCTGTGGTTGTTCAGGGCACTATCGGATCTATCGAAGAATTCGAGAAGGCAATCCCGACCGTTCGCGAAATTTACGAAGAAGAATTCTCGGAATGGGGAGTGTCTTCGGTCGGATATGTTGCAATCCCGATGTTGTCAGTTTCGGTTTTCTGCCGGGACGAGCCGGTGCGAACAATTGAAGATCTCAAGTCCAAGAAACTAAGGGTTTGGGCACGTGACCAGGTCGAAACGTTCACACGTCTTGGAGTCGCCGCACAAATCATCCCACAAGAAGAAATGTACGTTGCACTAAAAACAGGTGTTGTGGACTGCGCGCTGTATCCTGCTCTTTATGCTCATACTGTATCTTTGCAGGAAGTCGCAAAGCACGCCTCTTTCCTCTATCCGATGGCTTCCGGCCCATATGTAATCGGAGTTTCGTCTGAGAAATGGGAGGCTACTGACGATGCAGTCAAGGCAGCCATAACTTCGGCCGCCAGCGATTTGTGGGACCGCACCAATCAATATGATGATGATTTCGAGCGCGAATTGGCTGCGCGCGAAAAACTGACCGGAGATGGTGTAACTTGGGCCGATGACTTTTCTAAGGAAGATCGTGATTTGTTCGTGTCCTCGGTGACAGAGACGTGGAAGATGCTCGCAGAAGAAGCCGGTGGCAATGCTCCGGGCTATCGAGAGCGAGTTTTGACCGCACTGGGCCGCTGAGCAAAAGATGTCACGGACTGTTAAGCACTACTTCGCGCAAGGGCTGGATCGCCTGGCCCTTGCCTGTGCGGGGGCCTCTGCTCTGTGCATGGTCGCTATTGTCGGTATCATTCTCACGAGCGTCCTTATGCGTAAGTTTGCAAATACCCCCTTACATATCACGGAAGAAGTTGTCGGCCTCCTGCTTAGCGTATCGTTGTTTTTGGGACTGCCGATGGTGACGCTTCGGGCCAAACATGTCCGTGTATCTTTGCTGGCCGACTTCGTGAAAGGTCGACTGCACGTGGTCATGCAAATCGCGGCGCTGCTCGTTGGAACGGCCTTTTTCTTATGGCTGATTGTAGAAACAATCCCCTGGTTTGAGTTTGCATTCAAACGCAATCTCAAGACCGAAACATCCAGGATACTGCTGTATCCATGGATGGCTGTCATGCCAATCTCGCTTTCGCTTACCCTTTGCATATTTGTTGCGCGGCTGATTGGTATTATCGACCGCGCGGACGATGCCGAACTCGAAGCCGATCGCAGCTTTACCGGCGAGGCGTCTTGATGTCATTTTGGCTTACTCTTATTGGCGGCATCATCGCGACCGCGGGCACAGGTGTGGCTCTTGGTGCTGCGTTGGGGCTCACTGGCCTTTTGATCCTGCATTTCTTCTCCAACGGGGCAACGTCGCTGGCTGTCGATGCGATCTGGAGCGTATTCAACTCGTTCACTCTAAGCGCCGTTCCGATGTTTATCTTGCTTGGGGAAGTTCTCTTGCGGAGCGGTATCAGCGAAAAAGCATACTCGGCCTTTTCACCTCTATTCCGAAAAATTCCAGGGGGTTTGCTACACACAAACATCGCGGTTTGTACGCTTTTTGGGGCGGTCAGCGGGTCCAGCCTGTCGACTGCGGCGGCTGTGGGGTCTGTTGCATATCCTGAAATGACGAAACGTGGATACGACAAGGACACCGTTGTAGGCAGTTTGGCCGGAGGCGGCACACTGGGTCTTTTGATCCCGCCCAGCTTGTCGTTTTTGATCTATGGAGCGCTGACAGAAACCTCGATTGGCCGGTTGTTTGCTGCTGGAATAGTTCCCGGCATTCTGGTCGGCGCGATGTTTATGGCCTATTTGCTGGTCAAGAGCAGCCGCAATCCTTCTATCGCCCCGCGCGATGACACCCCGGTTACGCTGTGGCAAGCTCTTGCTGGCTTCAAGCAGATTTGGCCGCTTCTGGCACTGATCATTGCAGTAATAGGTAGTATTGTCGGGGGCCTTGCCACACCGACCGAGGCTGCAGGTGTTGGTGTTGTTCTGGCAGTGATCATCTCGTCAATCTGGGGTGACCTGACCTGGAAAAAGCTTGTCGAGGCGGTGTACCAGTCAGTTCTATTGTTTGCATCCGTTGGTTTTCTGGTGCTGGGAGCGACAATCCTGGCAAAATCGACCAGCATTCTGGGTATTCCGCAACAGATCCTTTCCGTTGTCGCGGATAGTGGCATGGGCACCTACAGCGTATTGTTGATCGTGGTGTTGATCTATCTTGTGCTGGGTTGCTTCTTTGACGGCCTTTCCTTGATGATCATGACCTTACCGGTGGTTTTCCCGCTTTTAACTGGTTTGGGGTTCGATCCAATCTGGATTGGTGTGATCATCACCATAGTAATTGAAATTGGCCAGGTGACGCCGCCTGTTGGATTGAATTTATCGGTCCTCACGGCCCTTACCAACAACGAAGTAAGCCTGGGGCGCGTTGCGGTTGCCACAATCCCTTACTGGCTGATCCACCTTTTTGCGATCTTGGTCCTGACCATGTTCCCGGTTCTGGCCCTTTTTCTGCCCAACCTTCTGTTCTGAACAAGGAGCCCGCATTCATGGTGTTGAAAGTGAAGCCCAAGAGTTTTGGACCGGTTTTCGTGTCATTCAATGGTGAGGCTGACTTGCTTTACGCTTATGGTGACCCGTCTGATATCAGCCCCCACCCGCCTGCGGGATCACCGGTTGATACAATGATTGCCTCCTTAGGCTCGTGTATTGTGCGTTCGGTGGAATGGGTCGCAGGTCAGCACAAGGCACAGCTTAATCCATTTCAGGTTAAGATCGTGGGAACCAAGTCACCGGAACTTCCGGGACGGGTGGACAAAGCCGAAATCACCATCATCGGCAAATTGGTTGACGATGAGGTCCTTGCGCAGAACATCCTGAAACAGGCTAAGACGATTTGTACAGTTTCCAACTCGTTGAACACCCAAGTTGAAATCAACGTTCAGTCGTCCTGATCGCCCTGCCGGTGCGTCTAACCTGAAACGTCCCATGGAAATGCACCTATTCCCTTTGAGGGCGACCTTCTCTCGCCGAACTCGACTGGTGAAGCGATCGAAACCATCAAGGGCTGTGGTAATGACCCAAGAAATTCTACTTTTTGAGGTGAACTTCATCGTATGAAGCTAAGAGCGTAGAAACTTTGGGTCACATTTTTGCCTCAACGCAAATAAATTAACCACAAAGGAGTTTTCTACATGTCTCTCGATGCTTTTCGCACCACTCTAAAATCTGATGACTTGGTACGAGGCCTGCGCGAAGGTGTAATTGGCGATGGTGTTTCCATCCCCGGCCTCTTCGGTGATGTCTCTCTGGTTTATGCGGACTATGTAGCCTCTGGTCGCGCACTGACCCAGGTCGAAGATTACATTCGCGACTCTGTCCTGCCGTTTTATGCAAACAGTCACACAGAGGCTTCGTTTTGCGGGTCATTCATGACGCGTTTGCGGGCGGATGCACGTGCAGAGATTTCGCGCCTGACCAACGCCGCCGGATGCAGTGTCGTTTTTACTGGCTCTGGAGCCACCGTCAGCCTGAACCGTTTGGTGTCTCTGTTTGGCGTTAACGAGGCAAGAAAAGCGGTGGTTTTTGTCGGCCCCTATGAACATCATTCCAACCTGTTGCCGTGGCGTGAATCCAATGCAGAGGTTGTGGAAATTCCTGAGGCGACCAAAGGGGGGCCTGATTTGGCTGTGCTGGAAGCGGCTCTGAACGAGCACGCAGATGCAGATGTCAAGATCGGCAGCTTCTCGGCCGCTTCAAATGTCACGGGTATTATCACCCCATCAGAAGACATCACTCGTTTGCTCAAGGCTCACAACGCGCGTTCAGTCTGGGACTATGCGGGTGGTGGCCCCTATTTGCCGATTGATATGAACCCGGCTGTCGATTGCCAGAAAGACGCGGTTGTTGTTTCCCCGCACAAATTTCCTGGCGGACCAGGCGGCAGCGGCGTTCTGATTGTTCGCGATGATGCAGTTTGCCGGGACACCCCTTCCTGGCCAGGCGGTGGCACAGTGACCTTTGTCTCTCCGTGGGATCATAGCTACACCTCAGATATTGCTGCACGCGAAGAGGCCGGTACTCCCAATGTCGTGGGTGACATCCGTGCTGCGCTTGCGTTCATTGTCAAAGATGAAATCGGTCAGGCATTCATTTCGGCCCGCGAGGCGGAAATGAATAAGATGGCGTTAGAGGGCTGGTCCGGCAATCCCCAACTGACTCTGCTTGGCACGGACCATCCGCATCGATTGCCGATCTTTTCGTTTCGTGTGACTCGTGCCGACGGTTCGCGTTTTCATCATCAACTGTTCACCCGCATGCTCAGCGATGTTTATGGTATCCAGACCCGAGGTGGCTGCGCCTGTGCGGGTTCTTATGCACACCGGTTGCTGGGTATTGATCAGGTCGAATCCGAGCAGTTGTTTGCTGACCTTCGAGCTAAGCAAGGAGATGCTGAAACCGGGTTGGGTCCGTCTGAATTTCAGCTATCTTATGGATGACAACAAAGTCCGCTATATCATCGATTGCGTGAATGAGCTGACCACCCGCCTGGACGAGCTGGAAGCCCACTACAAGTCGGATCCGGCAACCGCGCGCTTCACGATCAAGTCCGACGATCTCGAGGTTGCCTGACGTGACCTGATGATTGACTCTCAACAACCTTGGCAACTTGTGTAGCAGGGCCCAAAGTATTCGTGAGCCATAGCAGTAGCGGAAGCGGCCAAGTGAGTTTTAGATGGATCATTTTGATCTGGGGACCCATAAAAAACAAATTTCAACCGTCTCGGCGGAAGCTCAACGCTGGTTCAACATCGGCTTAAACTGGTGTTTTGGGTTCAATCACGAAGAAGGGGTGAAGTGTTTCGAAAGAGCGCTTCAGCATGACCCAGAGTGCGTGATGGCGCATTGGGGCGCAGCCTATGCGGCGGGTCCTTTCTACAATAATGTTTGGCGGCAGTTCAGCAAGGAAGAGGCAGGGCACAGTACCAAATACTGCTATCATCACATCCAGCAGGCCAAGGCACTGTCACACATAGCGAGTGATCTTGAAAATCGCCTTGTTCAGGCGCTGGCCAAGCGATTTCAGAAACCAACTTTTGTGTCCGGAGATGAGTTTGATCGATGGGACGATGATTATGCCAATGAAATGCGTCGGGTATTTTATGCGTACAAGGACGATCACGATGTTATGGCCCTTTTGGTCGAGGCGCTGATAACCAGAACCCCGTGGAAACTTTGGGATGTAAAAGAGGGTGTTCCTGCCACCAACGCGGATACGCTGGAGGCACTAGAGATTACGGAACGATCTATCGCTATGCATGACGCCGCAGGCACACCTCAACATCCGGCCATTTTGCACCTGCACATTCATGTCACTGAAATGTCCAACGAACCGGAACGGGCCATGCGGTCGGCCGACGTCCTTAGTGTGCTTTGCCCTGATGCGGGTCACATGAATCACATGCCGGGGCATATTTATGTTCTGTGCGGAGAGTATGAGAAGGCCAAGACCGTCAGTGAAAAGGCAATTCGCGCGGACAATATGTATGTAGACTATGCCGGACCGTTCAATTTCTACACTACGGCCCGATGTCATGATCTGCATCTGATGATGTATACCTGCATGCATTTGGGGCAATTCGAGCCTGCAATGGATGCCGCCAATCAAATGTGTGAGACTTTGACCAAAGAAGTCCTTTCCGTAAAAGGCCGTCCGCAATTGGCCGTGACTATGGAAGGGTACTATTCCATGAAAATGCACGTCCTTGTGCGTTTTGGCCGATGGCAGGAAATAATCGAAGAGCCAATGCCAGACGACCCGCTGCTTTATTGCGTTTCGACGGCCATGCATCACTATGCCAAAGGCGTAGCCCACGCGGCGTTGAAGAACTTTGACTCCGCTGAGAAAGAGCAGCAACTATTTTTCATTGCTGCCGATCGCGTGCCCAAAGATCGCAAATTTTTCAACAATGCTGCGCGCTCGACTTTGGCCGTGGGTGAAAAAATGCTTGAAGGAGAGTTGGAGTACCACAAGGGCAATTTTGATGTAGCCTTTGCGGCATTGCGTGAAAGCGTGCGTCGCGACGATAATCTGGAATATACTGAGCCTTGGGCCTGGATGCATCCGCCACGCCATGCGTTGGCGGCTCTTCTGGCCGAGCAGGGGCATTTTGAGGAAGCCGAAGATGTCTACCGTACCGACCTTGGCCTGAACGAAAAGCTTCAACGATGTGCACAACACCCAAACAATGTTTGGGCTTTGCACGGGTTGGTCGAATGCCTGAAGTCGCGTGGTGAAACACGGGAGTTGCCAGCGCTCGAGCAACAATTAGCAATCGCTTTGACCAAAGCCGACGTACCGATTTCATCCTCTTGCATGTGCCGCGCAGAGACCACCGCAACGACGACAAGCGGATGCCGCCCGGGAGGGGTTAAAATACCAGAGTAGTTTCGCGTCTGCCGGGCTTCGGTTTGATGAGCGAATTTGACCTGTACGGCCTGCTTCGATCGCCAATCAGGACCTAATTAGACATCGGTTTCAATTGACGGTCCGCCTGTATTTCGATAATCCATGAATTATGGAAAGCACTATATCGAATCAACTCGCCACACTCGGCCATGAACACCGGCTTTCGGTCTTCAGAATGCTCATGCGGCGCATCCCCGACCGTGTGCTTAAGCCGGTGATTTGGCGACGGCTCTCGACATCAAACCCAGCACGCTCTCGAATTATCTGAACGCTCTACAGCGGTCTGGACTTGTAACGCAGGAGCGGTCTGGAACGTCTTTGTTGTATTCGGTTGAACTATCCAACGTGCAGCAAATGCTGGGATATCTTCTCAACGATTGTTGTCGTGGCCGCCCTGATATCTGCATGCCTCCACAGCACGGAAATGGCAAAACGATGGATCGGAAATTCAATGTCCTGTTTATCTGTGTGGGAAATTCCGCGCGTTCGATTTTTGCAGAGACGCTGCTACGAGATATCGCAGGAGATCGCTTCAACGTTTTCTCAGCCGGAACAGAACCTTATTCGGAATTAAACCCGATCGCGTTGCAGGTCCTTAAAGACAAGGGGCACGACACTGATGTGTTGCGGGCCAAGAACGTTTCCGAATTCTCAGGCGAGGATGCGCCGAAACTGGATTTCGTGTTTACCGTTTGCAACAAAGCCGCAAACGAGGAATGCCCCGCTTGGGAAGGTCAACCAATCAGTGGCCATTGGGGTTTGACCGATCCGGTTAAGGTCAAGGGTACGGACGCAGAAAAAAGCCTGGCGTTCCAAAACGCCTATGGTGCACTCAAGCGCCGCCTCCAGTCCTTTGCTGCCCTACCAGTTAAAAGCCTCGACCGGATCGCGTTGCAATCTGCTGTCGATGACATTGGCAGACATCCATTTGAGGATCAAAAATGACGACATATGCATTAAATGGCCTTGGCCGTATGGGCAAATTGGCCCTGAAACCGCTCTTGGATAGGGGTGCCAAGATTGCATGGATCAACGACGGCGTCGGTGACCCAGAAATGCAGGCACACCTGCTGGAATTCGATACGGTACATGGACGCTGGGATGCCAAATTTGAACATGATGATGATAGTGTAACAATCAACGGCACGCGTCTTCCATTCATCGGTACCAAGGACCTGAAAGCCTTGCCTTTGGACGGCGTCGATGTGGTGATCGATTGCACTGGAGCGTTCAAAACCGAGGCAAAACTGGCCCCGTACTTTGAAGCCGGAGTAAAAAGGTTGTTGTCTCTGCACCGGTCAAGGACGGGCCAACAGCCAACATAGTGGTCGGCGTCAACGATGACACTTATGATCCCGTTCAGCACAAGATCGTGACAGCAGCATCTTGCACCACCAACTGCTTGGCGCCAGTGGTCAAGGTAATCCATGAAAACTTGGGCATTCGACATGGGTCTATGACAACCATCCACGATGTGACGAATACGCAGACCATCGTAGATCGCCCGGCCAAGGATTTGCGTCGCGCCCGCTCGGCTCTGAACTCGTTGATCCCGACAACTACCGGGTCGGCCACGGCCATTACACTAATCTACCCGGAGCTGAAGGGCCGGTTGAACGGTCATGCTGTGCGGGTTCCGCTACTGAACGCGTCTTTGACTGATTGTGTTTTCGAAGTCGAACGTGAAACGACAGTGGATGAGGTTAATGCCCTGTTCGAGGCTGCTGCCGAAGGCGAACTTAAGGGTATTCTGGGTTACGAAACGCGCCCGCTTGTGTCGACCGATTATACCAACGACGAGCGGTCTTCGATCGTGGATGCCCCTTCGACAATGGTGGTGAACGGAACGCAGGTAAAGATCTACGCCTGGTACGACAACGAGATGGGTTATGCGCACCGTCTTGTGGACGTTGCGCTGAAGGTTGGGGAATCGCTGTGAGCACAAAGCCCGAAGGGCTATCGGCCTACGTCACGGTAACTGCCGCTTATTGGGCTTTTATGTTGACCGATGGGGCCCTTCGAATGCTGGTGCTCTTGCATTTCCATACGTTGGGCTTCTCGCCAGTACAGTTGGCGTATCTTTTTGTTCTCTACGAGATCGCAGGGATGGTGACAAACCTGACAGCGGGTTGGATCGCCGCGCGGTTCGGCCTGACATCAACGCTATACGCAGGTTTGGGTTTGCAAGTTGTTGCCTTGTTGGCGCTGACCCAGCTTGATCCAACCTGGGCGATTGGTGCGTCAGTTGCTTTTGTTATGATTGTGCAGGGGGCCAGTGGGGTGGCCAAGGACCTTGCAAAGATGTCGTCGAAGTCAGCTGTAAAACTGCTGGCACCTACCGAAGGCGGAGGGCTATTCCGCTGGGTTGCCGTTCTGACCGGATCCAAAAACGCGGTCAAAGGGCTTGGGTTTCTCCTCGGAGCCGTTCTTTTGGCGACGTTGGGGTTCATTTGGGCCGTTTTGATCATGGCGGTCGTATTGGCAGGAATCCTTGTCGCCGTTGCTCTGTTCATGCCGCCTGGTCTGCCCCAGGGACGCAAAGGCGCAAAGTTTTCCGAGGTATTTTCCAAGTCCGCGAATGTGAACTGGTTGTCAGCCGCCCGCGTCTTCTTGTTCGGCGCGCGCGATGTGTGGTTTGTGGTCGGCGTCCCGATCTACTTCTACGCGGTTCTGTCCGACGGCACCGAAGAGGGCAATCGAGCAGCGTTCTTTATGATTGGCACCTTTATGGCTGTTTGGGTGATCCTGTATGGGGTGGTTCAGGCGAATGCGCCCAAAATCCTTCACGCGTCAGATCGCAGCGAAAGTGACTTGATCGGAGCTGCTCGAACTTGGGCTGCAGCCCTGTTTTGTGTTCTTGCCGCGCTAACGATTGCCGTGCTTGTGTCGCCAGAACCTGAGACATGGCTGACAGTTACGCTGATTTTTGGCCTTTTGGTCTTTGGCGCGATCTTTGCGATCAACTCCTCGCTGCATTCCTATCTGATCTTGGCTTTCACCAAATCGGAACGAGTCACTATGGATGTGGGTTTTTATTACATGGCCAACGCGACGGGGCGTCTTGTCGGTACCGTTCTGTCGGGGCTTACCTATCAGGTTGGTGGGCTGCCGCTGGTTCTGGGAACCGCTGCTGCAATGGTTGCAATGGCTGCACTGATTTCTGGCAAACTGAACAATCAAGAAACCGAGGCTTACTCATGAGCATTTTTGAACGCTATCTTACTGTTTGGGTCGCGCTTGCAATGATCGCTGGCGTTCTGATTGGGCTGGCCTCTCCGGAGCTGGTGGGGCTGATTGCGTCCGCCGAGATCGCAAGTGTCAATCTGGTTGTCGCTGTCTTGATCTGGGCCATGGTTTACCCAATGATGGTCAGCGTTGACTTCGGTGCGGTAGCGGGTGTGGCGCGCCAACCAAAAGGGTTGATCGTCACGCTGGTGGTCAATTGGCTTATCAAGCCGTTCACCATGGCACTCCTGGCGGTTCTATTCTTTGACTACGTTTTTGCTCCGTGGATTCAGCCCGAAGATGCGGCGCAGTACACTGCCGGCTTGATCCTGCTGGGTGCTGCGCCTTGCACTGCAATGGTCTTTGTCTGGTCTCAACTGACCAAAGGAGACGCCACCTACACATTGGTTCAGGTCTCTGTGAATGACTTAATCATGGTTGTTGCATTTGCCCCCATTGTGGCTTTTTTGCTTGGCGTTACCGAGATTTCGGTGCCATGGCAAACCTTGGTAACAGCCACGGTACTCTATGTAGTGCTGCCGTTGATCGCCGGGCTTGTTACTCGCCGTTATTTGGGATCGCAGGATTCGATTGACGCGTTCTCGGCCCGTGTAAAACCTTGGTCCGTTGTGGGTTTGATCACGACTGTCGTGATCCTATTCGGGTTGCAGGGTGAAACGATTATCGCCAAGCCTTTGGTCATCGTTCTGATTGCTGTGCCCATTATCATTCAAAGTTACGGCATCTTTGCCTTGGCCTATGGAGCAGCATGGGCAATGAAAGTTCCGCACCGTATCGCAGCGCCGTGTGCAATGATCGGAACATCGAACTTCTTCGAACTGGCAGTTGCCGTTGCAATCAGTTTGTTCGGTCTGCATTCAGGGGCTGCTTTGGCAACGGTTGTCGGCGTTTTGGTCGAAGTCCCCGTGATGCTCACATTAGTGGCCTTCGCGAACCGGACACGAAGGCATTTTCTCAATCCGCAGTAACCAAAAAGTAAGCTCCCTAACGGGTACCTTGGGTCCTCCGGCAGCGAGATCCTTGCCCCTTGGAACATCTGGGAACACGGGTTGAACCCGTTAACCATTGGAATCTAGCTGTCCTGACCCGAATTCGCTTGGTTATGACTTGGAACAAGGCGTTTCGATCTTTAAGAGTTTTCCGAACGCGATACTTAATAAGGGGCTCAGACTGTGCCGCAATACCGCTCTCGTAGATCTACCCACGGCCGCAATATGGCAGGCGCTCGCAGCCTGTGGCGTGCAACAGGCGTCGGCGAAGGGGATTTTGGAAAACCGATCATTGCTGTCGTGAACTCTTTCACACAGTTCGTGCCCGGCCACGTCCATCTCAAAGACCTCGGCCAGATGGTCGCGCGCGAGATCGAATCCGCTGGTGGCATCGCCAAAGAATTCAACACCATTGCCGTCGATGATGGCATCGCCATGGGCCACGACGGGATGCTGTATTCGCTGCCATCGCGCGAGCTGATTGCGGACTCGGTGGAATACATGGTCAACGCCCATTGCGCGGATGCGATGGTCTGCATTTCGAACTGTGACAAGATCACGCCCGGCATGTTGATGGCCGCCATGCGCCTGAACATTCCGGTTATCTTTGTCTCAGGCGGCCCGATGGAGGCTGGCAAGATCGACATCGCTGATCTGGACATGAACAAGGTGGACCTTGTTGATGCCATGGTCGCGGCGGCGGATGAAAAGTTCACAGATGAACAAGTTAAGCACATTGAAGAGAATGCGTGCCCAACCTGTGGGTCGTGCTCGGGGATGTTCACCGCAAACTCGATGAACTGTCTGGCCGAAGCTCTGGGTTTGGCGCTGCCGGGCAATGGCTCGACACTGGCCACACACTCGGATCGTAAGAACTTGTTCCTGGAAGCCGGGCGCAAGATCGTCGACATTACCAAGCGCCACTACGAGGGTGACGAGACAGGTCTGCTCCCCCGTGAGGTTGCGTCCTTTGCTGCCTTTGAAAACGCCATGAGCCTGGACATCGCCATGGGTGGCTCGACCAACACCGTTCTTCATCTGCTTGCCATCGCGCAAGAAGGTGAAATCGAGTTCACAATGGACGACATCGATCGGCTTAGCCGCAAGGTGCCGTGCCTGTGCAAGGTCGCGCCCAACATCCACAACGTCCACATGGAAGACGTGCACCGGGCTAGCGGCATCTTTTCGATCCTGGGTGAGTTGCATCGCGGTGGGTTGATCAACTCGGATGTGCCAACCGTGCACACCGCGTCCATGGGCGAGGCCATCGCCAAATGGGACATCAAGGTTGCCAACAACCCACAAGCCGAAGAATTGTTCAAAGCCGCACCGGGTGGCGTTCGCACCACGCAAGCGTTCAGCCAATCGAACCGGTTCAAGGAGCTGGATACCGACCGTGAAGGCGGGGTGATCCGTTCGGTCGAAGCGGCATTTTCGAAAGACGGCGGTCTGGCCGTCTTGTTTGGCAACATCGCGCTTGAGGGCTGCATCGTCAAAACTGCCGGTGTCGATGAAAGCATCCTGAAGTTCTCGGGGCCTGCGCGCGTGTTTGAAAGCCAGGACGCGGCGGTCGAGGGCATTCTGACTCGCAAGGTTCAGCCGGGTGAGGTGGTGATCATTCGCTACGAGGGCCCGCAGGGAGGGCCGGGGATGCAAGAAATGCTCTACCCGACCTCGTATCTGAAATCCAAAGGTCTGGGTAAGAAATGCGCCTTGCTGACCGATGGCCGTTTCTCGGGTGGCACGTCGGGCCTGTCGATTGGTCACGCCAGCCCTGAAGCGGCTGAAGGTGGCGCTATTGGCCTCGTGGAAACCGGAGATCTGATCGAGATTGATATTCCGAACCGCACGATAAACCTGGCGGTAACTGACGATGTCTTGGAGCAGCGCCGTAAGGAGATGGGTCCATTGCCCTGGGGTCCGGCCGAGCCGCGTCAGCGCGCGGTGTCTACCGCGCTCAAGGCCTATGCGGCGCTGACAACTAGTGCCGCCAAAGGTGCCGTGCGCCGATTGAAGTGAACCTACGCATTTATGTGTTTGCGGCCCCGCCAATTGGCGGGGCCGCTTGTTTTTGTTACCTAAGAAGAGTGATCTGACTTTTCGGGGGGTGCAACACTTTGAAGTCAATCTACGATCCGGATGAAACCAAGGAAGAGGAATTATGGTTCATTCCCGCACCACCTGATGGGAACGGTGCAGAGGATGTGCCGTGGCCTGTGGCTGCGCAAGAAGCCAGCCTGAGTCCGGCGGTCTGGTTGGCGGCAGAGAAAAACAGGTATCGCGAATTGCTGGACGCCGCCGTTGTGGTGGAAAGGTTTGCCGAGCGCTTGCGACATTTTCCCGAGCAAGTGAAAGAACGGTTTGCACTATCTTCGGTTTCTGCAGTTCTGCGCAGTGAAGGGATCTGGCTTGGACCTGAGCAGATCGCGCTTTACAGGTCGTTGAGATTGACAAGCGATGACACCGCACAGGATTTGTCACGTGCAAGTTGGGCTGTCCGGCGCCTAATTGCCCGCCAAGTCTCGGGTTCGGCACCAACACAGGGACTTCATCATTTTCTCGGACGTAATCAGCATTCAGACCCGTCTGAGGTGCTTGGAGAAGGTCGTGCAACCGGAACCGAATTAGATGCTATAGGGCAAAGTTGGGCGCGCAGCGTAGAGGCGATGTCAGAAGCTCATTCATTGACACAAGCGGCTTATGCATTTGCACAATGGCGGTCCCACGACATTACCCCGTGGGATGAACTGCTTGAGCCGACGATTGCAGCAATGATTTTGGGTCGCGGCGGAACCGATCACGTCGCGACTTTCCTTCCGATATCGGAAAGCCATCGGTTTGACAGGCACAGCCTTGAGCAACGCTCAAGTAGCGCCGAAGCGCGTTTAACCGTCTTCTTTGAAGCAATCAGACAAGGTGCGCTGAATGCCAATATGGAGTTGGATCGATTGGCTACCTGGAAATCGAGAGCAGATGAAGTCACCAGGAACTTGTCTGGTCGGACACCAACCCAATTGCTACTTACGATGATGAAGTTCCCGATCGTTTCAGCGGAACTGGTTTCCCAGGACACCGGGTGTTCGCGCCCATCTGCGCGCAGAAACCTCAACTTGTTTGCCGAAATGAAATTGATCCAAGAGGTTACAGGACAAGACCGATACCGCTTTTGGGCGATCAGATTATGATTTGAGAAATGACCCTCGCGCCAACGCCTTGTGATTTGGAACAATGCGTTCTCTCGGGGCAAAGCCGCTTGCCTCTTTGCTCGCCCGTTCCTATCAGTATCGACATGACATCAAGCACGAAACAGACCATCTCGGATCAGATAGTTCAGTCTTTAACTGATCAGATCGTTCGTGGTGAGTTGCAGGCGGACACCAAGCTCAGACAGGATCACATCGCTCGATCCTTCGAAACAAGTCACGTTCCTGTCCGTGAGGCTCTGTTACGGCTTGAGGCGAGGGGGTTGGCCGTCAGTCAATCCCGTCGCGGGGTGAGAGTCGCGCCATTTGACCCTGCCGACATGCGCGAAATTCGCGAGATGAGGTTGGCGCTTGAGCCTCTCGCACTGGGCCACTCGGTTGCTCACCTGACGCTGGAACAACGACAAGAGGCCGAGTCCGCCCGTGTGGCCTGTGACGAGGCCCATGATCTGTTTACATGGGAAGAGCAGAACCGTCGTTTTCATCTGGCCATCATTGCCGGATGCACGATGCCACGCCTGAAGGCCGAGATACTAGACTTGCAGATGCTCAGTGCGCGTCACCTGTTGGCGACCTATTCCAACGCTTGGTCGCAACGCGAGGACCGTGATCACCGGGCAATCATGACGGCGATAAACCGGCGCGATGTTGAAACAGCCGTGGCAGTGCTGCGCCGCCATCTGTCAAGATTAGGCTAACGTTTCCGGGCGATCATCCAAACGGGGTCGTACGTCAGGGGCAGCTTGCCATCCCGCCCAAATTTCTCGGCATAGAGACGCTCAAATTCGGTCAGTTTTGCGCGTGACCATTGCTCGCGCGACTGACCGTTGACTCCGGTCTTGCGCAAGTGCTTGAGCAAGGGCAGGGCACCTTCGAACCACATGACAATTGGTTTTTGCGCAAGGTGGAGGATATCCATCGTGGTAAGCGCTTTGGCCGCCCAATCCTGGGCATTGCAGTATCCGGGCGCGGCTGCGGAGGAGCCCAATGCCAGCAGCTCACGAAACTGCATCGTTCCAAAACCGCTGAGCGCCAACAGACCACCAGGGGCCAGGTGATCGCTGAGTCTTTGTAACAGCTGGTTCTGGTCGGGAATCCACTGCACTGTCGAGGCCGAGCAGATCAGGTTCAGATCGGTGGGAATGGACAGCGTTTCAATCGGGCTAGGCGACAAACGCATCGGCGGTGCCCCGCACAGCGGCGCCGCATTCTGGAACCAGATCGTTTGCCATCATCCAGTCGATGGGTACCTGCTGTCGCAACGTATGCGTCAGGTGGCCAGTGCCGCAACCAAACTCGAACGCACGGGCTATGTGCCCAGAAACATGAGGCATCAGCCTGTCCACCAGATCGCTGGCGATCTTTGCCTGCGCTTCGGCACTGTCGTGATAGCTTGCAAGACCCCGACGAAAGCTTTGTCGTACACGGCGTTGATCACGGTCGAGGACGATGGTCTTCATGCCTGTGTCACCTCATCCCATGTGGACCATCGCGCAAAGGGAACATGTGGGCTGTCGATCTGGATCACACGATCAGTTTGCCCCTGCCAGGCGCGCAACTGGTTGGCGGCGGGTATGATTTTGTCAGCGGTCGATATCCAGATGTGATCGAATTTCAAAGTCGGTGCGACGCCTCGCTCGCCTATGGCGATCAGTTCCGCTTTGCGTGCATCAACGTCGATTTCCGTGCTTTCCTGTTTGGCGCCAAAACAGCGCATAAGGAAAAGCTGATAGCCCTGAAGCGACAGAGTTTCGATGGTTTTTGTCATTGTCACCGGAGGGATGCCGGTCGCCCGATTGACCGGGGACAACGTACCATTCACGGCAATCTTGGCGTCAAACAGATCAGGGTTGTTGGCCTGCCAATGCGCGTAAGAGGCAACACCAAAGGAATACGCGATCAACGTGACCCGAGCATATCCGCTCAGGTCGGGCAGCGTGGTTGAAAGGTCACGATAGTCCTGAACAAACAGCACGTCTTGAGGCCCTTGCAGATGCGCAAATGGCGCAGCCCCCAAGGCCCAGCCGCCAAAGACCACAATCACCTCATCCGCCGTGCCGGAATGCTGTAGCCAGTCAACCTGCATTAAAGTTCTCGCGCCAAACGCAACATGCCGCCACAAATCGAGGTCAGTTCGTCGTCCGAGGTGATAAAAGGCGGCATGCAATAGATGTTGTGCCCAAATGGGCGCAGGAACACACCCATGTCACGCGCCAAGTCGTGGGCCTGATCAGCGCTGACGCGGTGATCCATTTCGATCACACCAATCGCACCCAGCACGCGCACGTCTGCCACGTTTGTCAGGTCGCGAGCCGGGGCCAGCTGTTCTTTCAACCCAGCCTCGATCCGGCTGACATTGGCGTGCCAGTCCGATTGCTCCAGCAAGTCGAGGCTGGCTTTAGCTGCGACACAGGCCAGTGGGTTTGCCATAAACGTCGGGCCATGCATGAACACGCCCGGATCACCGTTTCCAATCCCAGTCGCTACGCGGTTGTTGGTCATGGTAGTGGCAAAGCTGATGTGACCACCGGTCAGTGCCTTGCCCAAGCACAGGATGTCCGGCTCAATCGTGGTAAAATCGGTGGCAAACAGGCGGCCAGTGCGTCCAAATCCGGTGGCAATCTCATCGAAGATCAGCAGCACGCCGAACTCGTCGCACAGTGCCCGCGCCTGATTAAGGTATTCGGGATGGTAGAAATACATGCCACCGGTGCCTTGCACGACCGGTTCCAGGATAAAGGCGGCGATTTGCGTGTGATGTGCTTCCACGACGGACCGCAACTCGGCGATGCCGTTCACGGCTGGATCTTCTGGCCAGCCTTGATCAATCGCGATTGGGGGTTGCGGGACAAAATGCTGGATGCTGAGAGCGCCCTGAAACAGATGGTGCATGCCGGTGACCGGGTCACAGACGCTCATCGCCTTCCATGTGTCGCCATGATAGCCCGAGCGGGTGGTGACAAACTGATTACGGCCCGGATGACCCACGGCGTGCTGATACTGCACTGCCATTTTCATCGCCACTTCGACTGAAACCGAACCGCTGTCGCAATAAAAGATCCGCTGCAGCGAAGGCGGTGTGATTTCGAGCAGCTTTTGCCCCAGCTCAATCGCCGGATCATGGGTCATGCCGCCGAACATCACATGGGGCAACCGGTCGAGTTGGTCATGGATCGCTCGCGTGATCGCAGGGTTGCGATGGCCGTGCAACATGCACCACCACGACGACATCGCATCAATCAGGCGGGTGCCGTCGTCGAGCGTAATCCAAACCCCTTCCGCCTCCTTCGCGACAAAGGTTGGTCCTGGTTTTTCAACGTTGGTGTAGGGGTGCCACAGGTGTTTCTGATCGAACTCAAGCGGGGTCATGCGGTCAGTCCTTGACGGATGGTGTCCATGTCGATGTGGGTGAATGCCTGGTCCAAGGCTTCGGGCGTAACCTGATCCATCACAGGCAAACGACCCAAAGGAGCGCAGTTGCCAAAGTCGATGATGGTCTGCTCCACCAGCGGTTCCGGTTCTCCGATGAAAGCTACGCCCAGAATGGGACAGTTGCGTTCGCGCAATGCGGCGAGAGACAGCAGGCTATGGTTGATCGTGCCCAGTTTGGTACGCGCGCACAGGATCACCGGGGCGCCCCAATCCGCGATCAGATCGGCATAGAGCACGCGCCGGTTCAATGGCACGAGCAGCCCGCCGGCACCCTCGATGACCAGTGGCCCATCGACTTTGGGCACGGGCAGGGCAGCGGGATCAATTTCGACCCCTTCAGCCTCGGCCGACAGATGGGGTGAGGCGGGCAGGTTCAGCAGATACCCCTCAGGCAAAACAGGCTGACCGGATAGGCGGGCGACGATCTGGCTGTCGGTCTCGGCCTCGATGCCCGACTGCACCGGTTTCCAGTAGGTGGCTTTCAGTGCGCGTGTGAGGCCGGCTGAAAACACGGTCTTACCGATTTCAGTGTCGGTTCCGGTAACGACAACGGGTTGGGTCATTTGGCGGTGACCTCCTTCACTTCGGCCAGATCGCGGAACATCTCCGAGATCACCGGGGCAGGGGTGTTGAGTGTGATGGAAATCCGTAGGCGCGAGGTGCCGCGCGGCACTGTGGGCGGGCGGATGCCGCGGATGTCATAGCCGA
Source organism: Falsiruegeria sp. JB4-1 (assembly GCF_055693495.1). NCBI lineage: Bacteria > Pseudomonadati > Pseudomonadota > Alphaproteobacteria > Rhodobacterales > Roseobacteraceae > Falsiruegeria > Falsiruegeria sp. JB4-1. The sequence goes on from NZ_JBVFTZ010000002.1 coordinate 90,004, forward strand.
GGTCTTGCATCATTTGTGCAAGCTCCATCGTTGATTTGTCTGCGCCGATGACGATCGGCATGATTTGGCTTTGGAACCCGTTCAATCCTAGATGTTGCTCGGCTTCCGCGTGGGCGTGTTTCATCAATTGTTGTGCCGCGTTTTGCCGGGCAGGATTGTCGCGCAGCTCGGTCAGGGCTGCACGCACCAAAGCCGCGTTGAGCGGCGAGGGGGCGGTGGCAAAGATGAACCCGCGCGCCTTGTTGATCAGCGTATCAATCAGCGTCTTTGCCCCGCAGATCAGGGCGCCTGAAACGCCAAGCCCCTTGCCGCAGGTGTGCAGTGTCAACAGGTTTTCCCGATCGGCAAAGGCATGGCTCAGCCCACGCCCTCTGTCGCCAAAAAACCCAGTGGCATGTGCCTCGTCGACCACCAACACGGCGTCGTTTATATCCGCCAGTGCCATCAAGTCGGGCAGGGGGGCCAGATCGCCGTCCATGGAGTAAAGGCTCTCGACCGCGATCCAGATCTGACCGGTGTTTCCTGCAGCACGCCAATCGCGAATGGCGTGTTCAGCAGCCGTCATATCGTTGTGGGCAAAGGGCTGGGTTTCGGCGCGACCCAACCGCATTCCGTCATGGGTGCTGGCGTGGATCAGCTCGTCATAGAGCACCAGATCTTCATGTCCCGGCAGGGTCGAAAAGATCGCGGCGTTGGCCTGAAACCCGCCGCCCATGAACAGGGCGGCTTGGGTGCCAAAAAATTCCGCCGCATCCTGCTCCAGCAGTACATGCTCATCTGCATTGCCGCGCAATAAGCGCGAGCCGCTAGCGCCAACCGGAACCCCACGATCCAGAGCCGCGCGGGCTGCCGCCTGCAACACATCGGACCCGGCCAACCCCAGATAGTCGTTTGACGCAAAGTCATGCCCGGCCCGCGCGATCAACGTGCGGTAACGGCCCCTTGTCTGCAACGCAGTCAGGGCGCGGTCTTGCCGGGCGAACATCGTCATTTCGAGGCGTCACACCCAACGGCCATGGCCTGGATACCCAGCTTGGCAAACAGTTGACCGTCCTTGTCTTCTTCGGGGTTGTCAGCGGTCAGCAGCGTGTCGCCTACAAAGATCGAATTGGCACCAACAAAGAAACACATCGCTTGCATTTCCTCGGTCATGTCGGTGCGGCCTGCGGACAGGCGCACATGCGATTTCGGCATCAGGATCCGGGCCAGGGCGCAGGTGCGGACAAATTCAATCGGGTCGAGTTTTTCCACGTTCGCCAGCGGCGTGTCCGCAATCGGGATCAGCATGTTAACTGGTACGGAATCCGGGTGCTCTTCCAATGTGGCGAGCGACACCAACATGTCGATGCGGTCCATTTGTTGTTCACCCATGCCGACGATGCCACCGGCGCAGACCTTCATGCCGGCCTCGCGCACGCGGTTCAGCGTGTCGATCCGGTCAGCAAATGTGCGAGTAGTGATGATCTCCGAATAATAGCGCTCGGACGTGTCGATGTTGTGGTTGTAGTAATCCAGACCGGCGTCACGTAGGCGGAACACCTGATTGTCGTCCAGCATGCCCAAAGTCATGCAAGTTTCCATTCCCAGGTCTTTTACGCCCTGGATCATCGCCTCAAGTGCAGCCATGTCGCGGTCCTTGGGTGAACGCCAGGCGGCACCCATGCAATAGCGGGTCGCGCCGCCTTCCTTGGCTTTGCGGGCTTCGGCGATCACGCGCTCGACCTCGATCAGTTTTGAGGCGGATAGCTTGGCGCCATTGCGAGCCGATTGACTGCAATAGGCACAATCCTCGGCGCAACCGCCGGTTTTTATCGACAGGAGTTTTGAACGCTGGACCTGATTTGGGTCAAAGTGGGTTCGGTGTACCGTATGGGCCTGATAGAGCAGATCCATGAACGGTTGGTTATAGATCTTCTCGGCCTCTTCACGGGTCCAATCTGTGCGAACCGAAGTCGTATCCAGCACGTCGGTACTCCTTTTATAGATAAAAATTTCCTGCCTGACGCATGAGGTAGTTTTTTATCTACAAAGATAGATCACGCAAGTAGAAATGCTGCCGCGCAGCAAATTGGTCAAATTTTCGCGACGTCCTTTGACAATGCTGACAAAAATTAAATCGTTCTCGCAGAGCAAAAGTTCTTACGTTCAAGTGCTTGAGCGCTTATCGCACCTCGGGCCCGGATAACGCATCTAGCCACAAAACTCTGGAATAGAAATTGCTCAATCAAACGATGCACTCAGCGATTCTTGATTTCCATGCAAGCGACAACGACTACAATCTGAAGCGGATTACTCAAGCCGAGCCGAGTCGGTGACAAGACCACTGCGGAGAGGCAGGGTCTTGTCATCCCATGACTTGCTAGATAACGGCCGTCTCCTGGTTGCCGCTGGCGTTGGTAAAGATGACTTCAACTTCGTCTGCGAACCCGCCTCCATCAACGCCGACTGTCGCAGCCAAAGATCCATCAACACTTAGTGCTCCGGAAATGTTGTTGTACCCAACGTGATCATCCAATGTCTCACCCAAGTTGAGGGCAACAACGGCCGTAAGATCAATTTGATCGACGCCGGTTGGCAAGATCAACCCGATGGGTTCGTCGAAATCAAGAATGACGTCTGCAGAGCCCAAGTCGGTGATTGTGAAGACATCCTGCCCTCCGCCACCTTCCAGAGTATCTGAGCCAGAACCGCCAGTCAGGACGTCGTTGCCGTCGCCGCCTACGCCCCAATCATCGCCAGCACCGAGATCAATTGAAAAGTCCCGTGCCGAGCTGCTCAGATCGACATAATCCGAGCCACCCTGCAATGAGAATCCTTCGATCTCAGCATATGGGGTCGCCAGATCCAGAATGACGGCATCGTCACCATCAGTTCCGCGTGCGATGTCAGACCCACCTGCGGCTCCGGTGACATCGTCCATGAGATCACGCACGCGCCCGTCCGGGCCTGTGTGTGTACCGTCTGCTTCCATCTGCAATGTGTCGATGTCCAGGTTGGCCGTTGCTGTGCTGCGCGCAGGCCCTGGTCCGCTATCAACCACATCATAGGTCAATGTAGGCGTCCCGACATAAGCATCAGGCACCGTCACGATCACATTGGAGCCGACGACGTTCAATCCGACCAATGCGTCGTCGGCTGTGATGTTTTCTACCGTCAATGGCTGATCCGGATCTGCAGAGTTCGCCAGAAGTTCGGTGAACGAAACCGTAAATGTCGGATCGGTCGATACGATGTCGACCGGGCCACTGATATCGGGTTGGTCATTGATGGCAACCACGAATGCATCTGGCGCTCCGCTGCCATGATTGGTCGAAACTGTTATGGTGCCGGTCAATGTGCCAGCGAAGTCGCCCGGCAAAGTAATCGACAAGGCAGCAACAAGGGTTGCGAAATCAGCCGGAGATGTTGATCCGCGCGTCAGCGTCAGGCGATCACCGTTGATTGTACCCGAAGATGACGTCGTTCCCGGTGGTAGGGGATCTGAGAACTGGACAATCACTTCTTCTAATGTCTCTGACGGATTGGCCTGAACATCTGTAACCATCGCATCGATGCCAAAATCGACAACAATGGGGGCGCCGGTTTGCGGGGCTGTGGGGGGTTGAACGTCGACGTCAACGGTCAAGTCAAGCTCGCCGTCTAGGTCAACTGTGAAAGTCCCGTTTTCATTTCCGCCTTCGTTGGTTGTAACGGTAATTGATCCATCGAGAGGTGTTCCGTTGGTGGAATAGTCCTGCGGGAATATCAGCGTCAGTTGTTGGAAGTCAGCCAGACTGCCCGAGAACACCAGATCGCCGGTTACTGGGACAATCGCCCCTGCGCCGACCTGATATGCCATTCCGTCGGGTACACCAGTGATGGTGTAGGTCACATTATCCACAAACTCTGAGCCATCGGTGTCGCTGACCTGAATGTCAAAATCACCCGCGGGGTCATGCGTGACTGCGGCATCCGTTTCGTCGAGTTCGATGTCTGGATCGAGAACGCTGAACACAAGGTCTGGGGCTACAGCAATATCCAGATCGAGGGTCTGAGTTGGCGTCCGTTCGGTGTCGGTAAAGATTCCGTCGGCATCCGTGGTAATTGCGGTAACACCCAAAGAGGTCATGCCACCAAAATCGGGCGGTGCGAGGAAGGTCACCACACCATCGGGAGCAAATCCAAGATTAACCGAGGGGTTAACCGTCGGGCTAGGCGTCGCGCTCAGTGTGACAATGCCTCCCACAACCGGCTGTTCGACGCCGTCGACAAAGATTTTGCCACCGGCAGGTACTTCGATCTCAAAGCTCATCGTTTCGTGGGGATCAGGTGTTTCGCCTGCTATCGTCAATGTAAATAGATCGCCCGAGTCTTCGACGCCGGTGGTGGGATCTATGCTTGCCGTCAGCGTGGGCGTATCTGCATCCGGACGCACCCGCAGAATGAAGTTCTGTGTTCCTGTTGCCTGATCGGAATTGTCGAGTTCCAGGGTATTCACGGTTAGTGTCAGTGGAATCTCACTGGGCAAGTCTGAATCCAGTGAATCCGGGGTTCGTGCGTGCAGCCCGTTCAACTTTGCCGACACAAGTGGGAAAGCCGATTCAGAGATCGTGAAACTACCGTCCCCATTGTCGATAAATCCGTTGTTTGAAGGTCCGGTTACATCAAGGTAATCCGGCACTCCGGCAAGTACGATCGTGATCGTTTCCGAACCATCCTGATCAGGTGTGTTTGCTTCGATGAATTGGCTGAAATTGAGCGAGATGTCTTCGATTGCGGTTATGATCGGGACAGGTCCACTCTCATCTACAAATGGTTGTCCGGTGTCTGGATCCAGGATTGTGTCGTCAAAATTGAAGAACGGATCATCCGCAACCGGGATGACCTGAAGTGTTTGGTTCAAAGTAGAGGATGTAGTATCCCCGTTTATGTCCTCGCTACTCGCAACGATCCGGATGTTCAGTGGGCCGCTGTAATGCTCGGCCGCTTTCAGGCTGAGATTGGCGATGTCGTCAAAGTCAACGTTGTACCGGGTAAGCCCTCCGCCAATTTCCGTACCGGTCAGCGGATCACCGTTTTCGTCGAGCAATTGCGCCCCCGACGAAGTTTCCAATTCGATCTGTACAGTGTCTCCGGGACGTTCGCCGCCATCCGGGCTGGTGATTGAAAGACCCAGATCAAAGAGAGTGTCTTCATCGAACGAGCGTCCGCCGGTCAAGCGGATTACGGGCGGATCCACAACCGGGTTGATGGTCAGACTGAACGTACTGTTGCCTGAAGTAGTTGTACCACAGGTAAAGTTGTTCAAGATCATAGAGTAGTTAAGTGTATCCAGCCCATCATAGGGATCGTCCGGTCCGAAGGTTTCGTTCGGATCGAATGAGTTCGTTGGGCTTGATTCATGCTCTGGAGGTGTGAAGAGCAGCGAGCCTTCGGTTTGTGTTGGGTCGTCAGGATCGACGCCCAAAACGGAGAGGTCAATCACCCAAAACCCTGTCACGGGATCGAATAAAGCACCACCCGGCGGATCTGTCGCCAAAGAGGACCCTGGCGGCAACTCTATTCCGATACCAAAATCCCCGGTTACGCCGTTGGGCAGATTCACCAAGTCGTCGATGGAATCATAGAATGGTGGCTGTGGTGTGATTTTGACCTTTAGCTCGATAACGGTGTCTTCGTCGCCGCTGCCCACAAGTTCTAGAATTGGAAGAGGTAGTATTTGCTCCGGCTCACATGGATCAGGTCCCCCCCCGTTGCAGGAACAACGACGACGGTAAAGTCCATTGGTACGACAGATCCACCCGGCAATGAGTCAATCAATGCCAAGACCTCTTCAGGGGTGCCAATCAGGCCGTCCAAGGGTTGATCATCTTCAACGACAATCGCGTGAATTGTCATGTCGTAATACGTTACTTCCGAGACATTGGTTGGAACAAATTCCAACGTGGCCAGTTGATCCGCAGTTACAATGTAAGATTCGCCGGTCGTATCTACTGGTGTTGCACCTAGGAAAGATACGCTCGGGTCTACGCCCGTGATTAGATAGTAAAGTGTTTCGGATCCATCGAATTGACCACCAACAAAGGTGATTTCTGTCATGCGACCCTCGATTGGATCAGCCGGTCGGAACAGAGCGTCCGGCGAAATCGGACCGGTCTGAATAAAGATATCCCGAATCCGCGAATCCAACTCGAAAGGTGAATTGTCCCGACCCGCATAGCCATAAACCCGATCTGCGTTTGGGATACCGTCTACAATTTCGGTCGGCCGAAATGCGTCATCGATATCATCATCGGTAATTCCTGAGTTCGGATCATCGGTAGGATCCGGGTTTTGCAGCTCCAGGATCGGGTCATCGGCAATACCCGTCACGTCAACCGTGACGGTGCCAGTCGCCAGCTGGAACTGGCTGACATCAATCGTCTCGTAGTAAACAACTGAAACATTGAATTGGATGTTTTCGTTGCTGTCTTGCCCAGTGCAAAATCCAAAGCTCAGCAGCTTGCGTCGGGGTCAAACGCAATTCACCATCCGCGTTGACCGGCAAAGCATTGTAGTAAGCGTCGGGGACTAAGGGATCTGCTTGCGGAGGGCCTTGGAAGAAAGTCGGGAAGCGGCCAAAGGAATCCGGAACGACATTGGTGATTACAACTTCGCCCAAGATCGCCTCGGGTGATCCAGGCGAATTGTTGAGATTGTCGATTATGTTCCCGTCGATAGGAGTTGCAAGTGCCGTATCTTCCAGCCCGTCAAAGCTTTCGGATGGATCACCGCCGTCAACGATTGGATCAATGTGTAACACTTCACTTAACGTCGTCACACGTGTGTTTCCGCCATCGGCCTCGGTGGTTACAACGTCAATATTTAGAGGATAGTCGCCAGCGTAGTGGGTCGGAATTCCGCGAAGTTCAGCTGTAAGCCAGCTACCGTTTTCGAGGCTCCAGGAGTTAAAGCCGGGTGGTTGGTTCACATCTGTGAGCAACGCCGGGATTTTTCCCCACCGGGATCTGCGGGATTTTCGACATAAACTGTGACACCATTGGGTACTTCGCGCATTACCACAGCAGTCACTGTTTCCGATCCGTCCGTGTCCTGAATAATAGGCTCAAAGGGAATCTGCCAAACACCTCCGGCGTCGTCGATAACCTGTTCATTTCCAACGGGAAGGGTCAGAATGACTGCGATGTTGTTGACCGGTTCCACATCTACGTCATAAGTCGCATCGGCGGTCTCGGTCCGTACTTCGTCCGTGTTGTCGTCAGACACGACGAGTTCGATATTCAGATCATCACCGAAGAAATCACCGAGCGACATAAATGGATCTCCATCCTGTCGATCGACGTCATAGTCTTCATAAAGGGACGGACGCAATTGCACCGAAGCCGCAAAGCTGGTGACGTCCGCAACAAGGGTAATCGTCAGCGTTCCGGTTGTGTCGTCATACGTCGCGCTATCGATCAGATCGAATTGCGATTGTTCCAGCGGTCGGGCCCCATCCGGGGTGTAGAATGCCGATTGCAAGACGACGTTGCCATTGAGGTGATCGGCAATCCAATCCGTCGGAATGTTGGTAATGAAGATCGTATCGATTTCTTCAGAACCGTCTGTGTCCAGGGTTCTGGCGTCCAGCCCGACGAACATCTCCACCTGTCCCGGACCACTTCCATCTGCCGTGCTTTCGAGCAGCGTCAGTATTTCGTCTCCGCTGACGGAGCCGTTTTTGATCTCCGCCTGCACAATTTGCGGGCTTTCATCCGTAACCTGATCCACATCTCGAACAAAAACAGCGGCTGCCAACTCTGCTTCTGCTCGTGGTCGGACAGTTTGAACAATCTGGAAGTCAGAGGTCGCAAAGTTGTCGCCCAGATCAACCTCAACATCGCCCGTGGTGGTTTCGTTCCATGCAAGTTGCCCATCAAGCGTTAGAACACCGCTAAAGTGTTGCGGCAACTCGATGCGTAGCGCTTCTAGTGCTTCGGCGTAGTCCTCATTACTGACACCGGGTTTCGGCGTGATCGAATAAGTCACGCTGTCCGCGGTGAAACTGACCTGACTGATATCGACGTTCCTTGCCAGATTGTTTCCACGTACTTCCAACAACAGATCATCCGAATTGGATGGGTCAAATTGGTCGCTTTCAGTTTCTACCGAGATGGTCAGTGTCAGGCTTTGCAGCGTTTCGGACCCATCTTTGTCCTGAAGCGCAATGTCGGCCAGAGGAATGTTCAAGCGCCTCAGTCCACTCGTATTCTCTGAAGTACGGGAATTGCTGACGGAATAGTCCAGCGTGTCGACAATTGCATCGACATCAATGTCCAACTCATCCCGCGCAGTCAGTGTATCCGAAGGTAACCCTGCTGCTGTGTCGACGGATGTGACGGTGGCAACAAGATCAGATCCCACGATGGTCTCGGCGTCGCGGTCATCGTCGGCCAAGGGCGTGACCCTGAGAGCTCCAATGAATTCTTGCACGCCGTTGTTCAGCACAATTTCTAACGTTGTCCCGGAGACAGTTGCTGAAGAAACCTGAGCGGCCCCTTGTTCAAACAGCGCCAAGTCAACAACACCATTTGTATTCGGAACCCATCCGGCCGGTAGGTTTTCAACTACAATTGTAGTCAGCCGCTCCGACCCGTCTCTGTCGGGTGTTTGAGCGTCAAACGTCAAAAGGAACGATGTATCCTCGTCCACAATGAAGTTGCCATCATCAATCATGTCGACGCTCGACGGGGTATCATCGACGGATATGACAAGTGTCGGTTCTGCCACTGGGGTGACGTTCAGGTCAAAACTCTCGGAGGTGCCAGCCGCAATACCTTCGTTGGTTTGTACCGTGACCGTGACGCCAACAATGCCTGAGAAATGTTCGGGGAATGATACAACTCCCAATGCTCGCAATTCGGCAAGGCTGCCGCTCCAGGACGCAGTCGGTCCATTGACGATGACGCCTCCGGTCAGCTCGGTGTCACCTGAAGGAAGTCCATCAAAGTCGACTGTTATGCTCGTTATACTTTCTGACCCGTCAATGTCAGTGACTGCCGCATCCAGATTGAAGGGGATGAAGGTTCCCAAGTCTTCGATTACGGTGACGTCTTGTGCAGTAATGACGACATCCTGCTCAGATGCGACCGTAATGACAAAATCGCGGGTTTCTATTCCATCAAATGGTGTTGTGTCGGTTTCGTTGGCAATAATTGCCTCGTCCGTCGTGAACGTCACTGACCCAGAAATCGTAGAGGTTGAGGAAAAGTCGTCCGGGAACCTGAATATCAAGTCTTCGTATTGATCGTTGGTCAGCCCGTTCAGGGTGAACGACGGCCCGGCGGGCACGTCCTGGAACGTTTGACCATCGTCGGTGGAATAGCGAGTTCCTGACGGAAGGCCATTTATGCGGACATCTACCTCGGCAACGCTTTCCGATCCGTCCTGATCCGATCCAGTTGCAGCCAGTGCATCCGCCAGACGTGCGTCAATGGGGTCCTGCGTGGTCTGGTCTTCATCAATGTCCCCGGGTGCATCGTTTTCAACAAGGTCAAGACGGCCTGGACCGGTGACTTCGACGTCTCCTTCGGCATCCACCGTTATCGTCAGATCACCGCGACCCAATCCCCCTTCATCGGTGATCGCAAATACCGCTCCTGTCAGACTGGTTGCCGGGTTTTCGGTGGAGAAATCTGTCGGCAATTCGATGATTAGGTCGTTGTATTCGGCCAGGGTTCCCACGAACTGCAGGGTCGGCACCGCATCCGTGAAACTGCTGCCACCATCTATCGAGAACCGGGTTCCGGTGGGTAGTGCGTTGAACAGGACAGCAACACGGGAAACTGACTCCGAACCATCGATATCCGTCGCCATGGGCATGATTTCATCCGCAGGACGGAATTGAAGCGGCGCGTCGGTCTCGACCAGAGCAAAGCTACCATCCCCAATTGCCAGATCGCCTTCCTCGCGAACAGTGACAGGAATATCTTCGGATACTGTTCCTTCGTTTGTTGTGACCGACATCCGTGCAAACAGGTCTTGCAAGGGCGATGTTGTTGAATAGTCCCGCGGTAAAAGGATCGTCGCATCTGTTGCGATGGTCCCTGTTCCGTTGAACACGTAGAGGAAATCGACAGTGCCATCGCCATTGTCGCTGAAGCTGCCGATGGGGTTGCCGCTTCCATCAACCACCTCGGTTCCCGCAGGAAGACCGTCGAGGTCAAAGGTCAGGTTTTCGATGGTTTCGCTCGGGTCGACAATTACATCGATGAAGTCGGACAACATGACTGATACGACAGCATCCGTTTCATCGACTGTGACGTCACCTTCGATGATCACATCCGGGGTAGGGGCAACAATGACCCCCTGAACGGTATTTTCCAATCCTTCCGGCGTCGTAACCGTAATCAGATTGAGGATTTCGCCATTGTAGTTAGGAGGCAACGACAGGATCAGATCGTTCGCCTCGGCTACGGTTCCGGTCCAGCGATTCCCGACGAGTACGCCACCATTCACGGTTGTTCCGTCCGGCAAGCCGAACATGGTGACGGTGACAGTAGCGGCAAATCGCGCATCCGACGGGTCCGCTGTTTCAGATCCATCCTGATCGGTAATGTCAATCTGGATCCCAAGATCGACGTCGACACCCAAATCCGGATCCCCAGTGTCGCCATCGTCCTCTTCTGCATCGACGCGGAATGGCGCCGACAATGAGATGTCGGCTTCGAACCCGATCTCGACAACACGTGTTGCGGTCGCCGTGCCATCCGTCGGAGTATCCGTATTCGGGTCCTGATCCTCGTCCGTTTGTACATTCAGAGTGAATGTCAGTGGAAACGTGGTCGCGTCGGCAGATAGATCCGCACGATTGGCCGTCGAAAAGTCTGCAGGCAAAGTAAGATCAAACGATTGGTAGGCTGCAAGTACATCGCCAACGTCTGCGACATCCATCTCCAGGGTCAGAGTGCTTGTCCCCCAATCGGGATCCGTCGCAAAACTGACGGTGGCACCGGGTGGTATGGTAACCTGCAGTGATGTTTCGTCCGATCCCGCTGGCAACCCTTCGATGACCAGTTCCAAGGATTGCAGGGCCTCGGACCCGTCCAGGTCTGTTGCCTCTGGCAGCAACAATTCGGATGGTGTCACCAGCGTGCTGGCGTCTGTTTCGTCTGGAATGGTGTCCGGCAGCGTATCGTCGATTTCGACGTCACCCTCAGGCGAAATGCGCAATGTAACCGCGGTGCTTGAGCCACGTGGATTTTCTGACGAAGTTGCCGAAAGGGTACCCGTTAGAACAATTCCATTTGACGAAGGGCTTTCGGTTGAAAAATCCGTTGGAAAACTCAGTTGCAAAGCCAGGTACTGCGCTTCGGTTCCAGTAAAGGAAAATTCGCCGCCAACGGCGGGATCATAACTGTAGCTAGAGGCGGGCACTCCCGAAATCAGCACATTCGCAGGCAAATCGACCAAAACAAGCGAAAGAGTTTCAAGTGTTTCGACCGGTGGGTTCCCGTCGGTGTCGTCGACTGAAACCGTCCAAGCCGTTGATGGGGACACGACGACACGGCTGTCTGTTTCTGCGGCCTGCAATTCTTCAACATCGAACACGATGTCTCCGGTCGGCAAAACAATAATCGTCTGATTGGTGCTCACTTGCCCTTCGGGACTCAAAGCGATGATCGTGGATGTTATTGTGCCGGAGTAGTCTTCTGGCAGGCGCACGTTCAACGCATTAGCTGCGGCCATGCTGCCTGTCCAAATTCCGGTGCTTGGATCGAACTGGCCGGATGAGAAACTGGAACCATCCGGAAGACCAACAAAGCGTATTTCCACAATTGTGCTGTTTTCGGATCCATCAATATCCGTGGCGGCGACCGAAATGCCAAGGTCTAGAAAAACGCCGGGGCTGCTGACGTCCTCTGTTCTGATCAACGTTGCGGGTGCACTTAGTGTTACGTCCAGCTCGAACCCGATTTCGACGATTCTTGACGCGGTTGCGGTTCCGTCTGTGGGGGTGTCGGAGTTGGGGTCGCGGTCTTCGTCGGTCTGCACCTCCACCGTCAACTCGATCGGCAGCGTGGTGGCATTGCCCAGCAGGTCCGAGCGGTTCTCGGTCGAGAAGTCCGCGGGCAAGGTCAGGGAAAGGCTCTCATAGGCTGCCTGCACATCCCCCACATCCGCCGCCAACAGTGTGATCACCAGCGTCGCAGCACCCGTCGCCGGATCGTCCCCGATCGTCGCCTGCGCGCCCGTAGGCAATACAATCCCCAGACTGTTCAGCGTCGAACCGCCGGGAAGGCCCGTGATCGTCAGAACCAGGCTTTCCAGCGCCTCGGACCCATCCGTATCCGTCACCGTGCGGCAACAGCAACTCCGACGGAACCAAAGGCGTCGGGTCATCCGTCTCGTCCGGAACCATGTCAACCAGACTGTCGTCTATCTCAACATCACCTTCGGGCGTGATCCTCAGGGTGACCGGCGTTGACTGTCCAACAGCGTCCTCGGTCGAGGTTGCACTCAGCGTGCCTGTCAGCACGACACCATCACTGGCCGGGCTTTCGGTCGAGTAGTCTAAGGGAAAACTCAACTCCAGAGCCTGATATTGCGCCGCCGTTCCAGTGAAGACAAAGCTGCCCCCGGCGCCGGAGTTATAGCTGATCGTGCTTGCCGGAACCCCCAGGACCAGAACGTCCGGCGGCAGGTTGCCAAGGCTCAGTGTGACGGTCTCGAGCTCCTCGAACGGAAGATTGGGATCGTTGTCCGAGATCGAGACCTCCCAGGCTTCCGACGGCTTCACCACCACACGCGCATCGGTTTCGACCGCAACCAGTTCCTCGATGTCGAAGTCGATATCGCTCGTCGGGGTGACCTGGATCACCTGATTGGTGCTGATCTGCCCCTCGGGGCTGAGCGCCGTGATCGTTGCATTGATCGTGCCGGAATAATCGCCGGGCAGATGCAGTGTCAGCGCCCGGGCCTGCACCATCGAACCGGTCCATACCCCGCTGCCCGCATCCAGTGTGCCGCCGTTCACTGTCGTCCCCGATGGCAGGTCAGCAAAGGCGATCTCGACTGTTGTGGTATCTTCGGACCCGTCCTGGTCGGTTGCGTCAACCGCGATCTGCAAAGCAACCGTCACACCACCGCCATCGACCCCGTCGCCGTCTTCGACAGCGGTGACCTCGCCCGGTGCTGCCAGGGTCACATCCAACTCGTAAGCCACCGTCACATCCAGCCGCGCAAGGCCAAAGCCACCCTCGTCTGACACCGCCGCGATCTCGGCGTAAAGCTCAGTCGCGGGGTTCTGCGTCGAATAGTCGGTGGGCAGTTCCAGCACCAGGTTCTGATACTCGGCCAGTGTTCCGATGAAGTTCAGCCCGGGGTTGCCCACCAGCGTGAATGTCGCCCCGCCGTCTGTTGATACCCGCGTGCCGTCAGGCAGTTCATTGAACACAACCGCAACCAGCGTGATGTTTTCCGAACCATCGGCGTCCGTCACCTGCGGCACCAGACTGTCGCTTGGCCGGAACAACACCGGCGCGTCCGTCTCGGTCAGCGCCAGGGATGCGTCCTCGAGCAGCACGTCGCCCTCTTCGGTGATCAGCACCGGGATATCTCCCGTCGCCATGCCGTCGCTCGTTGTCACCTCGAGCGACGCCTCAAGCATCACTTCGGGGCTGGTTGTCGAGTAATCGGTCGGGAACACCAACCGTACATCCGCCGGGTCCAGAGCATCCCCGGACGCGATCGTCAGGTCAAAGGTGAATGTCCCGTCGCCATTGTCGGTGAAGCTGCCCACATCATTGCCTGCTCCATCCACCGCCCTCATCCCCGGCGGCAGCCCCGGTAGGGTGAAGCTCAGGCTTTCGATTGTCTCATCGGGATCGCTGACCAGCACCGAGATGAAGTCCGACAGCAGGACCTCGACCGGTGCATCCGTCTCATTCGTAAGGATCGCGCCGTCAATCACGATGTCCGGGGTCGGCGTCACCACGATCGCCTGCGGCACGCTTCTGCTCCCCTCGGGTGTCGTCACCGTGATCACCGACAGGATCGAGCCGTTGTAGTTCCCGGGCAAACTCAGAACCAGCCCCTCGGCCTGCGCTACCGTGCCGTTCCAGACACCCGCCGCGGCATCCAGCGTGCCGCCGTTGACGACGGTTCCGGCAGGCAGGCCGCCAAAACGGATCTCGACCATAGCCGCAAAACGGGGATCGCTGGGATCCTCGGTCTCGGATCCGTCCTGATCGGTAATCGCGATCTCGATCCCAAGCGCCACATCCACGCCCTGATCACTGACAGGAACACCGCCGTCCTCGGAGGCAATCCGCAAACGCGGTGCATCCAGTGTGATGTCCGGGGTCGCCTCGATTTCGACGATTCTTGACGCGGTTGCGGTTCCGTCGGTTGGGGTGTCGGAGTTGGGGTCGCGGTCTTCGTCGGTCTGCACCTCCACCGTCAACTCGATCGGCAGCGTGGTGGCATTGCCCAGCAGGTCCGAGCGGTTCTCGGTCGAGAAGTCCGCGGGCAAGGTCAGGGAAAGGCTCTCATAGGCTGCCTGCACATCCCCCACATCCGCCGCCAACAGTGTGATCACCAGCGTCGCAGCACCCGTCGCCGGATCGTCCCCGATCGTCGCCTGCGCGCCCGTAGGCAATACAATCCCCAGACTGTTCAGCGTCGAACCGCCGGGAAGGCCCGTGATCGTCAGAACCAGGCTTTCCAGCGCCTCGGACCCATCCGTATCCGTCACCGTCGAGCAACAGCAACTCCGACGGAACCAAAGGCGTCGGGTCATCCGTCTCGTCCGGAACCATGTCAACCAGACTGTCGTCTATCTCAACATCACCTTCGGGCGTGATCCTCAGGGTGACCGGCGTTGACTGTCCAACAGCGTCCTCGGTCGAGGTTGCACTCAGCGTGCCTGTCAGCACGACACCATCACTGGCCGGGCTTTCGGTCGAGTAGTCTAAGGGAAAACTCAACTCCAGAGCCTGATATTGCGCCGCCGTTCCAGTGAAGACAAAGCTGCCCCCGGCGCCGGAGTTATAGCTGATCGTGCTTGCCGGAACCCCCAGGACCAGAACGTCCGGCGGCAGGTTGCCAAGGCTCAGTGTGACGGTCTCGAGCTCCTCGAACGGAAGATTGGGATCGTTGTCCGAGATCGAGACCTCCCAGTGCTTCCGACGGCTTCACCACCACACGCGCATCGGTTTCGACCGCAACCAGTTCCTCGATGTCGAAGTCGATATCGCTCGTCGGGGTGACCTGGATCACCTGATTGGTGCTGATCTGCCCCTCGGGGCTGAGCGCCGTGATCGTTGCATTGATCGTGCCGGAATAATCGCCGGGCAGATGCAGTGTCAGCGCCCGGGCCTGCACCATCGAACCGGTCCATACCCCGCTGCCCGCATCCAGTGTGCCGCCGTTCACTGTCGTCCCCGATGGCAGGTCAGCAAAGGCGATCTCGACTGTTGTGGTATCTTCGGACCCGTCCTGGTCGGTTGCGTCAACCGCGATCTGCAAAGCAACCGTCACACCACCGCCATCGACCCCGTCGCCGTCTTCGACAGCGGTGACCTCGCCCGGTGCTGCCAGGGTCACATCCAACTCGTAAGCCACCGTCACATCCAGCCGCGCAAGGCCAAAGCCACCCTCGTCTGACACCGCCGCGATCTCGGCGTAAAGCTCAGTCGCGGGGTTCTGCGTCGAATAGTCGGTGGGCAGTTCCAGCACCAGGTTCTGATACTCGGCCAGTGTTCCGATGAAGTTCAGCCCGGGGTTGCCCACCAGCGTGAATGTCGCCCCGCCGTCTGTTGATACCCGCGTGCCGTCAGGCAGTTCATTGAACACAACCGCAACCAGCGTGATGTTTTCCGAACCATCGGCGTCCGTCACCTGCGGCACCAGACTGTCGCTTGGCCGGAACAACACCGGCGCGTCCGTCTCGGTCAGCGCCAGGGATGCGTCCTCGAGCAGCACGTCGCCCTCTTCGGTGATCAGCACCGGGATATCTCCCGTCGCCATGCCGTCGCTCGTTGTCACCTCGAGCGACGCCTCAAGCATCACTTCGGGGCTGGTTGTCGAGTAATCGGTCGGGAACACCAACCGTACATCCGCCGGGTCCAGAGCATCCCCGGACGCGATCGTCAGGTCAAAGGTGAATGTCCCGTCGCCATTGTCGGTGAAGCTGCCCACATCATTGCCTGCTCCATCCACCGCCCTCATCCCCGGCGGCAGCCCCGGTAGGGTGAAGCTCAGGCTTTCGATTGTCTCATCGGGATCGCTGACCAGCACCGAGATGAAGTCCGACAGCAGGACCTCGACCGGTGCATCCGTCTCATTCGTAAGGATCGCGCCGTCAATCACGATGTCCGGGGTCGGCGTCACCACGATCGCCTGCGGCACGCTTCTGCTCCCCTCGGGTGTCGTCACCGTGATCACCGACAGGATCGAGCCGTTGTAGTTCCCGGGCAAACTCAGAACCAGCCCCTCGGCCTGCGCTACCGTGCCGTTCCAGACACCCGCCGCGGCATCCAGCGTGCCGCCGTTGACGACGGTTCCGGCAGGCAGGCCGCCAAAACGGATCTCGACCATAGCCGCAAAACGGGGATCGCTGGGATCCTCGGTCTCGGATCCGTCCTGATCGGTAATCGCGATCTCGATCCCAAGCGCCACATCCACGCCCTGATCACTGACAGGAACACCGCCGTCCTCGGAGGCAATCCGCAAACGCGGTGCATCCAGTGTGATGTCCGGGGTCGCCTCGATTTCGACGATTCTTGACGCGGTTGCGGTTCCGTCGGTTGGGGTGTCGGAGTTGGGGTCGCGGTCTTCGTCGGTCTGCACCTCCACCGTCAACTCGATCGGCAGCGTGGTGGCATTGCCCAGCAGGTCCGAGCGGTTCTCGGTCGAGAAGTCCGCGGGCAAGGTCAGGGAAAGGCTCTCATAGGCTGCCTGCACATCCCCCACATCCGCCGCCAACAGTGTGATCACCAGCGTCGCAGCACCCGTCGCCGGATCGTCCCCGATCGTCGCCTGCGCGCCCGTAGGCAATACAATCCCCAGACTGTTCAGCGTCGAACCGCCGGGAAGGCCCGTGATCGTCAGAACCAGGCTTTCCAGCGCCTCGGACCCATCCGTATCCGTCACCATGCGGCAACAGCAACTCCGACGGAACCAAAGGCGTCGGGTCATCCGTCTCGTCCGGAACCATGTCAACCAGACTGTCGTCTATCTCAACATCACCTTCGGCAACCAGCCGGAGCGCAAAAACGTGGAGATCGCTTTCCCCAGTATTGGTGAATGCTTCCAACCTGCCCACAAGGGGTCCAGATTGAATATCTGAACGGGATGCAGTTGAAAAATCCGTCGGGAACGTCAACACCAAAGCTTCGAAATCAGCTCGTGACCCGACAAAGTGTAGCTGGAGGCTCCCGTCAGCTTGCGCGATCAAATCACCATGACTTGTGGTCGTTCCGGCTAAGCAACCCATTCAATTGAAGGCGGGTTTCGGTGACAACGATATTCGGGCTCTCCAATTCGAACTCGAAGCTGATCTTGTCAGAGATGCGAACCTGTACCGGCCCATCGGTCTCTGCAAAAATCAAAGGCCCATCCTGAACGATTTCAAAGCCCGTGTTTGAGTTCCCATTGTTTTGACCAAAATACAGGCGATCTTCTCGGGTTCCAAAATGATAGCCGGTCGGTGGCAGCAGCGGATTGATTTCCAGACCGATCAGCGGTTCTCCGACAAAGAGCTCAAGATCATTGGCTGAACCTTGGAGTGGTGTGCCCTGACTGGCGATAAAGTGAAGTGGAATTCTGGAAACGTCTGCCAGCGTATCCCATGCGTCATCCGTGGTGGACACGGTGATGAGCCGGGTAATGGGAATGAATGCACTGCCTGTATCAAGAAGAACAGAAGCCTCTGCCGCATTGGGGAAGACAATCAGCGTTCCGTCGGGTTGTAGCAGAAGCAGGTGGCCATCAAGCAGGAAAGGATACTCGACCACAGCCCCCTCGGGCAACCGGACCGTGGTCAGGAGGTCGGTTTCTACGGTCAGAACGCTTTGAGATTCAGCATCAAGCAGAGCGAGAATGTCCGCTTTCGTGCTTGACAGCGAGATGGTTTCATCCTGCACAGTTGCCATACTTGATACCCCGAGAACACGAAATTTTAGTCAAAAGTTAATTTAGTCTTAACATTAGTATTGCGTGACAATTTTGCGATGCCAACTGCCATGCGTACTGACAGCGCGAAAAGGTTTGTTTCGTGGCACGTTTCACTTGATGTGTCCTTACCGCCGACACACATCTACTAATATTTTAGTTGACAGCTAGGTTGACCTCAAAATATTCATTCATAAGCTGGCTTGGCCCGGCTCAAATAAATCTTTGGGAGGAGAAAAGATGCGCAAGTATCTGCTCTCCGCGACTGCGGCGCTTGCCGTCATCGCGGGGTCTGGAACTGCTTTTGCCGATGCAGCAGCAGCCAAGAAATGGATTGAACAGGAATTTCAACCCTCGTCATTGTCGAAAGACGAGCAAATGGCCGAGATGGATTGGTTCATCACGGCCTCTGAGCCGTTCAAGGGCATGGAAGTCAACGTCCTGTCCGAAGGCATTCCAACTCACGGATACGAATCCGAAGTTTTGACGAAAGCCTTCGAAGAAATCACCGGGATCAAGGTAAACCACCAAATCCTAGGCGAGGGTGAAGTTGTCCAGGCCGTTCAGACGCAAATGCAAACGCAGCGAAACCTGTACGACGGCTACGTTAACGACAGTGACCTGATCGGTACACACTCGCGCTTGCAACTGGCCTACAACCTGACCGAACAGATGTCCGGAGATTGGTCTGCGACAACCTCGCCGACATTGGATCTGGATGACTTCATGGGCATCCAGTTCACGACCGGTCCGGATGGCAACCTGTATCAGCTGCCGGATCAGCAATTTGCGAACCTTTATTGGTTCCGTAAAGACTGGTTTGACCGCGAAGATTTGCAAGCAGCGTTCAAAGATAAATACGGCTACGACCTGGGCGTTCCGGTCAACTGGTCGGCGTATGAAGACATCGCTGAGTTCTTTTCAGAAGACGTAAAAGAAGTCGACGGCGTCGCCATCTATGGCCACATGGATTACGGCAAACGCGCACCTGACCTTGGCTGGCGCATGACGGATGCCTGGTTGTCGATGGCCGGAGCTAAGCTCGATCGGCGAACCAAATGGTGTTCCGATCGACGAATGGGGCATCCGCATGGAGGCGGGCACCTGTAATCCGGTGGGCGCTTCAGTGTCGCGCGGTGGCGCAGCAAATGGACCGGCAGCGGTTTATGCGATCCGAAAATGGGATGAATGGCTGCGCAAATATGCCCCTCCAGGGGCGGCAAGCTTTGACTTTTACCAGTCGCTGCTGGCGCTGAGCCAGGGTAATGTTGCCCAGCAGATCTTCTGGTACACGGCCTTTACAGCTGACATGGTCAAGCCGCAATCCGAGGGCAACAACACTGTTGACGGTGATGGCAATCCGCTTTGGCGCATGGCTCCCAGCCCCCATGGCCCATACTGGGAAGAAGGTCAAAAGGTTGGCTATCAGGACGTGGGTTCTTGGACTTTCCTCAAATCCACGCCTTCGGATCGGGCCCAGGCAGCATGGCTTTATGCACAGTTTGTGACCTCGAAAACCGTGGACGTAAAAAAATCCCATGTTGGTTTGACGTTCACCCGTGACAGCTCGGTTAATCACGAGTCGTTCACGGAACGCGCACCGAAACTGGGTGGTTTGGTAGAATTCTACCGCTCGCCTGATCGCGTGGCATGGTCGCCGACCGGCATCAACGTTCCCGACTACCCCAAGCTGGCCCAGATCTGGTGGCAGCAGATCGGTGACGTGAACTCGGGTGCCTTTACCCCGCAAGAAGCGATGGATCGCCTAGCCGAGGAAATGGACATCACCATGGCGCGGATGCAAGCCGCGGACGAAGGTGCAAATGTTTATGGTGGCTGCGGCCCGCGCCTGAACGAGCCCAAGGATCCGTCCGAATGGCTGGGCAAAGGCGGTGCAAAAGCCAAGCTGGACAACGAAAAACCGCAAGGCGAGACCGTCAACTACGACGAGCTGGTCGCGCGCTGGAACCAGTAAGGAAATCACGGTGGCCCCTCCCGAAGGGGGCCGTCGACAAGGCCGGGCTCTCCCAGTGAGTCCGGCCGTTTGTGACCCTGACAGGGTGGCAGAACCAAAGGCAAAATATCCATGACAGTTGTGCTTAGACAGGCCAGCAAAGTGATCCGGGGGATCACTCATATCAAACCCACGTCACTGAAGTTGAAACCCGGTCATTTTAACGTCCTTCTGGGGCAAACTGGTTCCGGCAAGACGTCTTTGATCAAACTTATGGCTGGGTTGGATCCATTGGCATCGGGCCAAATCCTGATGGATGGGGAAGATGTGTCGAAGCTGTCGACGCAAAAGCGAAACATCAGCCTGGTGCACCAGTTTTTTGTGAACTACCCGCATATGACGGTGTATGAGAATATCGCCTCCCCGTTGCGGGTCGCAGGCATGGCCAAATCCGAAATCGACGGGCGCGTGCAGGATGCTGCCGACATTCTGCAATTGGGTCCGATGCTGAACAGACGGCCGCAGGAGTTGTCCGGTGGGCAGCAGCAACGTTGCGCACTGGCTCGCGCTATTGCCAAGGAAAGCCGAGCAGTATTTTTGGACGAACCGCTGGCCAACCTCGACTACAAGTTGCGCGAGGAGCTGCGCGAACAGTTGCCAGAGCTGTTTGCCGGGCGCGGAGCAGTTGTCGTGTATGCGACGTCGGAACCCGAAGAAGCTCTGTTGCTTGGCGGTGAAACAGCCTTGATGGACAACGGTCACGTGTCACAGTTCGGCCCCACGGCCGAAATCTTCCGAAAACCTGCTACATTGACGGCGGCCCGCGTGTTTTCAGACCCACCAATAAATGCAGCCGAAATCACAAAATCCGGGACTGAAGCCAAACTTAAGACTGGTGTGAGTTGGACGTTGCAGGGAGCTGCTGTGGACTTGCCGGATGGACAATACACTGTCGCGATCCGGCCGCATCACGTGTCGCCCGTTAAAAAATCAGCCGGTGAAATCTCGTTGCGTGGGATCGTCCAGGTCACCGAATTGTCCGGTTCAGAGTCCAGCGCACATTTCCAGATGGGATCTGATGGTTGGGTGTCGTTGGCTTCTGGGGTGCATCCCTACCGGGTTGGCGAAGAGCATCAGTTTTTTATGGACCCGAAACACGCATTCTATTTTGCGCAAGACGGGAGGCTCGTCGCTTGATGGCCAAGATCACGCTTTCCAATCTGCGGCACAGTTACTTCCCCAATCCAAAAGGGTCCGAAGATTACGCGCTCAAAGAGATCGATCTTGATTGGCAGGATGGGGGCGCCTATGCGCTTTTAGGGCCGTCGGGTTGCGGCAAGTCCACTCTGCTCAACATCATTTCAGGTCTTTTGGCACCGTCGGAGGGGCGCATTCTCTTTGACGGGAAGGACGTCACGGATCTGCCACCTGATCAGCGCAACATAGCACAAGTTTTTCAGTTTCCGGTGATCTACGACACGATGACTGTGCGCGAAAACCTGGCCTTTCCCTTGCGCAATCGTGGAGTGGCCGAAGCCAAGATCACCCAGCGTGTGGCTGAAATTGCCGAAATGCTTGAGGTTGAGGACATGCTCGACACGCGCGCGGCGCATCTGTCACCAGACAACAAGCAAAAGATATCAATGGGGCGGGGTCTGGTCCGCGACGACGTGAATGTGGTCATGTTCGACGAACCGCTGACAGTGATCGACCCGCATCTAAAGTGGAAACTGCGTTCAAAGCTCAAGGAGCTGCATCAGCGGGTCAAGGCGACCATGATCTACGTGACCCACGACCAGACCGAGGCGCTGACGTTTGCCGATCAGGTGGTCGTGATGGAGTTGGGAGAAATCGTTCAGATTGGCACTCCGGTCGAGTTGTTTGACCGTCCACAACACACCTTTGTCGGTCATTTCATCGGCTCACCCGGCATGAACATTCTGCCTGTTGAAGTGAACGATGGGCAAGTTTTCTTCAATGGGCACAACGTGGCTGTTGAGGGGCAGGTAACAGGGCAGGGGGGACAAACCGAATTGGGCGTTCGACCCGAATTCGTTTCTGTCGCTGATGCAGGTATCCCGGCGCGTGTGCGCAAAGTGTCCGACGTCGGACGGCACGCGGTGCTGGAAGTCATGGTCGGCGAGGCTTCTGTAAAAGCCGTAGTTGAAACCACCGGATTCGAGCAAGGAGCCGAGGTGCATCTGAACTTTCGACAAGACCAGACCAGACTGTATCGGGATGGCTGGATTGCAACCGAGGTGGCGTCATGAAAACCGAAAATCAACGTGCCTGGTTCTTTGTGTTGCCGGTTCTGTTGTTGGTCGCATTCAACGCACTTGTGCCAATCATGACCGTGGTGAACTATTCGGTCCAAGAGACGTTTGGGAACAACCTGTTCTTCTGGCAAGGCTTGGATTGGTTCGAACAGATTTTGCGGTCTGAACGCTTTCACGCCGCTCTTGGACGACAGTTTCTGTTCACTTTTCTGATCCTGATTATCGAGGTTCCTCTTGGTATTATCGTGGCCCTATCCATGCCACGTAAGGGGTTCTGGGTGCCGGTTTGTCTGGTAACGATGGCTTTGCCCATGTTGATCCCGTGGAACGTGGTGGGTTCGATGTGGAACATCTTTACTCTGCCCAACATCGGCTTGCTTGGGTACTTCATGAACGACGTGCTCGGCGTGAACTATGACATGACCCAACAGCCGGTGTCGGCCTGGATCACGATCATTATCATGGACGTCTGGCATTGGACGTCACTGGTTGTGCTACTCAGCTATGCAGGTTTGGTGTCGATCCCGGATGCCTATTACCAAGCAGCCAAAATCGACGGTGCCAGCCCTTGGAAAGTGTTTCGCTACATTCAACTTCCAAAGATGAAAACCGTGCTGACCATAGCCGTGTTGTTGCGGTTCATGGACAGTTTCAACATTTATACGGAACCTTTCGTTCTGACCGGCGGCGGGCCCGGAAATTCGACCACATTACTGTCGATTGATCTGGTTAAGATTGCGCTTGGACAGTTCGACCTTGGACCGGCCGCGGCCATGAGCTTGATCTATTTCGCGATCACATTGCTGGTTTCGTGGCTTTTCTACACCCTGATGACAAAGGATGACGCGCAATGAGAAAACGCTCCCTCATTCCGATCCTGTATATCCTGTTCCTGCTTTTACCGATCTACTGGCTTGTCGCGATGAGCTTTAAAACAACGCAGGAAATCCTTGGCGGGTTCAGCTTGTTTCCCCAGACATTCACGCTTGAGAATTACAAGGTGATCTTCACCGATCCTACGTGGTACTGGGGCTATATCAATTCGATCATCTATGTGTCGTTGAACACGGTAATCTCGGTCAGCGTTGCGTTGCCAGCGGCTTATGCGTTTTCACGGTATCGGTTCCTGGGCGACAAGCAGCTGTTCTTTTGGCTGCTGACGAACAGGATGGCTCCGGCAGCTGTTTTTGCTCTGCCTTTCTTTCAACTCTATTCGTCGGTTGGCCTCTTCGACACGCATCTCGCAGTCGCATTGGCGCATTGCCTATTCAACATCCCGCTGGCGGTTTGGATCCTCGAAGGGTTCATGGGCGGCGTACCCAAGGAGCTGGATGAAACCGCTTATGTAGATGGTTATTCCTTTCCGCGCTTCTTCGTGACGATCTTCTTGCCAACGATCAAGGCAGGCGTCGGCGTTGCCGCCTTTTTCTGCTTCATGTTTTCGTGGGTGGAACTGCTGCTAGCCAAGACACTGACCGCGGTTGCTGCCAAGCCGATCGCAGCCACGATGACAAAAACTGCATCTTCCGCCGGGTACGAGCTGGGGCTTTTGGCGGCAGCAGGAACGTTAACCATCATCCCCGGAGCGATCGTCATCTACTTTGTTCGTAACTACATCGCCAAGGGTTTCGCCCTGGGGAGGGTCTGATGAAACACGCGCTTACCCTGATCATCTTTGCGCTCGCCAACCCTGCCTTTGCACAGGGGTGGGGTAGCGTTGCCAAGAAGGAAGAAGAAACCGGGTTTTCTTGGACCGCGCCGCTTTGGCCGTCGTTCTGGATGGCATGGACACCAGCGACCTTTGCGCTGTTTTGCGGGATTTTTGGCGCTATTGCGATCATTGGCGTGCTCGAAGTTTTCAAATTTCGAGACGGGCTTGAACGCAAGGGTATCCTTGGACTGACCACGACACTCGGCGACCGGCTGTTCATATCCCTTCTGGGAACGGCTTATATCTTCTTGGCTTGGCTTGGAATTTTTGGTCAACCGGTATGGTGGCCGATGGTCATAAGTATCGCTTGGGGCATCTTCTGTTTTCGCAAAGTGTGACTTTTTACTTTGTCCAACGAAAACCTTAGTATCTAATCACGACAAATGACGCCTGAGTAGGCGCGTGGGATGAGGCGGCAATGAAAAAGAAGAAGAGCGAACTTTTGACCGAAGTTGAGCTGGAGTTCATGAACGAGCTTTGGGCTTTGGGCGAAGGCACTGTGCGGGACGTGTTGGCGCGCCTGTCAGCAGACCGCAACCTTGCTTATACTTCCGCAGCAACGATCCTGCGCATTCTTGAACAAAAAGAGTTCGTGACCAGCCGGAAAGAGGGAAAAAGCCACGTCTATATTCCCAGCTTGGCAAAGGACACGTATCAATCCCGCTCGCTCAGGGATCTGTCGATGAAACTTTTTGACGACACCCCCGCCTCTCTGGTGGCGCGGCTCGTCAATGACGACGCGTTGACAGAAGAAGCATTGGGGCAAATCCGGGCACTTGTGGATCGGAGGTTGAAAGATGATTCCGGGTGAAGCACTGCTGGACGCATTCATCAATGCCAACATTCTCATTTGCGTTGCGTACCCCTTATGGGTTTGCGTACGCGAAGGTATGAATCGCCTTGGGTTAAAGCAAGCGCACGGGGTTCAGTTGCAATTGCTGAACAGTGTATTTCTTTTGATCCTCTGCGCGCCATTTCTGGCGCTTGGCTTTCGCACTCTGCAAAGCTCAGGCATTGCAAGTGGCGTGAACATCAACCTGTCGGACGTGGTGGTTTCTTATTACCTGAACGGCGGATTTGAAATGAAGGCCGCTGATCTCGAAGGGCTTGTTCACTTGCGAGACACGTTTTTGCTGAATGTTCTGAATGGGGCGGGTTGGTTAGCCCAAGCGGCTATTTTTGCTTTCGCCGCAGGTTTTCTGGTGGGCACTGTCCGGTTGATCTATTCTGTGGCCTGCCTTTATCGAGATTGTGGCTCATAGCTATGCTTGGCGCAGCCTAGGGCGTATTCACATACGGCTTTCCGATCGCACACTGGTTCCATTTTCGACACGCGGGTTGCGGAATTACTACGTTGTTGTCCCGTCGCATATGCTTGGCCAAGCCCATGAATTGAAGGTGTCCATTGCACATGAACTGCAACACATCCGGCAGGGCGATCTGGAGTGGGAAATTCTGCTTGAGGCCTTGAAACCACTTTTTTCCTAAATCCTTTCTACCATGCCTGGAAGAGACAGGTGGAAAACTTGCGCGAATTCAACTGCGACGACAAAGTGTTGTCTCAAGGTCGGATCGATGTTCGAACCTATTGCGACACGCTACTTTCAGTGTGTCAAAACACGCTGAGACGTGATCGGGCGTTTGTGATAGCAGTGCCCAAGGTAACCTTGGTAACCGCTGACAGATCGGCCAAATCCGATGGTCGTAGGACCATGTTGGAAGACCGTATTTTGTCAGCTTTGGAACTGCGTCCGCAAAAGAACCAAGCCTTGCTTTCAATAGCTATAGTCTTGCCTTTTGTGGCCGCCTTGGCCTTTGCGACCCTAGCAATTCAAAGGCCAGGTGACTGGAGCCAAGACAGGCTGATGTTATCGACGGTGGTAAATCTGGAACGTCTGGATGAGATCAATCGCTTGTCAGCCTTCGGGCGCATTCGGAACTAATTGGCCCAGATTAGAAGAGCCGACCATTGTTTCCACTACATCGTGCTGCCTGTTAGTCTGCTTACCTAAGCCCAATTTTGAGATTGTGTCTTTTGCAGAACGCAAACTTTCCAGTTCAGTTTCACTGACAGGCCATTGTTGGCTTGAGTGTGTCGCCTTGCCAGCAAAGTGAATGTGCTCTGCGTGCGGTCTAGCTTGAATGATGCGCTGGCCACACTGAAACTCGAAGAGCCTTTTGTTGAACTCATTCACTTTCCCTTATGCACTGAAAGCTCTGTTTTTCGCGTGACTCGGTTTTGGATCGGTGTCGACTTGGCATTTTTGACCGTTGACCAAAATTCCGTGCAAAACATGGCCTGGTTCAAGGCTTTTTCGATTTTGTTCAGTGCTACAAACAGACAACGACCGCGCAGGTGCATGTGATAGATCACTAACACTCATTTTTAACATAATCATGATTATAAGTTTGTTACTTGTAACTGAGGTGTATTCTAAACCGGGGGTCGACACATCCCCTATCGTGCTGAAAAGCAAGGGGAACGAACGTAGAGTACACAGAGCTGGATTTGCGTGAGAGACGTGCAATCGAATGCGAAAATGCCTGTAAGCGCCATAAGTCTCGCAGACCGAATTGTACCAAAAAGCGCAACATCACGATACTCACCGATCATGACATAAGGATGATCAGTGCTCGCCTTAACAATACACCCTTCACGGATCGCTCACAAAGCCGTCTCGGTTATTCAAGGTCCGTAACGTTTCATGATCATTTCCACGCTACTTTCAATGATCTTTGACATTTCCTCTGGGGTCACAACGGGCGCGCCAAAAATCACGGGCCAAAAAGCTTTGCCCTTTATCAATGAAATGAACTCTTCGGCCGCCAATTTTGGATCCTCAATGCTAAGCTGATCATCGGCAGATGCCTCACTTAGCATGGTCTCAAAGGCCTCTTTGAAGTCGGTCTTTTCTTCGTTTTCTTCGACGAGTTCCGGGCTGCGCAGAACTTCGCTCATCACCATGCGTGTCGTAGCCATCACCTCAGGAGAGGTCAGAAGGCGCCCTTCTGAATGGCCAAGTTCAGTGAGCTGATCACGAATGTCACGACCTTTCTCGTAGGTCACATCTAGGCTCGCGACAAACTTGCTCCAGTGCTGCCGTATCAATTCTTGAAACAGTTTCTCTTTACTTTCAAAGTATTTGTAGACTGTTCTCTTGGACGCGCCTCCCCGTGCGGAAATGCGATCCATGCTTGCCAGCTGAAATCCGTTTTCCTGAAACTCAAGCTCTGCGGCCTTCAGAATTTGTGCTCGTTTATCTTCAGCTTGGTCAACGACATCAGTCATATTGAGATCTCTTACTCCGGCGACCCCTGTGCCTGTAAACTCATCGGTTTACAGCTGTCAAACTATTGCATAAGGTAAACTGTGAAGTTTACACCCCTGACGTTTCCCCCTGAGGAGGTTCCCCATAATGAGTCTAACATTGAAATTGAACGGCGTCGATCACACTGTTGACGCCGAACCCGGCACCCCTTTGCTGTGGGTGATCCGGGATGAGCTGAAGATGACCGGCACCAAATTTGGCTGCGGCGTGGCGTCTTGTGGGGCCTGTACCGTCCACATTGATGGGGAACCTGCGCGGTCTTGCCAAACCTATATAGAAGACGTCGAAGGATCTGAGATCACGACAATTGAGGCGATCGGGAACACTAAAGAAGGTGCAGCCGTACAGCAGGCGTGGGAAGAACTTGACGTCGTGCAGTGTGGTTATTGCCAGTCGGGGCAAGTGATGTCTGCCGTGGGCCTGCTGACAGAAAATCCCAAACCTTCAGTCGAAGACATTCATTCGTACATGGACGGCAACGCCTGCCGCTGTGCCACCTATCAACGTATTCGCGCCGGAGTTCAGCGCGCGTCGGAAATCCTGGAGGGCTGATCAATGACAATCAACACATCTCGTCGCGGATTTCTGAAGGGCGTTGCTGCAGCAGGAGCATGTCTTGTCGTAGGGGTTTCACCTAGCGGGGCACTGGCCACAGGCGATGCGCGGGCTCAGATCAATCCATTTGTTAAAATCGGGGCCAATGGCCGGGTTGTCGCAATCATCAAACATTTCGAAAAAGGCCAAGGCCCTGCAACAGGGCTCTCCACGTTGATCGCCGAAGAGATCGGGGTTCGCATGGACCAGATTGATTATGAATTCGCACCTTCCAATCCCGAGCTTTATGCCAATCTTGCATTTGGCCAGTTTCAGGGCACGGGTGGCTCGACCGCCATGGCCAATTCTTTCATGCAATACCGTACAGCTGGGGCTGCCGCGCGCGCTGTTCTGATTGATGCCGCTGCACAAGAATGGAACGCCGATCCTGCTACATTGGATATTGTCGATGGAGAAATCATCGGGGCTGGTCAAGCCGTATCAATCGGCGAGTTTGTCGCGGCAGCGTCCTCGCTAAAAGCCCCAACAGAACCGGTGCTCAAAACACCAGACCAATGGCGTTTGATCGGAAATCCTGATGTTCGGCGCTTGGACAGTGTGATCAAGGGAAACGGACAGGCGAAATATGCCATGGATGTCTTCCTTCCAAACCAAATGGTCGTGATGTTGGCCCGCCCCTTGCAATCTGGCGGGTTGGTAAACGCCTTTGACGACAGCGAGGCAAGATCGGTCAAAGGTTTCATTCGCGCGGCTATTCTACCCAACAAGGCTGCCGTCGCGGTTTATGCCGAGAATACTTGGGCTGCGATGCAAGCCCGCGATGCGTTGACCGTTGATTGGGATCTTACTAACGCCGAGATACGCGACAGCGACCAGATTAAGAAGGAAATCTTTGCCGCATTGGAGGCCAAAGAGGAATACAACGTCCTCAAGAACGATCCGGCTCCAATGGAGCAAGCGGCAAAAACGGTCGAGCAGACCTTCTACTTCCCGCTTTTGGCACATGCTCCAATGGAGCCACTGAACTGTACGATCGAGGCCAATGAAGATGGCGGGATCACGTTGCACGATGGTGCGCAAATGCCAACCGGACCACATATGGCGTTGGCGCAGATCTTTGAGTTGCCGATGGAAAAAGTGCGTATCAATACGATGCTTGCCGGTGGATCATTTGGGCGCCGAGCGACGCCCAATGCTGACTATCAGGTCGAAGCGGCGTTGGCGTTTGCCATTACCGACCGGACGCGCCCGGTGAAACTTGTCTGGAGCCGTGAAGATGACGTACGCGGCGGTTTCTACCGCCCTGCGTTTGGGCACAAGGTCAAAGTTGGGCTCTCAGAAGAGGGCGAGATCGTTGCTTGGGATCACCGGATCGCAGGGCAATCCATCATGAAAGGCACTGCGTTCGAACCGATGGTGGTCCATGATGGCGTGGACCATTCGTCTGTAGAGGGTGTTTCTGACACACCCTATCAGATCCCCGGCCTCCATGTTGGTTTGACAGATACCAAAAAAGCGACAAGCACGCTCTGGTGGCGCTCAGTCGGTCACACACATACTGCCTATGCCATGGAAGTGATGATGGACATGGCTGCCCGCGCCGCGGGACGTGATCCTGTCGAATTCCGCCTGGCCCATCTGAAAGACGGAGCGGATCAAGCGCGCAAAGCAGCCGTCCTGAAACTTGCTGCTGAAAAAGGAAACTGGGGGAACCCGCCCAAGGGTCGATCTCAAGGGATCGCGGTCCACAAGTCTTTTGGCAGCTATGTCGCAGAAGTCGTCGAGATTTCCGGTAACGTCGAAGATGGTGTGCAAATAGAGAAGGTCACTTGCGCAGTCGATTGTGGCATTGCCGTAAACCCTGACGTTATCAAGGCTCAGATCGAGGGCGCTGTCGGATACGGGCTTGGCCATGCAATGCGAGATGAGATCACATTGACCGAAGGCGCCGTGGACCAATACAACTTCCCGGATTATGAACCGTTGCGGATCGGGGATATTGGTGCGATCGAAACACATATCGTCCCCTCTGCCGAACCGCCGTCGGGTATTGGCGAACCGGGAACTCCGCCTTCAGCTCCTGCATTGGCAAACGCAATTGCAAGCGCCGGGACAAATGTTGCTGTGCTCCCCATGGTGAACAACGGCATCGAGTTCGCATAGACTACACCTCGCGCCGCCCGGAGTGGTACCGGGCGGCGCGAACTATTTTTGGACTGCTCCGAGTTCCCAATTGTGACCAGTTCTGCGTCACACATTCCTGCAACTTCTCCATTGCAATGTTTACAAGGTGGGAGCTGAGGTTGTGAAAACAATGCCGGGTGGTAGCAAGTGTACCCCCCACTTTGCCACCACCCGACCTTCTTCCCCACTTCCCCCGGCAATGTGGAGAAGGCGCTTTCAATCGTGGACCGCACAACAAACCAAGTTACATTCACCAACAGCCCACTCCTTAGGAGGAACTCTGATTGAAGCAATTTGGAGATAGAGTTCGGCTCGAAATTTGACATTCGATCTATTGCCACAAGCTTTCGAATGACTGCCAGTTTCTGTTGGCTCTTTCGGCGGATACAATTTCCACCTGATGTCCAGAATGCTTGTCGATCTCGCGGCGAAAGCCGTCAGGCTTATGAAAACAGTCAACTTCTCATTGGACTCGTAGAACACCCAAGTCGATGGTAACTGATCATTTTCTTGATCTGACAAACATGCTGGCAGAACCATCCTGTCGCCGCCACCTGGCGCATCAGGAGTTGAACTCATCAAGGTTGAAGCCGCCTGGAACTAGCTTTGTTGCGTGACTATTCAAAATACGCCACCCACGAAGATCGCAAGCTCAACAAGTTAGTATGATTACGAAAACTTGAGCAGCGGAGGTTCATCACAAAGGCCAGTGTTCAGATCTGTTTTGTGACAATCCAATATCCGAGTATTGTAAAGCAGTTTCGGGACGTTGACTTTCCGCAGACCGAATAGGACGGACAGATTAAACTAGCGCTCACGTAGTGCTTCAAGCTGGGCTTTCCGAAACGGTTTCAATAGATAGTCTAAAACAGTTCTCTCACCCGTCTGAATATCCAACGACGCGACCATTCCAGGTCGAATATCGTGGCGTTCCTCCCCACGGATCAACACGTTGTCTTCTGTTTCAACAACGATCGGAAAATAAATCTCTCCTGTCGCCTCGTCTTGCTGAGCATCGGCCCCTACCCTCACCACTTCTCCGTCCAGCGCTCCGTAAATAGTGAAGTCGAAAGAGGTCAGCTTCACGCTTGCAGGAAGGCCAGGATAGACAAATGCTACATCCTCTGGACGGATGCGCGCTTCTACCTGAAGCCGATCATCTTGCGGAACAATCTGTAAGAGTTCTTCACCCGGCGCGACAACAGAACCAATGGTATGGACGTTTAACAGTGAGATGATGCCCGTCACAGGTGCCCGCAACGACGCTCGGGACACAACATCGCTTGCACTTTTGATGCTCTCTTCGATCACACTGATCTGATTGAGTGTATCAGAACGTTCAACGCTGATTTCTGCCCGGCGTTGAAGTTTCAATTCTTCAAGCCGCGCTTCTGCTTCCCGCAAAGCCGCTCGTGCCTGTTCGCGTCGACTGACCAACGCATCTTGTTCTTGCCGACGGGCCGATAACTCGCGCTCAATAGGAATGATCTGCGCCCGAGGAACCACACCGCTCTCAGTTTTGAGTTCGATTTCCTCTTCAAGCAGGGCAATACCTTCCGCCACTCGCGTCAAGTTACCTTCTGTCTCTTCAATTTCACGCTGACGCTGACTCAGTTGTGCATCCAGAACCGCGCGCTGCCCGAAGTAACTGGCATTGCGGCTGTCAAAAATGGCGATCTCTCTAAGAGCCAAGGGGCTTTCAGGGTCGACATCAGAGCCATCGAATTTCAATGTCTCCGCGCCTGACAACTCTGCCGCCAGCCGCAATCCACGGATGGAAAGTGCCTGCATCTGTGCGTTGAGTTCACCCAACGAGGCCGCTGAACCGGTGTCATCTATGCGGATAATGACTTGGCCCGCTTCAACAACATCTCCTTCGCGAACCAGAATTTCCCGTACAATACCCCCTTCGAGGCTTTCTAGAACCCGCGCCTTTCCAGACGGTACCACCCTGCCCTGTGCCCGTGCCACTTCTTCGATCCGCGCCTGTGACGCCCAAAAGACAGCTGCCCCAACCAAAGCCACGACGGCAATCAGGAGCAAGGTCAACAGTCTTGACGACCGGCCCAAGCGCGCCGCTTCTTGCCCTTGGGCAAATTCGCGAACCTTCCAATCGTCGCCACTCATGTCTTTGGGGCCTTCATCGCAGCAAGAACAGTGTCGCGAGGTCCATCCAGTTTGATCCGGCCCTCTTCAAGTACAAGAATTCTGTCAACCAACGCCAACAAGCTTGTCCGGTGTGTTGAAACGATCAGGGTCATTGATCGCTGAGCAAGGATCCGTTTCAGGCGCTCGACAAAGAACTGTTCAGTAGCAGAGTCCATGGACGACGTCGGTTCATCCAGTATTAGTACCCGCGGCTTGGGCAACAATGCGCGCGCCAAAGCCACCATTTGTCTCTGACCACCAGACAGATTGGCTCCCCGTTCTGAAATTGGCATCGAAAACCCCATTGGGTTCTTGGCGGCCAACCCATCCACCCCGGTTAGACGGGCAACTCGTAAAACATCTTCGACAGTGGCCTGGGGCATACCAAACGCGATGTTCTCGGCCAGTGTGCCGGAAAACAAGACTGCGTTCTGTGTCACCAGTTGGACATCGCGACGCAAGGTTGCCGGACCGAGTTGGGAAAGGTTCAACCCGTCAAGCGTCGCAAGACCTTCGGTCGGGCGATACAATCCACTCATCAACCGGACAAGGCTGGTTTTTCCAGCCCCAACCGGTCCAATCAACCCGATGCGTTCCAGACCAGGCGAAGCAAACGAGATATTCTTCAGAGCGGGCACCGACGCCCCAGGGTATTCCAGCGAAACGTCTTTGAACGCATAAGAACCTTGATCAATGCGCGCGTTCAGTACGTCACTCGAGGCTGGTTTCTGCGAGGGGCTGGCCATCAGAGTATTCAGGCTGCGCAAGGTTGAGAAGGCAAAGCTGGCACGCACGAACAGCCCCGACAATGCTGCCGTTGGAGCCAATGCTCGTCCTGAAAGGATCATCGCGGCAATAACCGCACCCATTGTAATGCTGCCTTCGAATGCAAGGTATACACCGATGATTACAATCCCGATGCTTGCAGCCTGTTGGGCAAATCCTGTCAGCGTCGTCGAAAACGTAGCCAGTTTCTTGCTGCGCTCATTCACACGCGCACTTTCGGCGACGTGTTGCTCCCATCGGGCTTGCATACGCCCCTGCCCTGCAATGGATTTCAATGTCTCCAATTCAGTGAGCGCCTCGACGGCGACTGCATTCTTGACTCCGGTTGATTGCCGGGACGCGTGCGTTGCACCGCGCAAGGGCATCATGATGATCGCACCCAGCACGAGCACAATGGCCAACGCAATGGCCGCACGGATAAGCCAACGGGCCACCCAGATAGGCAATCACTGCGATGAAGAACACGCTGAAACACAGGTCTGTCAGCGTCGCAAGCGTTTGAGAGGAAAAGAAGTCTCGTACCTGCTCATAGTCTTTCAGCGTGTTGATCAGCGCCCCGGCAGGTTGCAGTGCCTGTTGCAGTTCCAAATCCGACAGATGGCGGAAGATTGACGCTGACACAGCCTGATCCACATTGCGGCTGACGTTGTCGACAACGGCGGCTCTTATCCATTTCAGTAGGGCGTCAAACAACAACGCGACACCTACCGCAGTCACCAATGACCAGAGGGTGGTTATGGCGGCAGTGGGAAACACACGGTCATAAACATTCATCGTAAAGATCGGCACAGCTAGGCCCAGAATGTTGACAATGACCGATGCCAGAATGACCTGTGTGTATTCCGGCCAATACCGCGCTGCGACGCTCCAATACCAATGGCGGTTCGACTTGGGTTCAGTACCTTTCGGCTCGAAATTCTCTGCGTCACGACGCACCAGCAAAGCATGTCCCGCATATTCTGTGAGCAGTTCATCACTGGAGATCTGCATCGGCTCGTCCGACCGCGTGGGCCAAATGATGACCATGCTATCGTCACCAACTTCAACCAGGACACAAGCTTCGCGATTGCGCAGAAATAGGACGGCCGGAAGCACACCATCCGGCAGTGTTTTCAGCCGCCGTTTAGCAAGATGAGCCCGGAACCCGTGTTCCTCTAAAGCTGCGGCCGCCAATGCAGGTGTCAGCATGCCATCACGCGGCAAAGGCACACCCGCAAGAAGCCCCTCGACACCAATGTCCTGACCGGCAAGCTGCGCGCAGGCAGCAACCGCCTGCGCCAAAGGATCAGATGACATCCGCGCAAAATCCCACTCACGGGACGCCCGCACATTCGACGAGGCTATCCCCTTGGAGGCCGCAGGCTTGATCCGAACTCGTGGTGTCGCATCAGACTGTTTTTTAGAGTCAGAAATTTTGCCTCTCCTGCCTCGCCAACAGGCTTACTTGTCAATCGACTTCCGCCAGTTCTTGAACGAGCTGGCGTCAAACTGACGTTCGCTGCTGGTCTCACTCAATCCGGGTGCACCAACCTGATCGCGAGCATAGGGTTTAGCATCTTCCGGCGGCTCCAAACCCAGTGTCGGAAGCAATACCCCGATTGATGCCAACAACCGATATTCGACATAAGTCGCCAGGCTCCTCGCATTGATCAGGTTGGCTTCGGCCTGAAACAAAGCGCTTTGCGTATTCAAAACGTCCAAAAGTGATCGATTCCCAACAAGATATTCGGACTCGTATGCTTCTCGCAGCTTGCGGGAAAGGTTGGCCTGAGCTTGGATCGTTGTCAGGCGCCTTTTGGCGGATCTGAGCGTTGACCAAGACTGGCGAACTTCGCTTTCTACACGACGGGTGTGCCCCAGAAGATGAGACTTGCTTTCGTTCACACGGCGGGCCTGCTCCTGTCGGACTGCTCGCTTGCGGGTTCCACTGGAACTCGTAGCGCATGATCACCCCGACGCTGAAATCATCCCGGTCCCCAAAAAAACCACCGACATCTTCGCCTGTGCGCCCTTCGGCTTCCAAGTGCAACGTTGGATATTGGTTCGAATTCGCCCGACGCGCCAGGGCCTCGGCCGAACCAACGTCTGCTTGCATGAAACGGATCGTCGGATTGTCTGAACGCGCACGGGCTATGGCAAGGTCCAAAGACGCAGGCGTCGCACGGGCGATCGACGGCAATGTTTGCAAGGCTTTGGCTTCGACACCGACGGTCTCTAGAAACAGCGTCTGGGCATCCTCAAGATTCAATTGAAACTCCAGGATGATGTCCTCGGCCAGGAACACGCGCTCTTCGGCTTGTTGCAAATCACCGATGCCAACAACGCCGCGATCAAATCCGGTTTTCAAACGGCCATACACTTCGCGATGATAGGTCAGGTTGCGCTGCCCCAGTGACAAAAGGGCCTGATTACGCAAAACATCCGAATACAATCGCACAGCTTCCAGCGACAACACTTCGGAGCGCTCCAAAACCCGATAAGCAGCGCCGTCGATCCGGTAGGCTTGCCGTTCAATCTCGGATCGTGTTCTGAACCCGTCAAACAGCATCTGGGACACGCGTGCGCGCAGCTCGTACCCTTCAACTGATCCCGGCGCGGACCCCAAATCTGGTGTCGCTGTCCCTCGATTCTCACTTGTCCCAGCCCAGGCTTCCAACGACACATTTGGAGCATAGAAATTGCGGGCTTGCTCCAACTCAAACTCGATGGCTTGTTTGTTAGATTCTGCGGCCTTTATCTCAGGATTTGTTTCTAGAACAAAAAGGATCGCCTCCTGGAGCGTCAGAGCATCGGCTTTGCCAGCCCCAGCACTCAACACGAAGGCAGCGCTGATCGAACAAAGCAATTGCTTTGCTACGGACGAAATATTCGGCAATGAACATTTGAATGTCATAAACACTAACCTATACCCTTTTGCCCCAGCGGACATAAGGCTGACTTCGATTACTTGAATATTTCCCAAGCGTTGTCCACAATGCAACAACAGTTAACTTACCTTCAAAAGGAATTTCTATGCGTTTGACTGTTGTGCGCCTAATGGCAACGATCTTTTTCGGTATTGTTCCTTCGTTGTTGTCTGCGCAGCTGTTCGGCACGGTCAACTTCGACTTTGATTCCGATCAATTGGATGCTCAAGGCAGACAAAAAGTTGCCGAAATCGCCGAAGCTCTGAAGTCTGTAGATACGTACAAACCCACAGTCATCGTTGGCTACACAGACGCTGTTGGAAACAACAGCTACAACAACAATCTCGGCTTGCGACGCGCCCAAGCGGTGGCCAACGCGCTTCGTGCTTCTGGCGTACCGGTGGAGCGGGTTGGTAAAACCGAGACCCGCGGCAAAAATGAACTTCTGGTCGCTGTTTCAACACCCGAACGGGCAAATCGCCGGGTAACTGTGGGATTGGAAGACATCTTGGCTGCCTGTCGCAGTTACCGTGAAATTCCACTGTCGACGGCAGATGTTGGGGACGCGCTGCAAAACGATCTTGTGACACGTGTAAGCGAGGCTGCCGGGTACTATAGTCAACTGACCAGCAATGGCGCCAACGGTTCGGCATTTCAGATGGCTAAGCGCGGCGCGGGAAGACTGTGAACAGGCCGTGGGTTTCAATCGCGACGCA
The DNA here is from genome assembly GCF_055693495.1 of Falsiruegeria sp. JB4-1. Taxonomy (NCBI): domain Bacteria; kingdom Pseudomonadati; phylum Pseudomonadota; class Alphaproteobacteria; order Rhodobacterales; family Roseobacteraceae; genus Falsiruegeria; species Falsiruegeria sp. JB4-1. Next base: position 126,701 of record NZ_JBVFTZ010000002.1, read on the forward strand.
ATTCGAAAGGTTGAGTATGCCAAGAAGTGCTTTTGCAGCTCAGCGCGCATGAAAGTCGCATTGGGATTGATTCCAGCAAACTGAACGCCTGGCCACGTGCCCTTTGGAGAAAGCTCAAAACCCTATGATTGGCGCTTAAGGCCACTGTCGCCGACATGTGCAACTGTTTGAGTTTCGGATGACCCACTGAACCCAAAAGCCCCGGCTGGGCGAGCCAACCGGGACCAAATATTTTTGGGTTTCGATTACCCGCCGAAGTCATCCAGCATGATGTCTTCGCGATCAACACCCAGATCGAGCAGCATGTTGATCACCGACTGGTTCATGATTGGCGGCCCACACATATAGTATTCGCAATCCTCGGGCGCCGGGTGGTTCTTGAGGTACTCGTCGAACAGAACATTGTGGATAAATCCGGTGTAGCCACCCCAGTCGTCTTCGGGTAGCGCATCAGACAACGCCACGTGCCAGGTGAAGTTCGGGAACTCTTTGGCCAGCTCGTCAAAGTCCTCAACGAAGAACATCTCGCGCTTGGAACGGGCTCCATACCAGAAGGTGATCTTGCGATCCTTGTTCTTCAGACGCTTAAGCTGGTCAAAGATGTGGCTGCGCATTGGGGCCATGCCCGCACCACCACCGATGAACACCATCTCTTTTTCCGTCTCGCGGGCAAAGAACTCGCCAAACGGACCCGAGATCGTGACCTTGTCGCCCGGTTTGAGGTTGAAGATGTATGACGACATCTGACCCGGCGGGATACCTTGCGAGCCCGGAGGCGGCGAGGCAACACGGACGTTGAGCATGATCATGCCCTTTTCGTCCGGGTAGTTGGCCATCGAATAAGCGCGCTCGATTGGTTCGGCGACAACAGATTCATACTGCCACAGATTGAACTTGTCCCAATCCTCACGGTACTCCTCTTCGACGTCGAATTCGGTGTACTTGAGCTGGTGCTGGGGTGCTTCGATCTGGATGTAGCCACCAGCGCGGAAGTTCACATCCTCACCCTCGGGCAGATCCAGTGTCAGCGCCTTGATGAAGGTTGCGACGTTCTCGTTGGAACGCACGGTGCACTCCCACTTTTTGACGCCGAACACCTCTTCGGGGACTTCCACTTCCATGTCCTGCTTGACCGCGACCTGACAGGACAGGCGGTCGCCACAGGCGGCTTCACGCTTGGTGATATGGCTTTCTTCGGTCGGCAGGATCGACCCGCCACCCGAATGGATTTTCACACGGCACTGCGCGCAGGTGCCACCACCGCCGCAGGCGGACGGGACAAACAGCTTCTGTTCGGCCAGCGTTTGCAGCAGTTTGCCACCCGCCGGGACCGAGATCGTCTTTTCACCGTTGATGGTGATGTTGACGTTGCCAGTCGACACCAGCCGCGAGCGTGCGGCCAGAATGATCGTGACAAGTGCCAGAACGATCAGGGTAAAGAGGACGATGCCCAGGCCAAAAGTTTCCATCTATTCAGCCTCCCTTACAGTTTCACGCCAGAGAAGGACATGAAGGCCATCGCCATCAGACCTGCGGTGATGAATGTGATCCCCAGGCCCTGCAGACCATCGGGAATGTCCGAGTACTTGAGCTTTTCGCGCACACCGGCCATGGCGGTAATCGCCAGCGCCCAACCGAAACCAGACGACAGCCCGTAGGTCACTGATTCCGAGAAGTCATAGCCACGTTCCACCATGAACAGTGAGCCACCCAGAATGGCGCAATTCACTGTGATCAGCGGCAGGAACACGCCAAGCGCGTTGTAGAGCGGCGGGAAGTACTTATCGAGCACCATTTCCAGGATCTGAACCAGCGCCGCGATCACCCCGATGTAGGAGATCAGACCAAGGAAGGTCAGATCCACATCCGGAAAACCCGCCCATGCCAGCGCGCCGGGCGCCAGCAGGTAGTTCAGGATCAGGTTGTTGGTAAGCACGGTGATCGCCTGCACGATCATGACCGAGATGCCCAGACCAATCGCAGTCGAGATCTTTTTCGACACGGCGATAAAGGTACACATACCCAGGAAGAACGAGAGGGCCAGGTTTTCAACAAAGATCGCCTTGACCGCGAGAGAGATGAGACCTTCCATCAGTGCGCCTCGACCACTTGGATTTTGTATTCACGCTCTTCAACCTGCTCGGGCTTCCAGGCACGGAATGCCCAGATGATCAGACCGATGATGAAGAACGCCGACGGGGGCAGCAGCAACAGGCCGTTGGGGACATACCAGCCACCGTTGTTGACGGTTTCCAGGATGGTCACGCCAAACAGGCTGCCTGAGCCGAAGAGCTCACGCACAAAGCCGACCAGCATGAGGATCAGGCCATAACCCAAGCCGTTGCCGATACCGTCGATAAAACTGTCGATCGGCGGGTTCTTCATGGCAAAGGCCTCGGCGCGGCCCATCACGATACAGTTGGTGATGATCAGGCCTACAAAGACCGACAGCGTTTTGGAAATCTCAAAGGCATAGGCCTTGAGCATCTGGTCCACCAGGATCACGAGCGAAGCGATGATGACCATCTGCACGATGATCCGGATCGAACCGGGGATTTGGTTGCGGATCATCGAGATGAACATCGACGAAAACCCGGTCACCAGGGTCACAGCGACGGTCATCACAAACGCCACCTGCAGCGACGAGGTCACAGCCAGAGCCGAACAAAGGCCCAGAACCTGCAACGTGATCGGGTTGTTGTCGACCAGCGGGTCGATCAGCATTTCTCTGCGTTTTTGTGCCATTACAGGTTCCCCGCTTTAAGGTTGTCCAGGAACGGTTTATACCCGGCTTCGCCCATCCAGAAGTTCACAAGGTTGTGGACACCCACCGTGGTCAGTGTCGCACCCGACAGGGCGTCGATGTGGTAGTCAGCACCGGCCGCTGGAGCCGCCTTGCTTACGCTGATCTGCAGGTCCCCGTTTTCGTCGGCCAGTCGTTTTCCGCTCCACAGAGCCTTCCAACGTGGGTTGTCCACCTCGGCGCCCAGACCCGGCGTTTCGCCGTGCTCATAGAACTGCAGGCCAAAGATGTCGTTGCCGTTCTCTTCCAGAGCAATAAAGCCATAGAGCGTCGACCATAGGCCATAACCGTGGATCGGCAGGATCACCTTGTCGATATCGCCCGCATCATCGCGCAGCAGATAGACGGTGGCGTATTTGCCCTGACGGGCAATACCGGCCGGATCGTCAGTCAGAGCAACCGACAACTCGGGATCACTGGCGGCGGCACGATCATCAAACGTCGCCGCGTCGAATTTGTCTGTGAATGTACCCGTCGCCAGTTCAAGCACCTGCGGCTCAAACGCGGCAAAAGCTTCGACCACGTCTTCGCTTGGGTCATAGATGCCTGCAACTTGCAGAATGTTGATCTGCTTGTCTTTCAGCGCGTTGACCTCTTGTAGCGGACGCAGCGCCACGGCGGCGGCCGACACGATCATCGACGCCACAAGACACAAGGTTACGGCAACAAAGACGGTCTTTGGCACAGAATCCGGCGGCAAAGCCAGAAAGCGGCCAATGGGTCCCTTAGCGGGGGTTTGGTTCTGGTTTTCCTCAGGCATTTCGCTTTGCCCTACGTTTGATGTTGGCCTGCACGACAAAGTAGTCGATCAGCGGTGCAAAAACATTTCCGAACAGGATGGCAAGCATCATGCCCTCGGGGAAGGCCGGGTTGATCACACGGATCATCACAACCATGAAACCAATCAGTGCGCCGTAGATGTAGCGGCCCATGTTGGTGTGCGCGCCCGACACGGGCTCGGTCACCATGAATACCAGGCCAAAGGCGTAACCACCCAGCACCAGGTGCCAGTACCACGGCATCGCAAACATCGGGTTGGTGTCGGAACCGATCCAGTTCAGCAGCAGTGTGAAACCGATCATGCCGCCCAGACAGCCGACAACCATTCGGTAGTTGGCGATCTTGGTGAAGAGCAGGAAGGCAAGGCCGATCAAACACGCCAAAGTCGAGGTTTCGCCCATCGAACCCGGGATGAAGCCATAGAAGCTGTCCCACCAGCTCATGCCGCGCGCGGCCAGTTCCTGGAACCCGTCTGAGGCCGACACGGCCAGCGCGGTCGCGCCGGTGAAGCCGTCAACCGGAACCCAAACGCTGTCACCAGACAGCTGCGCGGGATAGGCGAAATACAAGAACGCTCGGCCAGTCAGAGCAGGGTTGAGGAAGTTCTTGCCGGTGCCGCCAAAGACTTCTTTGCCGATCACCACACCAAAGATGATGCCAAGTGCTACCTGCCACAGCGGCGTGGTCGCGGGAACGATCAGCGCATAGAGCATTGATGAAACAAGGAAACCTTCGTTCACTTCGTGCCCGCGTACCGTGGCAAAGACCACTTCAAAGATACCACCCGCAACCAGTGTCACGATGTAGATCGGCAGGAAGTAGAGCAGCCCGTGCATCATGTTGGCAAAGGGATTGGCCGGGTTGAACCCGATGCCCAAAGTCTCGATGATCCAAGCACGCCAACCAGAGGCACCAAACTCGGCAATTGCCAGGTTGGTCTGATAGCCCGTGTTGTACAGAGCCATCAGGATACAAGGGATGGTCGCAATCACGACGTATGTCATGATCCGCTTCATATCCACGTAAGACCGCGCATGAGGTGCCGCGGTCGTTACGGTCTTCGGAGTGTAGATGAAGCTTTCCACCATCTCGTAGATGGGGAAAAACTTCTCATACCTGCCACCCTTTACAAAGTGCGGCTCGATCCGATCGAAAAAGCTACGCAAGCCCACGGTTCACCCCTCTTTCTCGATCTTCGTCAGGCAGTCGCGCAGCGCCATGCCGTATTCGTATTTGGCCGGGCAGGCAAAACCCACGAGGCCAAGATCTTCTTCATCCAATTCCATTGCGCCCAACAGTTGCGCCTGGTCCGTGTCCATCACCAGCATTGCCCGCAGCAGCTGTGTCGGCAGGAAATCTTGCGGCATCAGCTCTTCGAACGTACCCAGAGGCACCATCGCACGGCGACCGCCGTTCAGGTTGGTGGTCAGCGGGAACTTGGCCCGTGACAGGGCCGAACCCAGCACTGGCTGAAGTGCGTATTTGGCAAACATTGGTCGGATCCAACCCATGGGGATCTGCTTGTGATCCTCTTCCATCAGCGTGATCTGACGTGCGTAGCGACCCAGATAGGCGCTTTCGCCCTCCCCTGCCCGTCCGCTCAGAACCGAGCCCGAGATCATGCGCACAGGTAGATCCTGCGGCAGATCGCCTTGAGCGACATCTACCATCGACGCGCCAGCAACCGTGCGGATCAGGCGCGGATTTGTGCAGACCGGGCCAGCCAAAGCAATCACACAAGAAGCGTCATACTTGCCGGTCATCAGCAAGCGGCCAATGACGATCACATCCTGATAGCCAACGGTCCAGACGACCTTGTCACCGACAGGTGGCTCTAGGAAATGCATATGCGTCCCGGCCAGACCAGCGGGGTGCGGGCCGGCAAAGGCCACGGTCTCAACACCTTGTGCCTCGCCACCGGGCAAGGACGCTCCGTCAGCCTGACACAGGTAAGTCTTGCCTTCGGATAGCTTGGCGATTGCGGCCAAACCCGTGGCAAACGCTTCGGACTCGGCGTTGATGATCTGCGCGGGGTCACCTGAGAGCGGCTCGGTGTCCAGCGCAGTCACGTAGATCGCGGCGGGGCGTGTCTCGGGGGCGGGCACCTTGGAATACGGCCGTGTACGGAACGCGGTCCAAAGACCAGCAGCCGACAGACGTTCAACCAGACCCTCGGATGTCGACAGATCGCCCACATTCGAGAAATCGACCGCGTCTGCTCCATCGCCCACTTCGATTTCGACGCTGACCAGCTTGCGACGCGCACCGCGGTTGATCGCCTTGACACGACCGGCCACGGGCGAGACCACCTGAACGCTCGGCATGTCCTTGCTGATCAGAACCGGCGAGCCGGGTCCGACCAAATCACCCTCTGCCACCGCAATCCGAGGTTTCCATCCAATGTAGTCATCGCCAAGAACACCGACTGTTCGAACCACAGGCCCATCTTCGATGTTTTGACTTGGGGCACCCGTGATCGGGATGTTTAAGCCCTTGCGTAGCGAGAAGCGCTGCACGGTACTTACCTCTTTGTCAAAGTTTGGCTAGCTTATGCATGGACTCAGCCATGGGCGAAAGTGTTCATTTGCAACTTTGTGTGTACTTTTTTGGTTGAAGTATCGGCCAATGTCGCACAAAAGCCCGGAGTTGAAACGAACTTCGATGTGTCGGATATACGTGTACGACCCGTCGATTCCCAAAAGAGGTGTCTCTCGTGCCCGATTTGACCAAGTTTTCGCGCCGTACGTTCATTCTGTCATCGTTGGCTTTGGCCGCCGCGTGCAAACCTGGCACTGCCGCGCTGGAAATCACCGGCAAAACCATGGGAACCACCTTTAACGTGGTTGCACTGGATGCCTCAGGTCAGGTCAAGGAAGCGGATCTGCGCGCCGCAATCGACGGCGCACTGGCCGAAGTGAACCAGCAGATGTCCAACTGGGACCCCCGTTCGGAAATCTCGCGCTTTAATGCGCAAACTGGCACCGACGCCGTTGCAGTATCTGACAATCTCGCAAATGTGATGCAGGCGGCTGAAACCGTAAACATCGCCAGCGAAGGTCGTTTTGACACAACGATGGGACCATTGATCGAGCTTTGGGGCTTTGGCGCAAACGGCGCAACCAACCTGCCCGGCGATGCTGAAATCGCCGCCGCGCAAGCCCGCTCTGGTCACGCAAACACCCTCAAAGTTGCCGGTTCCTCGCTACAGAAAACCCAAGGCGATGCACAGATTTACTTGTCGGCCATCGGCAAAGGCTATGGTGCTGATCACGTAGGCCGCGCCGTCGAAGCCCTTGGAATCAAAGATTATATGGTCGAGATCGGCGGCGACCTCTATGCATCCGGCAAGAATGCTAGCGGCCTGCCTTGGCAAATCGGGATCGAAAAGCCCGCGGCCCTGTCGGGCGGCGTAATGGAGGTTGTTGGCATCTCGGGTCTGGGCATGGCGTCCTCCGGTGACTACCGCAACTATTTCGAGAAAGACGGCCAGCGTTATTCGCATATTATCGACCCTGCAACCGGCCGTCCGATCACGCACAAAACCGCCTCGGCGACCGTGCTGGCGGATAACTCGATGCTTGCAGACGCATGGGCCACGGCTATGTTGATCCTGGGTCGCGAGCGCGGCCTGGAAATCGCCGAAGCTCAGAACTTGGCTGTGATGTTCATCGAACGTGACGAAGAGGCGTCTGATCTGCGGTTCAAGACCAAGGCAAGCGCGCAGTTCAAAGCTCTGACTGCGTAACCGCCACAGAGAAGGAACGTAGCAATGGCCACGTTTGCCCTGACCTTTGGTATCTTGATGGTGATCATGCTGGGGATGGCCCTCGGCGTGATCCTGATGGGACGCACGATTAAGGGCAGTTGCGGCGGGTTGAACGCCATCGGTGATTCCGATCAATGCCTTGTGTGTTCGAAAGAAATCGACCCCAACAGCCCCTTGCGCGAGCGCCTGGAATGCCCGCGCGCAAAAAAATGCTGGAACGCGCCCAGATGGATAGCAAGGCGATCTAACTCGCCTGCCCTTCAAACCGTCAACGGTTTGAATCCCAAAATCAACAACCCGCTCGCGGCCATCAGACCGTAAATCCAGAGTTGCCATTTCGGCCCCTCATTCTTCCAAACCCGCCGGTATTGGTACCCTGACAAGCATGCCAGGAAAAAAATCACCGTTGCTATTGTAGGGGTTAGGATGAAATCGCCCACGTTTTTTTCCCGCATCAAGACTTTCTTGGGTTATGCTGATTCATGAGGAGAACGGCAACACCTGAGGGAGGATAACAATTCCATGCCAACGTCGTACCAGGCCCCAATGCGCAAAGATCAGGCGAAATCCCGATCACACAGCCAGGACCAAAGCAGCAATACACAGCCCGAAACAGCTACGGTTAGCAAAGTTTTGAGCCAGAAAGGCAGCCACGTCATCACTATCGCGCCCGGTGAAACACTCGGACATGCTGTTGAAATTTTGCGAGACAAACGAGATCGGTGCGCTGATGGTTGCCGACAAGCAGGGCGCATTATGTGGGATTCTGTCTGAGCGAGACATCGTTCGAAAACTGGCTGATACCCCGGGCCAGACTCTCCCGAAACTGGTTCAGGAAGTCATGACAAGTTCTGTCGAAACCTGCGCACCCGGAGATGCACTGGTTTCCGTTCTGAAGCGCATGACCGAAGGCCGCTTTCGCCATATGCCGGTTGTGGACGGCGATGATCTTGTCGGCATGATCACAATTGGCGACGTCGTTAATTTCCGCTTGAACGAACTGGAATACGAGGCCTTGCAACTCAAGCAGTTGATTGTGGGATAAATTCAATTTGGTCGAGGCCCGAAGTGGCCTCGGTCACAGCCACCATTGATCCACTTCACTTATGTCATCATCGCTCCAGCCAAAGTGATGGGCGAACTCGTGGACGACCACATGTGCGATCAGGTTGTCCAATTCCACGTCCTTGCGTGCGCGCCACTCAGACAGAATTGGTTCGCGAAAAAGCCAGACCACATCAGGCGAAGGCACTATGTCCATCACCGATTTCTGTGTCACCGGAATACCTTCGTAAAGACCCGTCAGCTCACTAGGGTCTTCAACTCCAAGATCGGACATCATTTGCGCCGAAGGCCAATCTTCGACACGCAACACGACATCCTGCGCCAGTATTTGGAAAACGTGGGGCAAGTTGGCAACTGTCTGGGCAGCGACCATTTCAAAATAAGCAAGGTCCAGTGTCATGGAAGGACGAACTGCCTGTGATCTTGTGACGAATGTTTGCAACGCTAGCAGTGACCTTAAGAGGAATCGAGCGTCTGTCCGGAAAACCTACTGGCGCCCTTGTCCATTTTGGTGTTCTTTCCGCTGGCGGCATCAGCCAGGTATTCATAACCCATGAGCATTGAAATGACTGGCTTTCAATTCGACGGAGAAACCATCGAATATCTGGACGAGGGCCACGGTCCGGCTCTTCTGTTGATCCCTGGATTGGGCGGACAACTTGCGTTCTGGAACGGTTTGGTACCAGCCCTGGCCCAAGAATTCAGAGTTTTGTCGTTCAACCACCCCAAAAGAGTTCATGGGCCCGATGCTCTGCAAGATCTGGTTTTTCTATCCATTGCTTTGTTGGATCATCTGAGTATCCCGGTTTGCAGCATCGTTGGCCAATCAATGGGCGGTGCCGCTGCTCAGCTTCTTGCTATTTCTGCACCAGAGCGCATCGACCGAATTGTCTTCAGCGCGACTTGGTCTGGCCCAGATGCCTATCTGCAACGCGCCTTCGGATTGCGGCTGGATATCCTCGAAAAGATGGGCCTTGCCGCTTACGCCAAGGCGCAGATTCTATCGACTTTTGACCCTGATGAGATTGCCCAGAACCCTCAACGTGCGCTGGAGTGGGAACATCGCTCGGTACGAACATCAGATCCAGTAGTACTGTCTCACAGGATCCGGGCGATATTGGGTCATGACACCGGAGCAAAACTCTCGCAGATACACCATCCAAGCCTGGTTATTGCTATCGATGGGGATCAGGTGATTCCGCCACATTTGTCGTATAGGTTGGCCAAAAACCTGCCCAAAGCCCAATTTCTGGCATTGAGTGGAGGTGGTCACTTCAAGGCACTTCTCGATCCTCAAGGTTACCTGCAAGCAATTCTCCCGTTTCTAAGAACTAAGCCCGAGGCCTCAACATGACCGCACTTCGACACAGCGAACACCAACTGGAAACATGGCGGTCGGGTGTTGAAACCCAAATGCGCGTCTCGGCGTTGACCGGGTCTCATTCTCTCTGCATCTTCGAGCAGTTCTGCGAACCGGGACTTGGCGCGCCCTTGCATCAGCACGCCGTCGAAGAGGTTTTAGAAGTCATCTCTGGGTCGGCCGAAATCTGGTTGAACGAGGAAACTGTTCAAGCGACGCCCAATCAATCGGTTCTAATCCCCGCTGGCGCAGTTCACGGCTTTCGAAACACAGGAACCGAAACCCTTCACGTGCGCGCAACCTTGGCCAGCCCCATCTTCGAGGCGTCTTACATGGATGACCGCGAGCAGTCACGCAGATGGTCGCCTTCTGCAAGGCCCGCTTGTACTTAGCGTCATTGCAGATGCCTCCGCGCTGTTTTTGGACCATCATGGGTTATCATACTCATCGACAAGGTATGGTCTGCATTTCGCATACGGTGTCGGAGCATCATCCGAGTCAGACGCGCCAGATCCCCTTGGTATTCAACCCGATCCGCGACATTCTCGAACTCGCCATGTCCATGATGATCAAAAAGTACCGGTGGCAGTTCTGCGGCAAATTCAATCAACGTGAACCGATCGTCTCTGAGAATCGACAGGCTTGCGGAACTGGCATCCAACCCCAAGTGTTGTTCCCAATGCGTTGGTGCAATCGGGTCGGCGACGTCTAACTCTGAAAAAGTGTACTGACGCCAATCATCGGGAACTTCACCAGACAGCCACGGCAAGAGTGATCGACCGTCCATGGAATTGGGAATGTCCTGCCCGACCCAATCCAAGATTGTTGGCGCTATGTCGATTGACTCTGTCGGCACATCAATCACCGTCCCAGCCTGACCTTGGCTCCCCGGCTTACGAACAATCAATGGTGTATGATAAGCCGCGTCATAGAAACTGGACTTACCCCAGCAATACCGGTCTCCAAGCATCTCTCCGTGATCGGCTGTCACAATGAGCAGAGTATTGTCGTATTGACCGCTTTCTTTCAGAAAGTCGACCACGCGACCAATATGCTGATCAACCTCGGTTGCCAGTCCAAGATAGATGGCGCGCAGTCTTTGAACCGTCGAATCCGTTGCGTCGAGATCAGGGAACCCTTGAACGAAGGTTGAAGGAGAAGCATTGGCCATCGACGGCGTGCAAAAGGGATGAATTTCTGCCTCGGCCCGACGATCTTTCAGGCGCGACGGCAAAGGTAGAGCAGACGGGTCATACATTCGGTTGAAGGGTGCAGGAGCAACCAAGGGTGGGTGCGGGCGAATGTATGTGAGGTGCGCAAACCAGCTGTGGTCATCAAAACCCGGCATCAGTTCTAGAAAGCGGTTTGTCAGAAATGCTGTGTCACTGTCCTCGGCACGGTACAAGGCGGGGTCATCGATTTCGGCCGGACCACCGTCAGCTGAGACCGGTTCAAATACGTCTTCGTAGTTCTCGAACTGGTAGCCTTTGTTCTTAAGATGTGCCCGCCAAGGATACGACATTTCAAGGCGCATCTCGACCATCTCTTGAAAGCCAGCCATTTGATACTCGTAAGTGTGCACGGCTGGGTCATTGGCGTGAAAAGCCCGAGGATCCTGCGACGTATCCGTGTAACCAAAAAGCATGGGTAGATAGCCCGCTTTTCGCATTTCAGACGCAAGCGTTGGCGTATCATGTCGCAGCGGTGTGCCGTTGCGAATGGACCTGTGGTTCATCGCATATTGACCGGTCAGCAGCGAAGCACGAGAGGGCCCACAAGGATTGACCACTGAAAAATGACGTTGAAAAGTAACTGCATCACCCATTAGTGCCTTCAAGTTTGGAAGATCAACGTAGTCGGCCATCGGACCAAAAACACAGTCCGCTCTCAGTTGGTCAATCACGATGAAAAGAACGTTTTTTTGATCTTGCACGTTGGCCTCTCAATCCCTGTTCACCTGTAAACCCACATAACCCTCAGAAGCAGGCGCTGAAAAGAGGAGTGTTGTCCTGTACGTCAACTTCCTGACTGCATTTGTTGGAAAGACACCATTTTTCTTGTAATTTCGTGGGTTGTTGTGGATTATTGTGGGTAATGTGGAGGAAGTGGTGACAAAAAACTCAGCTCATTCCCATCGCGAATTGGAATTGCTGGACGCGTTGCGCCAACTGGGCGGTTCCGCACGCAGCTCAGAATTGGCACGCTCTTTGGACGTATCCGAAGAAACCGTCCGCCGTACGATAAAGGCCCTGTCCAAAGCAGGTGCACTTGAGCGCGTGCACGGTGGCGCCTATTTGCCGGATGTTCAGGCCGGTCTTAGTTTCTTTAGTCGCATGACACAGTACCCGGTAGAAAAACGCTCTATCGCCCAAAGTGTTGTTGGTCAGGTTAGCAATGGGATGACCGTGTTTCTGGATGTCGGTTCAACCACTGCATTTGTAAGTGAGGCATTGCGTGTTCTCTCTGATCTGACCGTTGTGACTAACTCGATTGGGGTTGCCCAGACACTAGTCAACCACAACAGCAATCGCGTGCATTTTCTAGGTGGGGAAATGCTGGGCAACGAACGTGGCACATTTGGATTTGTAACCGAAAACCAAGCCCGACGATTCGTCTTTGATGTAGCCATTCTAAGTGCTGACGCCGTGACAGCAAAAAAGGGAATTTTGTTCGCCAATGCGAGTGAAGCAAACCTGGCGTCCGTGGTGGCAGATAGTGCCGATCGCGTGATTTTTGTAATCGATCATAACAAGTTTGATACCACTGCCCCTCACTGTGGACCGGACATGCGCCAAGTGGATGATTTGTTCACTGACGCCACACCCGGCAAACGCCTACGCGCCGCATTGCAAGAATGGGGCGTAACAATTCATGTGGCGACAAAAACGGAAGACAGCAAAGATGATGGATGATCGCGCGGCTCATGCCCAGACCATGGCAGAGATAGCTTGTGCATCTGCCCGCAGCTACTTTCGAGGAAAACTGGGGATTGAATTCAAAGCTGACAGCAGCCCTGTTACGCAGGCGGATAAGGGGATTGAAACCGAAATCCGCGCCTATTTGTCCGAGCATTTCCCGGATCACGGCATTTTCGGTGAAGAACACGGCCTGAACGGGGCCGACAAAGACAACCTGTGGATCGTAGATCCGATTGATGGCACGCGCTCTTTCCTTTCTGGCAACCCACTCTTTGGCTTCCTGCTTGCACATCTGGTTCAAGGTACACCCCAGATCGGAGTTGTTGGCATGCCCGCGCTGAACGAAATATTTTTGGGGATCAGGGGGACTGGAGCAACGATGAACGGGAAAACGATCCATGTCTCTGATGCTCAGGAACTGGAGTATTCGATCCTGTACATCAACGAAGGAGACAAGATCTATCGTGACTACCCGGATCTGTTCGAGCGACTAACCAAAGCCGGACAAACCCGGCGCATGTCTTATGACTGCTATCCGCATGCTTTGTTGGCATCGGGGCATGTCGATGCAGTTGTCGACTACGACCTGCAGCCTTACGACTTCCTACCGGTTTCGATCCTTGTCGAAGCAGCCGGAGGGATCATGACAGATTGGCAAGGCGCCCCATTGACCCTGCAATCCGATGGACGCGTGCTTTCGGCGGCGACACCCGCATTGCATGCGGAACTTCTCGACCTTGTAAGCGGATAGATAATGACAATCATCAGCTTTCTCATCAGCCTATTTGGTGCAACCATGCTGCTGCTGTTTGCAGTGCGAATGGTCCGCACGGGAATCGAGCGCAGCTATGGCGCGTCCTTTCAGAGAGTATTGACCGGTCAGGATTCTGTAATTCAGGCAAGCTTGGTTGGTATTGCTATGGCCATCGTACTGCAAAGCTCTGCTGCGGTCGCCCTCTTGACCTCTGGGTTTGCAGCATCCGGGCTACTGGGGTTCGGGACAGGATTGGCCATTGTTTTGGGCGGCGACTTGGGGTCTGCTCTGATCATTCAGCTTCTTTCCTTCAAGCTTGACTGGTTGGTACCGCTTCTGCTTGCCATCGGCGGATGGCTTTTTGTGAAAACCGAGCAAAAGAAGCTACGCCAGCTGGGCCGTATACTGATGGGCGTGGCTTTTATCCTCATCTCGCTTAGGTTCCTGCGTGAGGCTATGGACCCGATCCGCGACAGTGCGTTCTTGCCTGCCATCGCCGACTATCTCGCCCGCGATTACATCACGGCATTTCTGGTTGGTGCAGCCTTGGCATTTGTAATGCATAGTTCAGTTGCCGCCATTTTGATGTGTGTCACCTTAGTTCAGATCGGCGCTATCCCCTTTTCCGTCGGCCTGTCGCTGGTGCTGGGGGCGAACCTGGGCAGCGCATTCATCCCGGTGTGGCTGACGCGCGGCATGGACATTCCGGCCAGGCGCATCCCCTTTGCAAACCTCGGTCTACGTGGGGCCTGGGCCATACTCACCCTGTTTGCCATCAACTTTGCCGTTCCTGCCGACCTGCTTGGGGCAGGTCATGGCGGGCAAATGCTGGTCAACGCGCATCTGGCCTTCAACGCGTCGCTTCTGGTTCTGGCGTTGCCGTTCTGTCGGATGCTGCAAGGGCCGATGGAGCAGCTGATGCCAGACACCGCCGCTGCGCGCGAAACCGAGCACGTGGCCAAACCGTCAAGCGCGCTGGACCCTGAGAATGTCGGGTCCCCGGCGCAGGCGATCTCGAGCCTCAAACGCGAACTGCTGCGCATGGCCGATCTGGTCGAAGCGATGTTCCGCCCCACCCTGCGCCTGTACAAGTCCGGCGAAAAAGATCAGATCCGTGCGGTGCAGGCAGTCGATACCGAGGTCAACGAATGCCTGTCCGGCATCCGCGCCTTTGTTGCTGCGTTGCCTGCGGACACCATGACCAAGCAGGACGCGGGCATCACCCGCGACATGCTTGAATACGCCGTTCGTCTGGAAACTGCCGGCGATGTCGTGGCCAAGCGCCTGACCGTTCTGGCAGGCGACCTGCGCAAAACTGGCAATCAATTCTCGAAAGAGGGGTGGAGCGAGCTGCAGCAGATGCACGAGAACATTCTGGCGAACATGCAACTGGCGTCAAACGTCCTGATCTCGGACGATTTGGAAAGTGCACGTCTTCTCAACAACGAAAAGACCGAGGTCAAACGCGCTGAGCGTGACAGCCGCAAGCGGCATTTCCGACGTCTGCAAGGCGGCCAGGTTCAGAGCTTTGAAACCAGCGACATTCACTTGGAAACCCTGCGCGCCTTCCGCGAATTCAACAGCCACATCGCCTCTGTCGCGACGCCAATCCTGTACCAAAGCGGGCAATTGCTGGAAACGCGCCTGATCGAAGACATGCCCAAATCCGGCGCCGAAAGCTAGCCGCCCATGTCAGCCTCGGTCGTAGCCATCATCCTGTCTGCCGCGCTGCTGCATGCGATCTGGAACGCGATCGTCAAAACGGCGGCGGATCGGACAACAACGCTGGGTCTTGTGGCCTTTGGTCATGTGCTGCCTGCCGCCGTCATGATCAGCTTGCTGCCGCTGCCCAATGCCGAAAGCTTTGTCTACATCCTGCTTTCGACCGTGGTGCATTTTGGGTACTACTACATGCTGGGACGTGCCTATCAGCATGGAGATCTGAGCGTCGTCTACCCCATCGCCCGCGGCATCGTCCCGGCGCTGGTCTCTCTCTGGGCCATGATCCTGGTGGGCGAGGTCCTGCCCCCACAAGCGTGGTTGGGCATCGCTGTGATCGCCCTTGGCATCCAGCTCAGCAGCTGGAAGGCATTGCGCTCGGGCGTCGGGCGCGCCGCCCTTGGGTTTGCGGTTGGCACCGGCTTCTGCATCTCGATCTATTCTGTGGTGGACGGGATTGGCGTGCGGTTATCGGGGAATACACTGTCTTATTGGGCCTGGGGCGCGTTTCTGCACATCTTCATCGCGGGGTTCGTCGCTATCCGAAAGCGATCCACCCCGGCCGCCCTGCCCCCCGTGTCTGGGTGCTTGGTCTTGCCGGGGGGCTGGTGTCGATGACCGCTTATGGCCTTGTGCTCTATGCCAAGAACTTTGCTCCTCTGGGCGCAGTATCCGCCTTGCGCGAAACCTCTGTCATCTTTGCCGCCCTCATCGGGTTCCTGTTGCTGGGCGAAGGCAATTGGAAGCGTCGCCTGGGGGCTGCGGTCCTGATGGCCATCGGCGTGGCTCTGATCGGGACCAGCGCGTAGCCTTGATCCACACGCTCGTGCGGTATATCTTTGCGGTATGTTTTAGGAGATACCCAAATGGGAGCAACCGCAAAACGCAAGACCTCTCTGACGCTGGACGCCGAGGCATTGGATCACGCCAAAGAACTGGGGATCAACGTGTCAGCCGTTGCCGAAACTGCCTTGCAACAGGCAGTTACCGACGCGCGGCAACAGCAATGGCTGAGGGAAAACGCAGAAGCCTTTGAGGCCCAATCCGAATGGCATGAGCAAAACGGTCATCCTCTGGCTGACATCATGACCTCACCCGGAGCGGCCATGTGGAAACGCTGACCCGCCATGACGTGGCCGAATATGGCGGTGTGTTCATGGTGGTGGTCGAAAGTGACCTGCTGCCACCCGACCCTTCGGTGGTTGTGATCCCACTTTTGTCGGATTACCCGTCCGTCCGATATCTGAACCCTGAAATACTGCACGCCAACACGTCTTTCGTTCTGGCGACGCGTTTGATCACCTCTGTCCGGCGGTCCAGCCTGCGCCGTGTCGCCAACGTCTCAGATCAAGCGGACCACATCACGCGCGCGGTCGATGTGCTGATGGCGGGTGTTTGACAGTTAAAATAGGCGCCCATAAATGGGGAAACGGGCTGCAACTGACGGCACCGGGCCTTTGCGCACGTCACCCCACCGCGGGTGCGCGCGACTTTTGATCCGGGTCCAGCGAAGGGATCGCTGCCAGCAAGTTTCGTGTGTAATCCTGTTGCGGATTGGCAAAAAGCTCGCGCGTGGGGGCGCTTTCGACGATCTTGCCGTGATACATCACCACCACGTGGTCACAGGTGTGCGCCACAACGGACAGATCGTGACTGATGAACATGAACGTCAGCCCCAAATCCTTTTGCAGGGACTTCAGCAGGTTCAGGATGTCCGCTTGAATCGACACATCCAACGCGGCGACGCATTCGTCCGCGATCACAAATCGCGGGTTGCTGGCCAGCGCACGCGCAATCGAAATCCGTTGCCGTTGACCACCCGAAAACGCATGCGGATATCGACGCAGGTGCTCCAGGTTCAACCGGCATTTGCCCGCAATCTCGCGCACACGAGCGTCGGTTTCTTCGCGCGATTTGGTCAGGCCCATCACCTCGAGCGGTTCGGCAATGATATCACGCACGGTCATGCGTGGGCTGAGCGCTGCGTAAGGGTCCTGAAAGATCAACTGCGCACGCCGACGGTATTCTTTCAGATCGCCGGGCGACATGTTGGTTAGGTCGAACTGGACCTCACCGTCATCGTACTCGGCCTCGCCGCCAGTGATGTCGACAGCGTTCAACAACGCGCGGCCCAAAGTGGTCTTGCCCGAGCCGCTTTCACCGACGACGCCAACAAAGGCCCCGCGCGGGATTTCGAACGATACATCGTTGACCGCCTTGAGGGTCTTTTTGTTGAAGATCTTGCCACCGATGGAAAACTCAACCGAAAGATCCTTAGTTCTGATCAGGGGTTTGGTCATGGCAAGCTCGGCACATCTTCGGGGAACAGGGCCGCGAAATGACCGGGGCTGACCTCGGTCAAGGGCGGGCGTTCGATTTCATAGCGTGATCCGGGCGTCAGCTCGGGGTTGCGGGGGTGGAACACGCAGCCGTTCGGGCGTTCTAGCGGCGAAGGAATGTCGCCGGGAATGGGCGTCAATGGCGCGTTCAAATCGTCAAGGCGGGGCAGCGCGTTCAGCAGACCCCGCGTATAGGCATGCGCAGGCGTGCGGATCACATCTCGGACAGGACCGCTTTCCAGAATGCGGCCCAGATACATCACCGCCACCTTGTCGGCGGTCTGGGCCACCACGCTCAGGTCGTGGGTGATAAAGATGATCCCCATGCCAAACTCGGCCACCAGATCGCGCATCAGATCCAACACCTGCGCCTGAATAGTCACATCCAGCGCCGTTGTGGGTTCATCCGCGATCAGCAGCTTGGGCTTGGTCGACAGCGCCATGGCAATCATCGCCCGCTGACGCATCCCCCCCGACAGCTCAAACGCGTATTGGGCAAAGCGGGTTGCAGGCTCAAGAATGCCGACACGATCCAGCATCTCGATCGACAATTCCTTGGCCTGTTTCTTGTTCATGTTGGTGTGAATCAGCAGCTGTTCGACCATCTGGCTGCCGATGGTCATGGCCGGTGCAAAGCTCGCCATCGGTTCCTGAAAGATCATGCTGACGGCCCCGCCGCGCACGACCTGCATGTCGCGCGGACGTTTCAGATCCATCACATCAACTGGCCCATCGTCCAGATGCAGGGTTATCCGACTGTTGTCGCCATAGACGGTGTTGCGCGCGTTCAGCTTCATCAGCGACTTGGCCGTCACCGATTTGCCCGACCCGCTTTCACCCACCAGTCCCATCACCTCACCCGGTTTCAGTGAGAAAGAGACATCGTCCACGGCGGTCACCAGCCCCTCGTCAGTCTTGAACTGAACCGTCAGGTTTTCAACGTCGATCAAGCTCATTTGCGGGTCTCCGAATAGGGATCGGCGGCATCACGCAACCCGTCGCCCACGAACACAAACGCCATCACCAGCGCGATGAAGAAGATGACTGGGATGAAATACCACTGATAGTTCAGCAGCACGTCGGCCTTCGTCACGTTCTGCAGCATCACACCCAGTGAATTGACCGGGTCTTTCAGCCCCAGACCGATGAACGACAAGGCCGTCTCGCTGAGCACCATGTAGGGGAAGGAAATCACCAGATCGACAATGATGTAGCTGGTGAAACTGGGCAGCAGATGGCGGCGGATAATGTGACTGGGGGACGCCCCGCACAACCGGGCCGCAAGCACATACTCCTGATTGCGCTCTGTCAACAGATGGGTCCGAACACGGCGCGCCAGCGTGGGCCAGCCGATCAGGCCCAGGATCATGGATATGAAGAAAAACCGCGTCTCAGCCGACCATTCCGGCGGGATAAAAGCCGCAATCGCCATGAACAGCGGGATGGCAGGCACCGTGCGGATCGCATCGGTCACCATCTGGATCACACTGTCCAGCCAGCCGCCATAGTAGCCAGATATACCCCCGATCACGAGCGCCAGAACGAAGGAAATCACAACCCCCATCGTCCCCACCTGCAACGAGGTCCAGATCGCGTGCAGCGTACGGCTGAAAATATCTTTGCCTGCGCTATCTGTTCCGAACAGATGGACGTATCCCTCTTCCATGCCAAACAGATGAATGCTGCCAGGGATGACGCCGAAGAGCTTGTAGCTGTCGCCCTTCACAAAGAACTGCATGTACCGGCGTTCGTCCTTGTTGATCTTCTCGACCCACCGGAAATTCGTCGCCAAAGACCGCTCGCGGGTCACAGTGTATAGGAACGGGCGCATCGAGCATCCGTTTTCGTCGCAGAACTTTGGGATCTGCGGCGCCCCGTTCAGGTAGTCTTTGTCCCGACCCGCAACGGTCGGGTCATAGGGCGACAGGAAGGGTGCAAACATCCCCGACAGGATCAGCACCAGCAACACACCCGCGGCAATCATCGCCGCCTTCTGTTTCTTGAACCGCGCCCAGATCAGCTGCCCTTGTGAAGCAGTGAAATACGCCTCTTTCGCTTTTTGATTTGTTGTCGTCGTGGTCATCGGCTTACCTCAGGATGCTTTTGCGGACGCGTGGGTCGATGACCGCAAGCAGCATGTCCGTGAGAAAGTTCAGCGCCACGATAGAGGCCGTGAGCAAAAAGATGATCGCGCCCGCAAGTTGCTGGTCATTGGACCGCGCCAAAGATTCCAGCAGCAGAGAACCGGCCTCGGTCAGCGTCAGGATCAGCGCCACGATGGGCAGCTCGTTAAAGATCCGGTTCAGGTCGAACCCCAGCGAGTTCACGATCGGC
Organism: Falsiruegeria sp. JB4-1; assembly: GCF_055693495.1. Classification (NCBI taxonomy): domain Bacteria; kingdom Pseudomonadati; phylum Pseudomonadota; class Alphaproteobacteria; order Rhodobacterales; family Roseobacteraceae; genus Falsiruegeria; species Falsiruegeria sp. JB4-1. The sequence continues at coordinate 146,539 of NZ_JBVFTZ010000002.1, forward strand.
CCCAAGGAATGGCGCGCCGGGTAACGCCACAGCAAGCGAACACCATGAATGCCTCGCGCCTCGGCCGCTGTTACATAGAGCTTACCGATCTCATCCGACATCAGCGCCCGCACCGTTTGCAGGGCAAAAGCGGTGGCGGACCAACCAAGGATGAAGATTGGCAACCAGGCGTGGCTGAGCAGATCGACAAACTTGGCCCACGACCACGGCGCGTCTTTGTATTCAGGAGAGAACAGCCCCGTCAGCGTCTCACCAAAGTAGACGGTCGAAACCAGCATGATCATCAGCGCCAACAGAAAGTTCGGCATCGCCAAACCCAGATAGCTAACGATCCGCAGCGAGTTGTTCAGCAGGGCGTTGCGCGACGCCGCGGAAATGATGCCAACCGGAATGGCAATCGCATAAGCCAAAATCAGCGAACCCAGGCAAATCCAGAGCGAGATCCAGAATTTGTCGCCCAAAAGCTGCGCGATGTTTACCCGCAGGATGCAGCTGTCGCCAAACTCGCCGCGAAAGGCACCGCTCAGCCAACTGGCCCACCTGGTCAGGAACGGACGATCCAAACCCAGACGGGCGCGCTCTGCCTCGATATCGGCTAGGGTAATCGCCGACCCTTGGGTATTTTTGTAAGCCAGATACCGTTCGGCGCAGTCGCCGGGCACCAGCTCCATCAGCGAAAACACCACGAGTGACACGATCATCAGGGTGATAAGGGCCATCACTGCACGGGTTGCCGCAAATCGGGCGAATTGGAACATCGTCTTCCCTTTGGGTATTGGAAAACGGGCGCGAACGCCCGCTCTCGTATCGTGTTGTTAGAACCCGATTACTCGGTCAGGAACCATTGTGCCGGACGGTACGGATAGGTCCGGTAGAACTCATAAGACTGCGTCTTGAATTCTTCGAAGTTCTGCAAGTTGTTCGAGTGATAGATCGGCGCTAAGCGCATTGACCGTCCCGATAAACAGGATCTGGCTGGTCATGATCTCGACCATCTGCTGTGCAGCCGCAACCGAGGCGTCTGTACCCGGCTGAGACGACTGGTACGTGTCCAGCGCGCCTTTCAGGTCAGCAACCCATGCCGGGGGCTCAACACCGTTTTCACCATTCGAACTGATGTATTCAGCCCACAACATCGCCGTGCGCACATCAAAGTAGCCGTCAAACGGCGGCACCCAGATTTCACCGTCGCCCAGAATGGAACCGGTAAGCTGACCCTTGCCCCACATGGTGATATCCAGCTGGTTCGACGACTGGGCCGAGCGGAACTCGTCCGAGGTGACCTCTTTGATGGTGGTTTTCACGCCAACATCGGTCCAGTTTTGCGCGATCAATTCTACGAACTGCGCCGAGCTGGCCTGCGTCGAGAACTGCCAGTCCAGAACAAAGGGCGAGCCATCGGGCAGATCACGGGCACCGTCACCGTCCTTGTCGACCAGACCCATCTCGTCCAGCAGCGCGTTGGCACGTGCCTGATCAAACCCCGCCTCATGGTCTGACCATTTGGCGTCGACGAAATCAGGACGCGGCGAAAAGCCGATGTATTGCGTCGGCGTGCCCAGACCAAAAGCCGTCACTTCGTTCAACTCGTCCCGATTCATGGCTACCGACATGGCAGTGCGGAAGCGGATGTCATTGAAGATCGCGCGGCGTGCTTCATCCTCGGCCGTTACGTTGAACGCGAGGGTTGGGCTGGCAATGCCCGGCTTGACGTCGACGGTGTAGTTGCCTTTTTCCTGGCCCTCCAGCAGCACCGGAGCCGAGGTCAGGTTGATCGCCTGTGATTTGTAATCCACCTCGCCATTCAACAGCTTCAGCGTGCGAACCTCTTCGTCACCCACATAGATCTCGTCCATTTCCGAGATATAGGGCAGCTGGTTGCCTGCGGTATCGACCTGGAAGAAGTAGGGGTTGGCGACATAGTGACGGCCTTCGGTCGTCTCTTTCACCAGGATGTGGCTTTCCAGCGTCGGCATGGTGTCTTTGGGCAGGCTTAGCCAGCTTGTCGCCTGCGGTCAGCATCGGCGACGGCGTATCCATCCAGTCAGAGTTGCCGTAATAGGCCTTGATCAGGTCATAGCCACCTTCGTACCCAAGCGCCTTGGCGTTGGCATCAGCCTGATCATTCAGACCCGGGTGGAACTGCTCAAAGAAATGCTTGGGCTGGAAAGGCTGAACATAGGTGAAAGAGAAGGTTTCGATCAGACCTGGCTTGGGTGCTTCCAGAGTAAATTGAACCGTGACGTCATCAACGGCTTCGACCTTCATCGGCTTGCCGCCTGCAAGGGCATAATCCTTGGCTTCGGCGATGACGTTGGTATCCATCATCAAGTTGTTGTACCAGAACGCGATGTCCGCAGCGGTAAACGGCGCGCCGTCCGACCATTTGTGGCCTGCGCGCAGCGTTACGGTCAGCTGGGTGAAATCATCGTTCCAGGCCCACGATTTGGCAACGTTGGGCACAACAGTTTGCAGGTCGTCCGAGTAGCGGAACAGGTTGACGTGGCGCACTGACAAAAAGTCCGAGGTGCCGGATTCAGTGGCGTTTGACAGCGCGTCCAACTGGCCCCCGTAAGAACCGATCGCGTCATAGGGCGCAACTACCAGCGGCTCTGCCGGCAGACGATCGGCCAGGTCGGGCAGCTCACCATTGCCACGGATGCGGGTGTTCAGATCACTAATCGCGGGGTTAGCCGCAAAGGCCAGCTCGCAGGATGCGGCGCCCTGGAACTCGGCCAGTTCGAACTGCTGCGGGAATGCGCCAGCGGCGACCCCCTGCATGTCTGCCACAGTGACAGCCGGACAGCTTGCAGCCACGGCCATACCCGGCAGGGCAAAGGCGGCGACGCCGGATAGAAGAAGCTTTTTCATGTTACCTCCTGTTGAGAGTTAAGGGGGAGCGGTTAGTCCGCGATTTGCCCCGGTTATTAGCGTTGTGTTTCATTTTTTTGACAGGCTCTGAGCGACTCGAACCTTTACCCCCCACACATCGAGCATCTCGCTCATCCCAATATCGGGGGGTTGATCAGTCACCAGATGCGTGACCTTTTTGGGATCACAGGCCACCATCGGAGCCCGCGTGTTGAACTTGCGGCTGTCAGCGGTGACCACGGCTTTTTCGCTCTGGTTGGTCAGCACGCGGGTCAGCGACGCCTCGTCTGGATTGGACACCAAAAATCCGTGTTTGGCCGAAATCGCGTCCGAGCCGAAAACCACGAGATTATAGTTGAACTGACGTGCGAATTCTTCCGTGGCGCTGCCAAAAGTACCACGCTCGGCTGGTAGGATTTCACCTCCGGCCATAAACACGCGGTTGTCGTTGTGATCCGCTAATGCCGCAACGGCGGCAATGGAATTTGTTACTACAATAAGAGACTTACGCTCACGTAACTGCTCGGCAACATAAGTCGTAGTCGAGCCCACATTGATAAAAATGGTCATTCCGTCTTCGACCAAAGATAGGGTTGCCCGGGCGATTCCAGTCTTTTCGGAAGAATTCTGTTCCAACGCACCTGAGTACATCGGTGCCTCCGGTGATCCTCTCAGATAGGTGCCGCCATGAACCCGCTCGACTCGACCGGCCTGCGCCAATCCTTTGACAAGGCGACGAACAGTTTCTTCGGATACATCCATTACCTGCGCAATTTGAGCATTCCTTGCAGAGCCCCCCAAACGCGCCAACACGTTCAGCAACTCGTGCCCGCGATGTGGAATTTTGTCGGTCTCAGTATCCATGGACAGAATGAAACACACAAAATCATTCGAAAAGCCACAAAAATCCATATGAATTTTTCATGACACCTAGTTTCAGGGGTATGCGAGGGTTTCCCTTGGGGTTTCACCATCATCTGCAAATCGATTGGTTGACAAGTGACGGAATTTTACTTAACAAAGCAACTAACTTAACATCCACAACTATCAAGCACCTACTCGGGAGAAGGCAAATGTCGGACTTGCAAAGCAACCTGGACAGACTGGCGGGATACCTGAACCGTTATCGCACGTCGGGACTACCCAACAGGATTGCAGGCCAGGATGTAGCAGGGTCTGGGGGTGTTCCAAAACCACTCGCCAGTCGACAAAAGCCTGATCTGCGACGTTGCCCATGGCACAGCTGCGGATATCAACGCAGCAGCGGATGCGGCCCATGAAGCGTTCATTGCCTGGCGCGATACACCCGCAACGGAAAGACGCCAGATCTTGATCCGGGTCGCAGAAGCCATCGAGGCACGCGCAGAAGAAATCGCTCTGTGCGAATGCTGGGATACGGGCCAAACTCTGCGCTTCATGTCCAAAGCGGCACTGCGCGGCGCCGAGAACTTCCGCTATTTTGCAGATCAGGTAATACAAGCCCGGGATGGTCAGCACCTGAAGTCCCCAACCCTTATGAATGTGACAACCCGCGTTCCGATCGGACCGGTGGGCGTGATCACGCCCTGGAACACTCCATTCATGCTTTCGACCTGGAAAATCGCCCCGGCACTGGCGGCAGGATGTACCGTTGTTCACAAACCTGCCGAGGCCAGCCCCCTGACTGCACGCTTGCTGGTTGAAATAGCTGAAGAAGCAGGATTGCCTGCTGGCGTTTTGAACACAGTTAATGGGTTCGGTGAAGAGGCGGGCAAAGCGCTGTGCGAAAATAGGAAGATTCGTGCAATTGCATTTGTAGGAGAGAGCCGAACAGGATCGCTGATCACCAAACAAGGGGCCGACACTCTAAAACGCAACCATCTCGAATTGGGAGGGAAGAATCCCGTCATAGTCTTTGATGACGCCGATTTGGACCGCGCCTTGGACGCCGTGATCTTCATGATCTACTCGATCAATGGCGAGCGCTGCACATCGTCCTCTCGCTTGTTGATCCAAGACACCATAAAGGAAGAGTTCGAGGCCCGGTTGATCGAACGCGTTAACAATATCAAAGTCGGGCACCCCTTGGACCCAGCGACCGAAATAGGCCCATTGGTAACGGAAGAACACTATAACAAAGTCACTTCGTATTTTGACATCGCGAAAGAGGATGGCGCGACCGTTGCCGCCGGTGGTGTCAAAGTAGGTGACCAAGGATACTTCGTTCGTCCCACCCTATTCACCAACGCCAACAACGACATGCGCATTGCACGCGAAGAGATTTTCGGCCCGGTGCTGACCTCTATCCCATTCACGACGGAAGAAGAGGCGCTGCAACTTGCCAACGATACCGATTACGGCCTGACCGGTTATCTCTGGACCAACGACCTGACGCGTGCGCTGCGGTTCACTGATAAGCTCGAAGCCGGAATGATCTGGGTAAACTCCGAAAACGTCCGCCATCTTCCGACGCCATTCGGCGGTGTGAAAGCATCCGGCATCGGACGCGACGGCGGCGATTGGTCTTTTGAATTCTACATGGAACAAAAACACATCGGGTTTGCCACGGGGCAACACAAAATCACACAGCTCGGCAAGCTATAAACTCTAATCCAACACGCGCGAACCCAACCAAAACTCCAGGAGGAGACTATGGGAGAAATCGTACTTGCGGCCAAGATGACTCATGTGCCGACATTGTTGATGTCTGAACAGGACGGTCCGGTGGCAGGCAAGCGTCAACCTGCAATCGACGGTCATCGAGAAATTGCCCGGCGCGCCAAGGAACTGGGCGCAACCACTGTAATCATTTGCGACACCCATTGGGTGGTCAACGCGGGTTTTCACATCAACGCCAACGCAAAATTCGAAGGGATTTTTACTTCGAACGAGTTCCCGCAATTCATCCAGGACCTGCCCTATTCTTATGAGGGAAACCCGAAGATGGGCGACGCGATCGCAAAGATCGCATCGGAAAAGGGTGCGTATACTCTGTGCCACCATCTGGACAGTTTGGAACTGGAATACGGCACCCTTGTCCCCATGCGGTTCATGAGCCGTGAACACGACATGAAAGTTGTTTCAGTCGCGGCTTGGGCCACTGTCCACAGCCACGACGAAAGTCGCATCGTTGGAGAAGCGATCCGAGAAGCTGTCGAAGCCAGCGATGAAAAGGTGCTGCTGGTTGCCAGCGGTTCTCTGTCGCACAAAATCTGGGCCAACAAGGATTACGCTGCCAACAACGGTACCTTCACCATAAGTTCGGAATTCAACCGGCAGATGGACCTACACGTGTTGGAAATGTGGAAGAATGGGGATCATGCAACTTTCCTGAAAATGCTGGGCGAATATGCGGAATTCTGCTGTGGCGAAGGGTCCATGCATGACACTTCGATGCTCTACGGTGCCCTCGGCTGGGACAGTTATTCCGGGAAATGTGAGGTTGTGACCGAGTATTTCCCTAGTTCAGGCACGGGCCAGACAAACGTCATCTTCCCAGTTCAATAAATGCCGTCCCAAGCCCGGTTTCAAACTGGGCTGGGCTCAAAATCAGACAGAGGTCCAATGCTCTCATTGAACGATCAAAGCTTATTGCGGCAGGCTGCCCTTGTAGGCACACGCTGGATCGAAGCCAGTCCAGAAAGCGGTCTGGCTGTCACAAATCCCGCAACCGGAGATGTTATTGGCTACGTGCCAAGGCTTGGTGCCCAAGAAACCCATGAAGCCATCGACGCCGCCGAGGCCGCGCGTCATGGCTGGGCCAAGCGAACAGCCAAGGAACGCAGCCAAGTCCTACGCCGCTGGTACGAACTTATGATGGAGCATCAGGACGACCTGGGAACCATCCTGACCGCAGAGCAAGGCAAACCATTGGCCGAAGCCAAAGGGGAAATTGCCTATGGGGCCAGCTTTATTGAATGGTTTGCAGAGGAAGCACGGCGGGCTTACGGCGACATCACGCCTGGTCATTCGCCGGACAAGCGCATCCTGACTGTCAAACAACCCATCGGTGTAGTTGCAGCGATCACTCCGTGGAATTTTCCCAATGCGATGATTACCCGCAAGGCCGGGCCTGCGCTGGCCGCTGGATGTTCAATGGTTCTGAAACCAGCGTCTCAAACCCCTTTTCGGCAATCGCTTTGGCTGTTCTTGCAGAACGTGCAGGTGTTCCGAACGGGTTGTTCTCAGTTCTGACAGGGTCTGCAAGTGCTATTGGCAGCGCAATGACCAGCAGTGAGACGGTACGCAAGCTTACCTTCACTGGCTCGACTGAAATCGGCGCAATACTCTACGCCCAATGCGCGCCGACGATCAAGAAACTGGGGTTGGAATTGGGCGGTAATGCACCCTTTATCGTCTTTGACGACGCCGACCTGGACGCCGCGGTCGAAGGGGCCGTAATCGCCAAATTCCGCAACAACGGGCAGACCTGTGTCTGCGCCAATCGGATCTATGTGCAGGCGGGTGTTTATGACGCTTTTGCCGAGAAATTGGCCACCAAGGTCGCGACGCTACCCACCGGCAATGGGTTTGACAAAGGCATGGTCTTTGGCCCGCTAATCGATCAGGCCGCCGTGGAAAAGGTGGCCGAACACGTCACCGACGCCATTTCCAAAGGTGCAACCGTAACTCTGGGTGGCAAGGCTCACGCCCTTGGCGGCACCTTCTTTGAACCCACCATCCTGACTGGGGTCACTGCTGAGATGGCCGTGGCGACGGAGGAAACATTTGGCCCTGTCGCACCCCTGTTCAAGTTCAACACCGAATCCGAGGTCATTACAGCCGCTAATGATACAGAATTTGGCTTGGCCTCCTATTTCTACACTCGTGATCTGGCCCGCGTCTGGCGGGTGTCCGAAGCTTTGGAGTACGGTATGGTTGGCATCAACACTGGGCTCATCTCGACAGCCGAGGCGCCATTTGGCGGGGTCAAAATGTCCGGTCTGGGCCGCGAGGGATCGCGCTATGGATTGGACGACTTCATGGAACTGAAATACCTTTGCATGGGCGGCATTGATGCCGCCGAGGAGGCCTGATGCGCTTTGCCACTTATACCGCCAATAGTGAAAACTATTTTGGCGCAATCACCGACCAGGGCGCGATCGCGCTGAACGATGCCTTTCCCAATCGCGCGAGCCTTTACGAGGTCATTGCAGCGGGTGAGTTCAGCAAGCTGTCCGAGGCCGCAAAAGGCAAACCCGTTACCCATACCGAGTTCGCCTATGATATGGTGATGCCCGACGTGCGCCGTATCCTGTGCGTTGGCGTGAACTTCCCCGACCGCAACGCAGAATACAAAGACGGCAGTGCGCAGCCCAAGTTCATGTCCCTTTTTCCGCGCTTTGCCAGTGGGTTCACCGGCCATGACCGCCCGCTAATCCGCCCGCCCGAAAACCACACTCTGGATTATGAGGGCGAAGTTGCCATCGTGATCGGCAAGGGCGGTCGCCGGATTTCCCAAGATGACGCCTATGATCACATCGCGGCGCTCACCTTGTGTAATGAGGGGACGATCCGCGATTGGGTCCGCCACGCCAAATTCAACGTTACACAAGGCAAGAACTGGGACTGTTCGGGCGCCATTGGCCCGTGGCTTGTGCCATTCACGGATGATGCACAGCTGGATGATGCCCGCATTCAGACCCATGTGAACGGCGAGCTGCGGCAAGACGATACCCTGAACCGTATGATGTTCCCGATCCGGCGCGAGATCGAATACATCTCGACCTTCATGACGTTGCAGCCCGGCGATATCATTGTAACTGGTACCCCCACAGGGGCTGGCGCGCGGTTTGACCCGCCGAGATACCTGGCCCCCGGCGACGTAGTCGAAGTTTCGGTCGAGGGTATCGGCACGCTACGCAATACGGTGGAGGATGAACAGGTATGACCCCAGACGATCACGCCCGTGCCGCTGATGACCTGTTGCAAGCCGAAGAGACTGGCCATCAGATCGGTCTGCTGTCTTTGCGCCACCCCGAAATGGGGATGGACGACGCTTATGAGGTTCAGAACGCAATCTACCGGGCCAAGCTGGCCCGGGGACGTCGCGTGATCGGGTGGAAGATCGGGTTGACCTCGAAAGCGATGCAATACGCGCTGAACATCGACATCCCCGACAGCGGCATCCTGTTTGACGACATGGCTTTTGACACAGGCGCGACCGTGCCCGTAGGACGGTTCATCCAGCCGCGGATCGAAGCCGAGATCGCTTTTGTCATGAGTTCCGCGCTTGGCGGCGAGAATGTCACCCGAGACGACGTGATCTCTGCCACGGCCTATGTCGCTCCGTCGATCGAAATTCTGGACACCCGCATTCAACGCGCCGATGCCGAAACCGGCAAGGCGCGTACAGTCTTTGACACAATCAGCGACAACGCCGCCAACGCCGGTGTCGTTCTGGGAACTGAACAGCACGCTTTGGATGCCTTTGATCTACGGTGGATCGGGGCAATCACTTCACGCAATGGCCAAGTAGAAGAAACTGGCCTTGGCGCCGGCGTTCTGAACGATCCGGTCGAAAGCGTGGTTTGGCTGGCTCGACGAATGGCGCAATACGGTCAAAGCATTGAGCCGGGTCAGGTGATCTTATCAGGTAGTTTCATTCGCCCGGTCGAATGTCCCTCGGGCACGAATATCCATGCCGATTTTGGCACCTTCGGGTCGGTCGAAATAAACTTTGCCTAGCTCAAACTATGCGTGAGCGTGGGGTCGGGCCTGAAGTCGACGCAATTTGGGCGTAACCTGCTGATCGATCAGCGCGGCGTAATTGTCCTTTCAATCACATGTGCAGGAAGTTCGCTTTCATCAAAAACACCGATGAATATTCCGACATCGGCCGCGCTGCCTTCTCGTTTTGAAACCAGGGACTCGTTGCTGATCGTCGTTCGCTGCGATGGCCTGCGCGCCCATTCTGACAACCTCGACATGAAGAGTTCTGTCACATGTACATATGCAGGATCGGCGCCCAGATCATTCAGCTCGTCCGGATCATTTATCAGATCAAACAACAACGGGCGAAATCCGCCATCGGCAAACACGAACTTCCATTCCTTGTCCGCTAACATGAACAGGCGTGCCTGTTTTGGGTTCAGCCCAAGCGCGGCTGCTTCAGGTGTCGCCGAATAGTCGTACTCGCTAACGGCAAAGTCACGCCAAGTATCTGGTGTTTCCCCGTGCAGGAATGACAAAAGTGATCGCCCCTCGATCACGTGATCCGGAACATCACCGCCCGCCAAATCAATAAAGGTTGCCGCCAGATCGATGCTCTCGACCAGCGCATTGCAGACCGTTCCGCGCGTAGCATCTGCAGACTCCGAGGGATCATAGACGATCAACGGCACCCGGACGGATGGATCATGAAACAGGTCTTTTTCGCCCAACCAATGATCGCCCAAGTAATCGCCATGGTCTGAGGTCACGACAATCATCGTGTCCTTCATATGGCCCTTGTCTTCAAGCCATTGGAACAAGCGGCCCATCTGATCGTCAGCCTGTTTGATCAGACCCATGTAAGCCGGAATAACCTTTTCCCGAACACCTGGCTTGCTGAAGGTCTGCCCAATCTCGTTCTGCATGAATTGTTCATAAACCGGATGAGTATCTTCGAGCTCAGCGTCGGATCGAACAACTGGTAGAATTTGGTTAGCGCCATACATGTCATGATAAGGCTCGGGCACGATATAGGGCCAATGAGGCTTGATATATGACAGATGACACATCCACGGGCCTGCGCCTTTAGCATCCTGTTCGGTGATGAACTCAATGGCCTGCGACGTCAGCCAAGGCGTCTCGCTGTCTTCTTCCCGGATGTTGGCCGCTTTGTCTGCGTGCCGCATGAACCAACCCGAAGCAATGTTGCCATCCTCATCCACACCAGCGTTTGCGTTGTGCTGCCAGGGGTTTTCAGCCTCATACCCCTGCCCCTTGAGGTATTCGTTATAAGGTGAACGTTTTTGGTCATAGAACCCCTCTGGTCCTTCGCCCCACAGGCCGTCGTCACGGATGTAGACATCAAAACCGCATTCGGCGACCCGCGCACCAATAACACCGTCTCGCGAGATCCCAAGGCGGTCCATTCCCGCCTGATCCACCTGCATATGGGTCTTGCCAATGAGCCAACTATCCATGCCGCGCTCACGCAAATGATCGCCCAAAGTGGCCTCTCCAACTTTAAGCGGAAAGTTGTTCCAAGCCGCGCCATGGCTGTGCACATATCGGCCAGTATAGAAGCTCATGCGTGACGCGCCGCAGATCGGAGACTGCACGTAACAATGAGAGAAACGCACACCCTTTGAGGCCAATTTGTCCAGATGTGGGGTTTTAAGATAGGGGTGGCCCGCACAGCTGAGGTAGTCATACCTCAGTTGGTCGAACATGATGAACAGAATATTCTTGGCCTTATGGCTCATTGAGGTTTCTCCACGATGCCCTGCGCGACCCAATCGTCAAAGATTGCCAGCGCCTGTTCGGCAAACTCAGCATCATTGATGTGACAGTCAAGCTCGACCTTGGTTACATTGCCCGGGCAAGTATTGCGAAGTTCGTCCATGAAGGCCGAAAGGCCCTTGGCGTCGTGTAAATCAGCACCGGGACGGTCCCATTCGCCACATCCGCCCAACGGCATCAGCAAGGTTGTAGGAGCTGGCGATTTCGCCATCTGTTCAGAATGCGCGCGCGCCACGACGCGGCGTTCGTCATCATCCAGTACGATCGAAGTTATCAGTCGGTTGTGCGCATGGCTCGGGTGGTTCGCCCATTTTTCGGCCAATGCGTCCCAGCCGACAATATCAACCAGATCATAACACCCCGGAGCCACGATTTGCGGTGTACCAGCCTGCCCCGCATTGGTTAGCCGGTCTTCACCCGCCGAAATGCGTGAGCCATGGACGTGGTTGCCCAGTTCTTGGGTACAAAAATCCATCACACAAGAAAACGCGCCTTGCGCAGCAAGGCTCTCGAACGCTCGCCCACCCATGCCTGTTGCGTGGAACACGGCCACTTCGAAACCGCGCGCCTCAAGCGCGGGTTTGAGCGGCACCATGTACTTCAACGCTGATTTCCCCAAAGAGGTCATCCCCACAAGAGGTTTGCTTCGGTTCGGCATTTCCACCGCCCGCGCGGCCCCAAGGACAGCACCTGCAGCTTGCGACAATGAAGATTTACAAACCGAATTCAGCCCATAGAGCCCACCCGCCCAAAGGATCATCTGTACATCCGCCGCAAGCCGTGACGGTGGCATCAACGGCGAGAATGACACGGTCGAGACAATGAACTTTGGCACACCAAGCGGCAGAACCGCAGTAGCATCCAGCGCGAGGTCGGTGCCCATTGATCCACCCAGAATTACGATCCCGTCGAAGGCTCCTTCGCTGTAAAGTCGCGCAACCAGTGTCGAGCACCCTTTGGCCATGATCTGCATGGCGGTATTTTCGTTGCCCGACGCAATCGCCTCGGCAATTGACGATCCGCCCGCTTCGGCGACCTGGTGTTTGGAATAATCCGTTGGCAACGACGGATCGCCCAGAACGCTCACGTCCATCGACAGCACCTGTCCACCCTGACCACGAATGCAATCGGCCAGATAGTTCAGCTCGTCGTCCTTGGTGTCATAGGTGCCGACGATCATAATGGTCTTGTCGTTCATGGAGTCCTCTCTTCCAGATATGCGCTCGCCAGGGTCAAAGCAGTGTCCAGCATCCGGCCCGAGCGGGCCACCCCACCCGGTTCGTGCAATCGGGTGATGATCCAGCCGGGATAAGTCAAAGCGCGGATCAACAGCATTAGGTCCAGCACTTGTGGGCGAATATCGCGTCGAGCGGAATAGCCGATCACAAGACCGTCGCGCAGGTCTTTGAAATAGGGTTGGCGCAGGAACTTGATCAGAAAGGTTGCCAACTCGAAATCGCGATAGCCAAAGGCACCGTCATCGAAGTCGATAAAAGCGATCTGATCGCCGTCGAGCATCACGTTTTCCGCCAGCAAATCGGCATGGATCAGGCCCGTGTCTAAGCTGCTCGAAAGTTGATCCAAATCCGCTGATGCGGCATCGCGCACATCAATCAAGAGCCGTTTGTCATCCGGCGTCAAATTCGGATGCTCCCAGAACCGGCCCCACAACGGATCTGGCCCGAGCAATTCTTGCACCTGCCAGTTTGGACGCCTGAACGCCGCGGGTGGCGTCCAGGCGTCCGTCAAGTCATGCAACCGCGCCATTTGCTCCCCAACCGCCGTGGCCAAACGAAAGGGGTCACTGGCATCTGTTAACTGACCGCTGACCCCAATCGGATGTCCATTGAGCCAAGTCAGCAAGCTGACATTGGTTTCTCCAATTGTTCCGAACAAAGAGCCATCCGGTCGCGCCACCGGCTCTGGCACTCTCAAACCGGCCTGCGCCAGCATTTGCATCCATGCAAGTTCCGAGGCCAACTCTGCTTCGGTCCGATACCCTGGCCGATGAAACCGTAGGGCCATTCGCCGCGTGCCATAGCTGACAGACCAAATTTCATTCTCTCGCTGTGCGACGAGCTCGGACGTTGCCCCCTCAAGGCCCCAAAGCGCCAGAGCTTCTGCGGCGTGATTGCTCATGACGCCAGCGGTGTGTCGCGTAGCACACCGTCCAGAGTATCGATCATCTGGTCCACATTCTTTTGACTAAAAGGCAGCGGTGGACGGATCTTTAACGCATTGTAGTGGATGCCGAGAAAGTTCAGCAGTACACCTTTCTGACGCATCGCATTTGCAACTCTCTTGGTGAAAGCCGTCGCGGGTGTCCTGCCTTCGCGGTCCAACACCATTTCGGCGCCAAAGAACAGGCCCGAGCCGCGCACATCGCCGATGCATGTATGACGTTCCGCCAGTTGCTGCAGACAATCCCGTGCATAGTCGCCAACGACACGCGCATTCTCTTGCAGCCCCTCGTCTTGCACCACGGTCAACGTTGCATGAGCGGCAGCTGCAGACACCGGGTTGCCACCGAAGGTATTGAAATACCGGAACCGTTCACGAAAGGCTGCCATCGTATCCGGGCTGGTGACAACACCGCCCACCGGGTGGCCGTTGGCCATCGGTTTGCCCAAAGTCACCACGTCCGGCAGGAAACCGGCCTTTTGGTGGCCCCAAAAGTGCGTTCCCAGGCGGCCAAACCCCGGCTGCACCTCATCTGCAATGACAATTCCTCCTGCCTTGCGCACGGCGGCAATGGCGGGGTCAAGCCACTCTTGCTCCAGCGTTGGGAAACCTTCGTTGGCAAAATAGGGGCAGATGATCAGGCACGACAGTCCATGGCCCCGCTCCTCCAAAGCGTCGATCTGTTTTTGAACCTCGGCAGCGAAGGCACGGGCGTGCGCAATGCCGCTTTCACCGCCCAAGGGGCGATAGCTATCGGGCGCAGGCACAAAGGCCATGTTGTCCCAGTACCCACCCGGGGGTGGGTTAGTTTGGGACAGCTGTGACACCGCCATCGTGTTCCCGTGATAAGTGTGGTCAGTTGCGATCACCCCGGTGTTTCCGGTCACCGCTTGTGCCATACGCAACGCAATGTCGTTCGCCTCGGACCCGGTACAGGTCAGGATCGCAGTGTCGAGTGGCGCAGCAAACGTCGCCGTTAGCGCTTCGACGTAATTCAGGATCCCATCATGCAAGTAGCGTGTATGAGTGTTCAGTGTCGCGGCTTGTTTGGCAATCGCCTCGACCACGCGGGGATGACAATGGCCAACGTGAGGGACGTTGTTGTAGCAATCAAGATACTTGTTGCCATCTGCATCCCATAGCCAAACACCCTCACCCCGCACCAGATGAACGGGCTCTTCGTAGAAGGTGGATACATTTGGACCAAGCAGCTGCGCCCGGCGCTTTACCAAATACTGCGAGTCAGGCGTCATAACTGGATCCATGCTGATTTTAAGTCAAAATACTTGTCCATGGCGTGCAGGCTCTTGTCGTGGCCGTTTCCAGATTGCCCAACTCCGCCCAAGGGGACAGTGCCATCCGAACCGCCATAGGTGTTCACGTGTACGACACCCGCTCGAACCTGCCGGATCATTCGGTGGGCACGGCTCAAGTCCGCAGTCCAAAGCCCTGATGCCAACCCGTAAACGGTAGAGTTCGCCAGATCGACCGCCTGCTCTTCTGTGTCAAAAGGTGTAACAGCCAAAACCGGGCCAAAGACCTCTTGCTGGTTCAGCGTGGCGTTACGGCCCACATTGGTCATCACCGTGGGTTCCATATAGAACCCGCCGCTGTCTTTCAGGATGCGGTGGCCTCCTAGGGCGCAGTCAGCCCCTTCGGTGACCGCCTTTTGAACAAAGCCAAGGTCTTGTTCCAGTTGCGCCGCTGAATGCACGGCGCCTACATCCGAAGATAGGTCAAGCGGATCGCCCACCTTGAGAGCACTTGCGTGGCGTATCAAGGCTTCGACAAATTCGTCATGGATTGTCCGTTCGACAACAAGACGCGAGCCTGCGACGCAGACCTGACCCGAATTGCGAAAGATACCGTTGGCTGAAACCTTGGCCGCGTGATCCAGATCCTTCGCATCGGCGAAGACGATGTTGGGGGATTTGCCGCCAAGCTCAAGATAGCATCGCTTCAGGTTCGAACGGGCGGAATATTCCAGCAGGCGCCGACCTACGGCGCCAGAGCCGGTAAAGACCAAAACGTCAACATCCATCGACAAACCAATCGCCTCACCCACGACCGAGCCTTTGCCTGTGACCACATTAAACACGCCCTCGGGCACACCAGCTTCAACCGCCAGTTCCGCCAAACGCAGAATAGACAGCGATGCACTTTCCGCTGGTTTCACCACGATCGAGTTTCCTGCTGCCGAGGTACGGCGCGATCTTCCAGGCTCCGATCATCAGTGGGAAATTCCACGGCAAGATTGCCCCCACAACCCCCACAGGCTCGTGGTGCACCAACCCCAGAACACTTTCTGAGGTCGGGGCGATCTCGCCATAGATCTTATCGATCGCCTCGGCGTAGTAACGAAAGGTGCCTGCGGCCGATCCGCTCTCGGCTTTGAAAGCCATGCCAATCTCGGTCCCGTTGTCGCGCACACCTTGAACCGCCAGAGCAAGCGCCTCGCGTTCGATCAGTTCAGCCAGACGCAGCAACACCTTTTTTCGGTCGGCCGGTGACTGCCCAGCCCAAACACGTGCCTCGAAGGCGCGGCGGGCAGAAGCAACGGCACGGTTCACGTCTTCGGCGGTGCCAGCGGCCAGAGTGGTGATCACCTGCCCATCGATAGGTGAAATTACGTCCAGTCGTGCGCCATCCGTGGTATCGGCTATTTGTCCGTCAATGAAATGACCCTTGGGGGGAATGACCTCAGCGCGTAGTGCGTTCAAGTCCGCTTGCGTCATCGCCATCAGTTTGGTTCCTCTTGCGGTGTTCGACGATCAGCACCCTTACGTGGATGATCAGAACCGCCACGATGATGCAGAAGATGATGAAGGAAATCGGCCGGTCGATCATGTCGAGCGGGGTTTTCAGGCGCGGCATGGCGCTGCGCAGCTTGGTCTCCATGATGCCGCCCAGAACCATACCCAAAATGATCGGAACGATCGGAAGATTCAGGCGCTTCAGGATCACACCCAACACCCCAAAACCTGACGCAATGACACAGTCGGTAAAGGAGTTGCGGAGTGAATAAACGCCGACAAAACTGAGCGTCAGGATCAATACACCCAAGAACCGCGTGGGTATCTGGACTACCTTGAGCAGCTTGTTGGTGGACACCATCAGGAAGCCCAAAACCAGTACGTTCAAAATCAGCAGCGCGATATAGAGTGCAACGACAAAATCCATCTGTTGGTCGAACAACTGAGGACCTGGCAGGACGTTATGGACATAGAACACCGACAGCATCATGGCCGTCAGAGCTTCGCCCGGAATACCCAGGGCAAGCAGCGGGATCATTGCCGCTGCAGGAACAGCGTTGTTGGCAGTTTCCGAAGCAATCAGCCCTTCGGGTGAACCTTTGCCGAACTGTTCCGGGTTTTTCGAAGATTTCTGTGCATAGGTGTAGGACAGGAACTGTGCGGTGAACTCACCTACGCCGGGGATCATGCCCATAAGAACCCCGAAAGAGGCCGAGACGCTGGCTACACGCTTGTGCCCCATCAGTTCTTTGAACCCACCCCACAGACCGCCTTCGACTTTGGCAGCCTCGGGCGCATGGTCGCGTTCCAGCAGCAAGAGGAACGCTTGGCTGAGTGCAAACAGACCCAACACGACCACGATCACATTCATTCCCGAACTGAGCCAGCTTTGACCAAAGGTATAGCGTTGGGAATAATTGACTGGCTCCAGCCCGATGGTGCTGAGCAGAATTCCAAAACAGGCCATCATTCCCGCGGCCATGATTTGCCCCCGATGGGCCAGCACAACCAGGATGATGCCCAAAAGGGCGGCGAGAAAGATCTCGCGACTGCCAAAATGAGGCGCGACCTTGGCCAGCAAGGGCGCCATCAGGATCAGCACTACGACCGAAAAGATACCTCCGAAGAATGACGAGAAATAAGCCAATGACAGCGCGCGCCGACCCTCTCCTGCCTTGGTCATGGGATAGCCGTCATAGGTCGTTAGTGCATTTACGGCCGTGCCGGGCGTGTTGACGAGAATGGCCGGTATGGCGCCACCAAATGCGGATGAACCATAAATGCCCAACAGGATAATCAGCCCGACAATGGGGTCGAGCGAGAAAGTGGCGGGCAACAGAATTGCGATGGCTACCGCAGGACCAACCCCGGGGATCGAGCCGATGATGACGCCTCCGAAGGAGCCGATCATCAACGCGACAATGACGTCCCAACGGGCCAGAATCTCAAAGCTAGAAAGCAGAATGTCCATGACCGTGCCCTCACAAATAGGTCAGCATGAAGGCACGGATGCCATTGGGGAAATACTCGTAGATTGCACCGCCAGGAATCTTTACCTGCAAAAGGCCTCGGAACAGCACCACAATCGCCAGACCGGATCCGGCAGCAGCCAGCAGAATGCCCCGTTCCCGATATCCGGCCCGCAATGCCAGCAGGACGGTGAACGCAATTGTTGTCGGCAGGTACCCGGTCAACGGAACCAGATAGACATAGATCAGGAACCAGGCGACATATTCAAAAGATCTTGCCCAGAACCACATCTCTTTCAATCGACCAAAAATCCGTGGCGACCAGAGAGAGCCAATCAGGTGCAGTGTGCCAAACACGACCATCCCGATCACCGCCACAGCTGGCCAAAACCGAGGCTGGACGAACAGCGATTTGCGCGCCACCCATTTCGTCTGGTCTTGCAGCTGTGTCAGCAAAACGACCGAAAAGATCAGAAACAACATCGCAAATACCAGGTCGCCGGGTTTGCGATAACGTTGGAACAGCTGCTGCAGTGTTTTTGTCCGGACCATGGTCCTCTCCCCGCGCGTCATGTCACGTCGTGTCAGACGGGTGCCGAAAGTTTCGGCACCCGCAATGTGCAGGGGCAGGTTATTCGCCCAGCAACTCGTCGATGGCCTTGAGCGCCTCGATGTCCTGTTGGATCTGAGCCTTGGATTCCTCGGCATCCTGCCAGTAAATCAACGTACCGGTACGTTCGGACAGGTCCTTGGCTGCGTCCGATTGCAACGCTTTTTGTGCCACGGCGATGATCTTTTCACGCGCTTCAGCAGGCGTGTCCTTGTGCACGAACAGACCGTTCCAGAGCGCAACTTGGATCGACGGTTCGATCTCAGACACGGTTGGCACATCCGGGGTCTGGCTTGTCCGTTCGCCGCCGATCGAGGCCAAAATCACCACATCATCACGGCAAGCGCTGATCTGCTGGATCGTGGTGTTGATCACATCCACATCACCCGAAGCCAGAACATTGCAGTCCACATTGTCGAACGCCGTCTCAGCCACAAAGTCAAAACCCAGTTTGTTGGCCAGAGCAAACGTCACGCGGGTGGGCGGTAGGAAGGACCCAAAGTGGCCCAGAGTCACCTCGTTGTCTTTGGCATATGCCGCAAGCTCTTCCATGTTGGAGTAGTTGTCGTTCTTGCTGGCCGCGATCACAAAGGGATAGGTCAGGAAAATACCCAGCGGGTCAAACGGATTGGGGCTGAGTTCAGGAATGCCGATCTCGGGTCCTGTGACCGGAACGCCGATCACGAAGGAGCCCACGGTGTAGCCATCTGCCGGCGCTGTTGCCACAGACACCGCACCCGGGAAGGGGCCACCACCGCCACCGGGCTTGTTCACCACCGCGGCGGGTACGCCATAGGTTTCCTGAAATTCTTCGGCGATCAGGCGTGTCAGCACATCTTCGACGTCACCCGGAGGCCACGGAACAACAAAAGAGACAGGTTTTTCAGGATATTCGGCCGCAATCGGTCCGGCGATCAGGGCTGTCGCACCAAACGCGGCCATTGCGAATGTCTGTGTGAGCTTACGCATGAGTTCCTCCCAGTGGTTTTAGCGTAACTTGGGTCGCTGGTTGCAATAGTGAACCGTTGCGATCCATTAATACTTGTCATGTCAATTAATTTGTGTCAAGCATAGATATCGACAGGCACGCGAAACCAGCCAAGGGAGCGGTCAAGAAATGGGGACGACGACGAAATCGCTGAAGTTGCTCGACCACTTCTCGACCGCCCGGCCAGAGATTGGGTTGTCTGCGCTCTCACGGTTGTCAGGGCGTGACAAGGCTTCAGTCTACCGGTCGCTTTCCGAGCTGTTGGAACTTGGCTATGTCGAGCAAAACATGACGACTAAACACTACCGTCTTGGGCCGACTATCATCCGTTTGGCCAATGTACGCGAAGCCACTGTGCCGATCCGGCAAGCGGTTAGAGAGCCCCTGTCCCAACTGGTGGATGCTGTGCGCGAAACGGCTCATGTAACGCTGCTGCAGGGCACGCAACTGGTTGTGGCCAGCTATTGCCAATCCCGCCACCACGGCACCCGGGTCGAGATCGAAACAGCGGAAGTACTGCCCTTGCATGCCACGGCATCGGGAGCGGCGATTCTTGCATTTTCACCATCCGCACTGCTGGAGCAGGTGTTGAGCGAGCCCTTAGCCGCGATTACCCACAAAACGCTGACCGATCCTGAACAGCTACAATGCAAAGTGCGGGCAGCGCGAAAGAACGGTTTTGGCGTTGCCAGTGGTGAATACGAGTCCGACGTGCGCAGCACCTCGGCACCGATCTTTGGACCAAACGACACTTGCATCGGGGCCGTTTCAGTCGCCTACCCCCAATCGCGAGCCTCAGACGCGCTTGATAAAGCTATCAAGGATCATCTCAAACCCGCAGCCCGGTCGATATCCTCGACCTGTGGCGGCGTTATTCCTTCTATGGTTGAAGAGATCTGGAGCCTTCATGAGCCAAACTAACTCTCAATGTGCGCTGGTATTGGATTTTGGCGGTGTTGTAACCAAAACGCTGTTTGAAACGCACGCACTGACGGAAACTGCCCTGGATTTGCCTTCAGGCACACTCACGTGGCACGGCCCCTTTGCACCTGAGACCGACCCTTTGTGGATGGCCATGCAGGCGGAAGAAATTACCGAACGGGAATATTGGCTTAACCGAACAAAAGAGGTAGCCGAATTGTTGGGTCGGGACTGGGCTGGAATGGCCGATTTCGTCAAAGCCGCCCGCGGCGCGGACCCGCAGGCCGTGATGCGCCCCGAGGCCTTGGCCGCAATTGACGCGGCCCACAACGCGGGTATCAAACTGGCGATCCTGTCGAACGAGTTGGACCTGTTCTACGGGGTCGAATTTCGCACCAAGCTGCCATTTCTGGCGAAATTCGATGTCATCGTGGACGCGACTTATACCCAAATTCTGAAACCTGACCGCAGAGCCTATGACATGTGCGTCGACCAGTTAGGGATGCCCGCATCTGCCTGCGTCTTTGTCGACGACCAGTTGCGAAACATCAAAGGGGCCAGCGCCGCTGGCCTGCAAACCGTTCATTTCGACGTCAAACAACCCGCCCAAAGCTATGCAAAGGCGCTTACGAAACTTGGTCTATCCGAGGAAACATCCGCATGAAAACCGAAAATTTCATCAAGGAAAACAACGCTCGTCAGTTCTGGCAACCGATGACGCACCCAGCCGAGGCTCAAAAGAACCCACCCAAGATCATCACCAGCGCCTCTGGCGTTCGCATCAGGGACATCGACGGTCACGAGACCATCGATGCGGTTGGTGGTCTGTGGAACGTCAACCTTGGCTACTCCAACGATGCCATAAAACAGGCGATCGCCAGCCAGCTTGACACCCTGCCCTATTATTCGACCTTCCGTGGCACCAGCAATGATGCCTCGATCGAACTGGCTTATGACCTGTGTCAGTTCTTTGAACCCGAAGGTATCCAGCGCGTGTTCTACACCTCGGGAGGGTCCGACTCTGTAGAAACCGCTCTGCGCTTGGCGCGCCAATACCACAAGCTCCGCGGAGAGCCCGGAAGAACCAAATACCTGTCGCTGAAAAAGGGCTATCACGGCACCCATGTCGGCGCGGCCTCGGTCAATGGCAACAACAAGTTCCGTATAGCCTACGAGCCGCTGCTGTCAGGGTGCTACCACGTGCCCGCCCCCTACCCCTATCGCAACCCATTCAACGAGACTGATCCTGCCAAGCTGGCACAACTCTGTGCTGCCGCTTTGGAAGACGAGATCAAGTTCCAGGACCCTTCAACCATCGCAGCCTTTATCATGGAGCCGATCCTGGGCGCCGACGGTGTGATCCCACCACATGAAAGCTTCATGCCGATGGTGCGGTCGATTTGTGACAAATACGGAATCCTGCTGATCTCGGACGAGGTCATCACTGCCTTTGGCCGCACCGGCGCTTGGTCCGGCGCACGCCTGTGGGGCGTTCAACCCGACATGATGACCACCGCCAAGGCAATCACCAATGGCTACTTCCCTTTTGGCGCGGTGCTGGTCGGCGAGAAAGTAACGGAAGTGTTCGAAGGCGACACCAGCGGACTTGGCGCAATCAGTCATGGCTACACATACTCCGGCCACCCGGTAGGGGCAGCGGCGGCTGTGGTCTGCCTGGCTGAGACCCAGCGTCTGGATGTTGCGTCAAACGCGGCCGCGCGCGGCACCGAGCTTTTTGCCGGATTGCAAACGCTTGATGCGAAGCACTCAGCCATTGGCAACGTACGCGGAGGCCATGGCCTTATGGCCGCTGTCGAGGTGGTTTCAGACCCGGCAACCAAGGCGGCAGCATCCGGCGGCAGCATGGCACAGATTTTCGACTCCGCGTATGAGGCGGGCGTAATGTTGCGCATTTCCGGCAACAATATTATCCTTTCACCCTCGTTGGTTGTAACCGAGCAGGACGTCGCCGATATCCTGTCCGCCATCGACGCGGGGTTGTCGTCGCTCTGAACGAAGGACGCCCAAATGCCGATGGACCCAAACAAACTGGCGCGTATCCGTGCCTTGGCTGACAAGGACTTTACCGAGTATCTCGAGCCAGAGCTGGCCGCGTATTTGCAAGAAGCTTCACGCGAATCCCGCGGAGAGGCGACAGGCGATGCCCCGCCACCGCCGCGTTTTGCGGGTGAGGCGACACTCATGAACGCGCCGAGATCAGATACACTCGATGATGTGGATATCGGCCTGGTCGGAGTGCCTTTTGACATCGGCGTCACCAACCGTCCCGGCCCCAGGTTCGGCCCCAAACAGATGCGCGAGATGTCCTATCTGGCGGTCAACGGTCCCCCTGTTCACGAAACCAGCCACATCGCCCCGTTCAAACTGTGCAATGTCGCTGATCTGGGTGACCTGGGTTTTCGCAGCCTTTACGACATCAACCTGTGCGTCGAGGATATGATCGCGTACTTTGTCGGCTTGGTCGGTGGCGGAGTCACTCCTCTTTCAGTCGGCGGCGACCACTCGATCAGCTATCCGATCCTCAAAGCGCTTGGCGCACAGGAACCGGTTGGCATGGTTCACATCGACGCTCATGCCGACACGCTCGGCCCTATGGACGGTTCACGTTTTCACCATGGTGGGCCGTTCTACAATGCAGCGATCGAGGGCGTGCTGGACCCAGAACGTACCATCCAGATCGGCATTCGCGGTTCGGCTGCGATACTCTGGGGATTCAGCCATGCCAGTGGCATGCGGGTCATCGAAATGACAGAGTTCGCCCAGATGGGGGTCGAAGCGGTCATTGCCGAAGCGCGCCGGATCATTGGTGATGGTCCGACTTATGTCTCAGTAGATGTCGACGGCATCGACCCAGCCTATACTCCCGGTACAGGCACACCCGAAGTTGGAGGGCTGACCCCATTGGAAGTGCAGCGCATCTTGCGCGGGCTACAGGGTGCCAACCTGGTGGGGGGATGTGGTCGAAGTCTCGCCACCCTTTGACCAAACCGGCGTCACCGCGATGGTTGGAGGGCGAATGATGTGGGAGCTTTTGTGCGTGCTCGCGGATGCACGATCAAAACGTCAGCAATGATGAAAACAATCCATCAAGGACCGCCCCTTTTCTACAAGTCTATCGCCTGAACCTCTTCCAGAAGGTCCAGCAGCTGTTCAAGCTTGTCCTCGCCAAATTCGGTCCGCAGCCGCCCATATACCGCGACGCTCGCCGGATGGTGTTTTTCAATTAACTCTCTTGCGGCACTGCTAATGCGCACGATCTTTGATCGGCGATCATCGTCATTCTGAATGCGAACGACATGACCGTCCGCTTCCATGGACTTTAGAATACGTGTCACACTGGACAGCAGCAGGCAGGCCTCGCGCGAGATCGCAGTCTGATCCATCGGGCCATTTTCCGCGAGAATGCGCAGAATGCGCCACTTTTGCTCGGTCATTCCAATTTCAGCCAGCAATGGTCTGATGGGTTCCATGATATGTTCGCGTGTCCGCAACAGGGCGATCGACAACGCGCGGGAAGTCGGTCGGTCATCCAAAGAATACGTACCAGAGTTGGGGCTTGCCATGTCCTGTCCTTTTTGCGCGAAACGCGAGTACCCGCTTGTTTTCTGAAAGTCAAAACTCCAGTGGAAAAAACAATCACCAACCCATCTCAATCAGGCCAGACAACCCGAAATCCGTGATGCGTCGTCGCACTGTCAGGCGACGTCCCGGACCGGGCGGCGATGCGATACCGATAGCAATATGACCGATGGCACAAATAGGATCCACCCTTTGACAGTTTGTACCCCTTCATTCCTGCCAATCTGGATTGCACGTGCTTTTTCAAGGACTTGATCCGAAACGGCTCGCTGGTCCACTCCCAAACGTTTCCTACAAGGTTGTAAAGACCAAAACCGTTCGGTTCAAAACTGCGCGCCGGAGCGGTCGCCAGATAACCGTCTGCTCCGGTGTTCAACTTGGGAAATTGCCCTTGCCAGATATTGCAGGGCATAAACTCGAAATCATCCGGCTCCCGGTCTCCCCAAGGGAACATGACATCTTTCTGACCACCGCGTGCAGCGTGTTCCCATTCTGCCTCTGTCGGCAATCGGCCACCCACCCATGCCGCATACGCCTGAGCATCATTCCAAGAGACATGCACCACTGGGTGATCGGCACACCAGGCTTCCGCCTGTGTGCCCGGGCCATAGATATCCCTCCAGTTGGCACCGTCTTCGCGACGCCACCATTCCGCACCTGGGACCGCTTGCTTTGGCCCTACACCTTCGGGCAACTGAGACCAAAAAACAAACGACCAACCAATTCGCTCGGCTTCGGTGATATAGCCGGTAGCCTCGACAAAAGCCTGGAACTGCGCGTTTGTCACCGTGGTTGCGCCCATAAAGAAGGGTTTGATCCGTTTTGTTCGAAGCGGGTCTTCTCCGTCGTCTTTAATTATTGGGGTTTTGGTGCCGGTCAGGGCGGTTCCACCGGGGATTGCGACGGCATCCTGCATTTGAACTTGGCCCGGTATCGGAGGAGAAACCGCCATAGATGATCCGCCGAAAGAGTCTACGGAACAACATACTGGTGTTTTTTGGGTTTCGTTCATGTCCAAGACTTATTGTGATCCGCGCACCTGGTCCAGACCGTTGCGCTCAAGAGGTCGGAGTTACAGGACCAAACCCGACTTACATCTTCGATTGTTGTCTCATACTCTGACCGACAATTCCCTCTCTTTCCAATCAAGGTGGACCGCCTTACCGTTGCTGACGAAACCGAGACGCAATTCAGACGAGATCAACGCATGACAGCCGAGCCACTGGATGGAGAATATGACTACATCATTGTGGGTGCCGGAACCTCGGGGTGTGTTCTAGCAAATCGGCTGACCGAAGACCGCAACATCCGCGTCCTGCTGTTGGAAGCAGGAAAATCCGACAACTATCATTGGGTGCATATCCCCGTTGGATACTTGTATTGCATTGGGAACCCGCGAACAGACTGGATGATGAAAACTGCCGCCGAACCTGGTTTGAACGGCCGGTCTTTGGTTTATCCACGGGGCAAGCTTTTGGGTGGCTGCACTTCCGTCAATGGAATGATCTACATGCGCGGACAGGCAGCCGACTATGATGGCTGGCGTCAGATGGGCAATTCCGGTTGGGGCTGGGATGATGTCCTGCCGTACTTCCTGAAATCCGAAGATCATCACTCCGGGGATACCGACATGCATCGCTCAGGGGGTGAATGGAAAGTTGGCACGCAACGTCTGAACTGGGAGATCTTACGCGCAGTTCAAGAAGGCGCAAAGGAATTCGGCATAATGCCGCGTCCGGACTTCAACGACGGCAACAACGAAGGATCAGGTTTTTTTGAGGTCAATCAAAAAGCGGGGGTGCGGTGGAGTACAGCCAAGGGATTTTTGCGCCCTGCCCTCAGCCGCCCCAACCTGCGCGTAATAACCGAGGCCCACACCGACCGCCTCATCCTAGAGGGCAAAGTCGCACGCGGCGTTCAATTCCGGCATCGGGGGCAAACAATCGAAGCCCACGCAAAATCCGAAGTATTGCTCGCAGCCTAGCGCCATAAACTCTCCCAAGATCTTAGAACTGTCAGGCATCGGTGAACCGAAACTGTTGTCCAAACTGGGAATTGACGTTCTTCATGCAAACTCTAACGTCGGTGAAAATCTGCAAGACCACTTGCAAATCCGGACAGTATTCAAAGTCCAGAACGCGAAGACCCTGAACACGATGGCGAACAGTTTCTGGGGCAAGGCGCGAATTGCCTTAGAATATGGATTACGGCAAAGCGGACCGATGTCCATGGCACCAAGCCAGTTTGGAATGTTCACGAAATCGGACCACTCGCAGGATACTCCGGATCTTGAGTATCACATTCAACCCCTGTCCACTGACAAACTCGGAGACCCATTGCACCCCTTCCCGGCAATCACTGTTTCAGTGTGCAATTTACGACCCGAAAGCGTTGGTTCCTGTCATATTTCCTCTCGAAATTTGGAAGAGCACCCTGACATAAGACTGAACTATCTATCGGCCACAAAAGACAAGATCGTGGCCGCAAAATCCGTTCAACAGGCCCGGATGATCATGACAGCCAAAGCATTGGAACGTTTTCATCCCAAAGAAATCCTGCCGGGACCTTCAATTGTCAGTGACGAAGCTTTGCTGAAGGAAGTCGGAAATATTGCCACAACAATTTTTCACCCCGTTGGGACATGTCGGATGGGTGCTGACGCAGCATCTGTTGTAGACCCGGAACTTCGGTTGCGTGGAGTTGGCGGCCTGCGTGTCATCGACGCGTCGATCATGCCAAAAATCACCTCTGGGAATACTGCTTCACCCGTGATCATGATCGCTGAAAAAGCAGCCGATATGATCCGTGACAATAATTGAACCCCGCAAGCCTAGGGTTCGACGCCACTAAAGCTGGACTTTAGACTTTAGAAAGAAATTTTGCTTTGCAGTTAAGCCGCGCTTGAGAAATAGAAGGTGGAGAAATCTGAAACTGGAAACCGCCCATGACCATAGACGCCCGGATAACGGATGATCTGATCTCGAACGGGATCGAATTCGTCACCACCGTACCCTGCAAACAATTGGCCGGGGTGATCGAGGAAATCGACGCCCGCCCTGAAATCCACCATGTCCCCTCGAACAAGGAAGACGAAGGGATGGGCCTGTGTGCTTGGCGCCTGGATGGGTGGCAAACGCCCCGCCATCATCATGCAAAACACCGCCATCGGGGTGACCATCAACACCCTGGCGACGCTGATTCAGTACTATCGCATGCCACTGCCGATGCTGATTTCATACCGTGGAGAGTTGCGCGAACCGGTCGCCTGCCAGGTCGAAATGGCCGTTCACACCAAGGCGCTTCTGGCGCAGCTGAACATCCCAACCTACCATTTTCATTGGCAAAAAGACGTCGAAGAGCTGGATAACATCCTGAAATATACCTTCATGTGCAACAAGCCCGTGGCGATCCTGACCGACGCCAACTTCTGGGGAGGCTATGGCGACCAATGATCCGTTCAGAAATTCTTAAAGAAATCGCTCCTATCCTGCGCGAGCAGCTTGTGGTGTGTAACATCGGTATCCCCAGCCAGGAGCTGCACGCAATCGATGATCAGCCCAGCAATTTCTACATGCTGGGGACGATGGGACTTGCGTCCTCGATTGGCCTGGGCTTGGCTTTGGCCCAACCCAAGCCGGTGGTGGTGATTGACGGCGATGGCTCGATCCTGACCAATCTGGGGACCTTGCCGACGATCGCCAACAATGTGGCGGACAACTATGTGCTGCTGATCATCGACAACGGGTCATATGGCTCGACCGGGGATCAGCCGACCTATGCGGGGATGAAAACCTCGCTGACGGCGATGGCGCGCGCGGCGGGGTGCGAGAATGTGGTCGAATGCCAAGCGGAAGAGACTGGCGCGGCACTACAAGCGGCGCTGGACAGCGGCAAGATGACCATCATCGTCAGTAAATGCGAAAGCGGCAACGCAAAGATGCCCGTCATCACCATGGACCCTGTCGTCATCAAAGACAGGTTCATGAAGGCCGTCATAAGCTGATTTCAATTGGTGTCACGCGTATCGCTGACGATGCGCGTGACAGCAGCCAACAGCCCTTCGACCAACCTGGTCTTGGCACAATCAGCACGGGTCAGAATTCCCAATTGTCGATCCAACCCATGGCTCTGCAATGGAATCCGGCGCAAAGCGGAAAAGGCTGCATCAGGCACGCAAATATCGGGAACAATGGAAACTCCAAGATCGTGAGCCACCATACTGGCAACAGACTCAAGGGAATCTAGCTCCATTGTTGCTTCGACAGAATACCCGGCCTTGCTCAGCCACTGATCCGCCAATTGCCCGACCGTCGCCCTGCGACTGTGTCGGATAAAAGGACGGGACCGCAATAACTTGTCCGCATCTGTTTCGCTCACTTCCGGAGCAGCAATCAAGACAAGTGGCTCTGTGGCGAACGGTCGCCAGTCAAAAATCGGATCCAAGTGCCCCGCCGTTGCCAAAATGGCTGCATCCAATCCACGGCGCTCGACTTGTTCGGCCAACTCTTCGGACAATCCCGGCACGACCCTGACGTGAAGTTGAGGGTAAGTTTCCACCAACTGCTTAAGAACCCGCGGCACAAGTTCGCGCATAGTCGACTGAACAACACCCAGAGATAACTCCCCATACAGACGAGCTTCGCCAATCAAATCATCTACCATCTGATCATAGTCTCTAAGGATGGCGCGCGCCCTGGGCACAAGCGACAATCCAGACGCGTTCAGACGCGGTGACCGTTCTGAACGATCAAATAGTTGAGTCTGAAGAAGGTCCTCAAGCTTTCGCATCTGTTGCCCAACAGCGGCTTGGCTGACGCAAACCTGATCCGCCGCCGCGGCGAAGCTGCCTTGGTCCGCAATCGCAACCAACGTTCTCAGGAGAGTTAGTGACATGCTCCTGCTTCTCTTGAATTTCAGAAAATTACAAGGTGCCGGGTTAACCTCATCGCTTTCCAGACCCCTTTCGTGGCCTTCATAAGCCGATTCGCCACTCAAACCTTTAGACCACGTGCAAAAGCCAGTCACGATTGAGAAAGCATCAGGATTGCCGTTCACAGCAAATCAGATGTCGGTTTTTGCATTCACATTTCGGAAATCTGCACGTCAAACGATGTTTCTCAAGGGCATCCTGAATTCAAACAGGAGATCGCCCCCATGGCTCAAGTTGCAACCGCTCCCCGCACGCGTTCGGGTGGCAGACAAGCTCGTCGTGCACTTCGCACGGCCCCGAAATTTGACATGCTTCCCGGCCTGACCGCAACCATCCCACTGTGCGAGGTGATGGACGGGGCCCAAGTCGAACTCATCGACAACGCCTCGATGGACATCCTCGAAAATGTCGGTGTTCAGTTCCGCGACCCCATCGCATTAGAGGATTGGAAAAAGGCAGGCGCCAAAGTCGAGGGCGAGTTGGTGTTTCTCGATCGCGGATTGGTCCGCGAGCTGATCACAACCATTCCGTCGGACTTCACCTACCACGCCCGCGACCCCAAAAAGAACGTGCGCCTCGGGGGCGACATTCGATCTTTGTGCCGATGACCGGCGCGCCATTCCTGCGCGATCTGGATGACGTGCGCCGCAACCCGACGCTCGATGATCTGGCGATGTTCCACAAGCTGTCGCACATGATGCCAGCGCTACATTCCTCGGCCCACCACATCGTGGAACCTTACGATCACCCCATCAGCCAGCGGCACCTGCGCATCACCTATTCGTCGATGAAGCATTCGGACAAGACGTTCATGGGCATGACCACCTCGCCCAAGAACGCCGAGGACGTGATGGACATGTGCGCGATCCTCTTTGGTGATGAGTTCATGGAAACGCACCCCGTCACTACCGGCAATTGCAACGGCAACTCACCGCTGGTGTGGGACGAGACTATGCTGGGTGCGATGCGCGCCTTCTGCCGTCGCAATCAACCGGTGCTGTGCTCACCCTTCGTTCTTGGTGGCGCCAACACGCTCGGCCTCGGTCCCCGCAACGGTCGCGCAGTTGAACGCCGAAGCCCTCAGCGCGCTGGCTTACACCCAGGTGATCCGCAAGGGAGCCCCCGCGATCTATGGCCACTACCTGTCGACCGTGTCGATGAAATCGGGCGCCCCGATGGTCAGCACGCCCGAGATCAGCCTGATGAACTTCATGATCGGTCAGATGGCGCGGCACTATGGTGTTCCATGGCGTACCTCGAACACGCTTGGCGGGGCCAAGACGTTCGATGCGCAGGCCGGGTATGAATCAGCGACGACACTGCAAGCTGTTATGCATGCCGGTGCCAACTACATCTGGCACAGCGCTGGCTGGAACGAAGCCGGGATGCACTGCTCAACAGCCAAGTTCATCGTCGACGCCGAACAATGCGCGATGGCCTATCGCATGGCCGAAGGACCGAAGTGGGGCGATTTCGATCAGGCCCTTTCTGCCGTTCCGGATGTAGGGCCGGGTGGCCACTATCTGGGGCACCCCCATACCCAAGAGAACTTCCAAGAAGCGTTTTTCATGCCCGACATGTTCGACAACAACTCAATCGAGCAATGGGTGGCCGAAGGCAGCATCGAGATCACCGAACGTGCCCTGAACCACGCCCGCAAGCTGCTGTCAGAGTATCAGGAACCAACGCTAGATGTTGCCAAGAATGAAGAGCTGCTGGATTACATCGCACGACGCGAACGAGAAATTCCCGCAGCCGACGAGTTGAACCAACACCTCTAAACCAATCCCCTACTGGCTCGCCTTTCTAACTGGGCGGGCCTTTTTTCCCTTTGAGGCCCCGCATTGAAAATCGCCGAAATTCACATCTATCAACATGACCTCCCGGTTCGGAACGGCCCCTATACGATGGCCAAGGCGCAGGTTTGGGCGTTGGACACAACTCTGGTCAAACTTGTTTCTGACACGGGTCTGGTTGGGTGGGGGAAGCCTGCCCCGTTGGGCCAACCTACGCCGAGGCACATGCCGCTGGCGCACGGGCCGCACTGGTCCAGATGACCCCGGACCTGATCGGGACCGACGTTTCGCCGTTGACGTTGCACCGCACAATGGATGGTCTGCTGAACGGCCACAATTACGCCAAGGCGGCCATCGACATTGCAGCGCATGATCTGCTGGGCAAACACTTGGGCATCAGCGTGTCCGAGTTGTTGGGAGGGGCGGCAACGTCTCGAGTGCCGTCCTACTACGCCACCGGCGTCGGTAAACCGGATGACATCGCCCGTTTGGCAGCCGAAAAGATGGCCGAGGGCTACCCTCGCCTGCAGATCAAGGTTGGCGGACGCCCGGTCGAGATTGACATCGAAGTCATTCGCAAGGTCTGGGAGGTGGTCAGAGGCTCGGGCATGCGTCTGGCGGTCGATGGCAACCGGGGTTGGACCACACGCGACGCACTGCGGGTCAGCCGCGAATGCCCCGACATTCCCTTCATCATGGAACAGCCCTGCAACACGATCGAAGATCTGCATAAGATCCGCCCTCAGATCACGCACGGCCTTTACATGGACGAAAGCTGCACCTCGCTGAACACGGTGATCACCGCCGCCGGAAACGGGTTGGTCGATGGCTTCGGGATGAAAATCACCCGCATCGGCGGACTCCATCCGATGCGCGCATTCCGTGATATCTGCGAAGCGCGCAACCTGCCCCATACCTGCGACGACAGCTGGGGGGCGACATTGTTGCCGCCGCCTGTACACACATCGGTGCCACGGTGCGTCCCGATCTGCTCGAAGGGGTTTGGCTCGCCGCGCCTTACATCGAAGGGCACTATGATCCCAAAAACGGCATCCGTGTCGAGGGCGGCCACATCAACGTTCCAACGGGTCCAGGCTTAGGCATCAATCCGGATGAGACCCTGTTCGGGTCGCCCGTCGCGCAATTTTGACAGCAGGAGGTCGAGCATGGAGTTCCAAGGAAAACGAGCCCTCGTCACCGGTGCCGCGGGTGGTATCGGAGCCGCAATCGTCAACCGTCTACGCGGCGCAGGGGCGCAGGTTGCAGTGGCGGATCGCATGACGGATCAGATCGAAGCGGACGCTCACCTGCCCGGTGATCTGTTGGACGCAACCTATGCCAACGGCCTACCTTCCGCGGCAATCAGCGCACTTGGTGGGTTGGACATCGTGATCAACAACGCGGGCGTCATCACGCGTGGAACTGTAACTGAAACCTCTGACGACGACTGGACCCTTTCCATGGGTGTCAACGTCGAGGCCCCTTTCCGCATCTGTCGCGCTGCGATCCCGCTGATGGCGGAAACCGGCGGGGGTGCAATCGTCAACACCGCCTCTTGCTGGGGCGGCAAGGCGCCCGGGCCAAACCACGCGCTTTACTGCATGACCAAGGCGGCAATAGCGTCACTGACCCAATGCATGGGGATGGATCATGCGCATCAGGGCATCCGCATCAACGCTGTCTGCCCGAACGAGGTGAATACGCCCATGCTTCGCAGCGGGTTTGAGAAACGCGGATTTGATCCTGACACAGCCGTTGTGGAGCTGGGTAAATCCGTGCCTCTGGGTCGCATAGCCGAGCCTGAAGACATCGCGGATGTGGTGCTGTTTCTGGCCTCGGACGCCGCGCGTTACATGTGTGGAGCGCTGGTCGAAGTAAACGGAGGCAAGCCGGTCTCATGAAACGGTTCGACGGACAAGTTGCCTTGGTCACCGGCGGGCGCAGCGGCATCGGGCAGGCCATTGCCCGGCGCCTACGAAATGAGGGCGCACAAGTCTTCACAGCGCAGCGTGGCACCGACCCCGAGTTCGACTGCCTCACGGCTGATTTCTCGGACCCGGCCACGCCCAGCAAGGTGATCGCTGATGTGATTGGCAAAACAGGCCGTCTCGACATCCTCGTGAATAACGCAGGCATGATGCAAGAGGCGCGCGTCGAGGATATGAGCCTTTCTGATTGGAACAGGACGCTCACCATCAACCTCACCGCGCCATTTCTGATGATCCAGGCTGCACTGCCCCGCCTGCGAGACACGAAGGGTAATATCGTCAACGTGGGTTCCATCGAAGGGTTGGGGAGCAATCCGGGCCACGCCGCCTATTGCGCTTCCAAAGCCGGGCTACACGGGCTGACACGTGCAATTGCTGTGGATCACGGTCCCGAAGGCATCCGCTGCAATGCCGTTGCCCCCGGCTGGATCGACACCGAATTGAACGAGGATTTCATCGACAGCATGCCGGACCCGCAGGCATTTCGCCGCGATATCGCGGGCATCCATCCCGTCGCTCGCACCGGCAAACCCGAAGAGGTCGCCGCCCTCGCGGCTTTCCTCGCCTCGGCTGACGCAGGTTTTGTCACCGGGCAGGTCTACACCGTCGACGGCGGACGCATGGCTCAACTCAGCCTGCCCTAACCCCTACTCCTTGCCCGAGCGCCATTCCTTCCACATGAGATAGGTGTTGGCCCCCAAGGCAGCGAAGGGCTCGGGCGGCAGTCTCGGCATTTCAGGCTGCGCCAGGAAATGATCGGCAATGGCCGATTGCCCCTGCACGATCAGTTCGGCAATGCCCATCCCTTGTAATGTTCCCCGCGCCGTGCCCAACCCGTTCTGGCAGCAGGCAGAGTAGACGCCTTGTTCGAGCTCGCCAAACGCAGCCGACCCATTTCGGCTGAGGCAAAGCATCCCGGCCCACCGATGTTCCATCCGTACACCATTCAGGTGCGAAAATCGCTCGCGGAACTTCCGGTCATGCACCCAACCCGCGTTGCGCACTCGCATGGGGCTGGTTTCTATAGTGGGATGAAAACTGGCGCAGGTTCGGATCAGGATGCGGTCGCCATAGCTGCCAGAAATCCGACGCACGGAAGTTCCCATCGGGTCAGCGGGGGTGACGCCCCAACGAGCTTGGCCACCCAGAGTTTTCGCCTGATCCTCAGTAAGTCGTTCGGTTAGCGAGGCATAAAGGCAGATGTGCATCAACTGACGTTGATAAAAGCCAAAGCTCTCTAGATGCCCATTGTTGGCCAACACGACGGTTCCAGTGGTGATCTTGCCTTTGGGTGTCATCACCTGCCAGCTATTGCCATGACGTTCGAACCGGATCGCAGGCGTATTCTCAAACACATCGATCTGACCCAACAGAAGTTGGGACAATCCACGAATGTACCCTGCCGGTTGGAGCATCACCGTACCAGGGCAAAACACACCCGATGTGTAATGCGGGCTACCCGTGATCTCGGCGATCTGCGTTTTGTCGAGGTACTCGCAAGGCTCCCCCAAACGCTTTAGATGTTCGACATAACCGCGGTTATGCCTGTCGCCCGCCCGGGTTGCGGCCGCATTGTACTTGCCGCACGGGTCAAATATCTCATCCGGCATTTGGCATTCTGCCGCGACCTGTTCGGCAAAGCCAATCGCGCGCCGGTTCAGCGCGATTTCAGCCCGGTCAGCCTCCAACCCGTCGCCCGCATAATTGTCGGACGACAAATCATGCGGCAGGTCGATCATAAAGCCCGAGTTTCGCCCCGCTGAACTGTCCGCAAAACGGCTAAGCTTCGACAACAGCAATCTTCAGGTTGGGGTCCAGCTGGTGCAGCCGCCGCGCCGTGCTAAGCCCAGCAAAACCACCACCGATCACCGTGACGTCGACGGTCAAGTCCTGCTCCAGCACGGGCAATGCAGGTTGCTCAGGCAGGATGGCGTTCCACCCTGCTGGCCCCGTTTGCCTCGGTAATCGTTTGGCAGTGTAGCCGGTCAATCCACCGCCTCGTCTTCGTCATCTGCCAGATCGATCCAGATGGTTTTCAGCTGAGTGTACTGATCATGGGCATGGACCGAGTTGTCACGACCGCCAAAACCGGACTGCTTGTATCCGCCAAAGGGCGTGGTGATGTCCCCTTCACCAAAGCTGTTGACCGTCACCGTGCCAGCCCGGATTGCCCGCGCACCCCGGATGGCGCGTTTGGCGTTGGCGGTGAAGATCGAAGCGCAGAGGCCATAGTCAGTGTCATTGGCAATGCTGATGGCTTCGTCAAAACCCGACACTTCAATCACCGACAGGACGGGGCCGAAGATCTCTTCTCGCGCCAGGACCGCGTCGTTGCCGGATACCTCGACAACCGTCGCTTCGACAAACCCATCCTGGGCTTTGCCGCCGATCACCACGTTTTCGGCCTGTTCCAGATAGCCGCACACCTTGGTGTAATGCCCTTCGCTGACCAGTGCACCCATACGGGTTTCGGGGTCCAGCGGATCGCCGATGTTCCAGTGTTTGGCGTGATGCGCGATACGTTCCAGCAGCTCTGCCTTTACATCTTTGTGCACGATCAGCCGCGAAGAGGCCGAGCAGTTTTCGCCCATGTTCCAGAACGCGCCGTTCACCACGTGCGCCGCGACGCGATCGAGGTTTTCAGCATCGTCCATCACAATGGCCGGGTTCTTGCCACCCATCTCCAGCACCACCTCTTTGGCGTTGCTTTCTGCCGAATACCCAAGGAACCGTTTGCCCGTGACAGTCGAGCCGGTGAAGGACACCATGTCGATGTC
This sequence comes from Falsiruegeria sp. JB4-1, assembly GCF_055693495.1. Taxonomy (NCBI): domain Bacteria; kingdom Pseudomonadati; phylum Pseudomonadota; class Alphaproteobacteria; order Rhodobacterales; family Roseobacteraceae; genus Falsiruegeria; species Falsiruegeria sp. JB4-1. The sequence continues at coordinate 181,850 of NZ_JBVFTZ010000002.1, forward strand.
AATGTGACGACCGATTGGCTCGCCCACATCGGCGCCGCCACCCGGCACGATGTTCAGAACCCCGCGAGGCAGGCCAGCCTCCATCGCCAGTTCCGCCAGGCGCAGGGCGGTCAGCGTGGTCTCGGTCGCTGGCTTCACCACAACCGAACAACCTGCGGCGAGCGCCGGGCCGATCTTCCATCCCAGCATCAGCAGGGGAAAGTTCCACGGTAGCACCAGACCCACAACGCCGATGGGCTCGCGCACAACCATGGCGATGTGATCATCCGATGCAGGCGAGACCTGATCATAGATTTTGTCGATCGCCTCGGCATGCCATTTGATGCAGTGAATGGTCTCGGGCACATCCACCGTCTCGCAGTCGTAGATCGTTTTGCCACTGTCGATGCTTTCTATCACCGCCAGTTCACGTGCATTCCGGGTCATCAGCTTGCACAACCGGATCAGCACGTCCTTGCGATCCGACGGATGCATCCGAGACCAACGACCGTCCTCAAACGCCTCACGCGCCTTTTCGACGGCAAAGTCCACATCCTCGGCCCCGCACGCGGCAATGTCGGCAAGTTTCTCGCCCGTGGCGGGATTCGACGTCTCAAACGTCTTACCCGAGATCGCCGGGCGATAGGCTCCGTCGATGAAGGCCCCGGTTGGCGGGGTCAGGTTTGCGGCGATGGATTTGTATTCGTCCTGAGTGAGCAGCGACATGATTTATCCCTCCGCCTCGATATCTGCGATTTTCTGTTTCAGCACGCGCGTGACCTGTTCCAGCGCGCGCTTATCGTCCTTGTTCAGCCCTTTGAGCGGCGGGCGCACAACACTGGCCTCGATCCCGTTCATGGTGACGCCGTGTTTGATGGTCTGGATGAACTTGCCGCCCTGCTCCAACACCCGCATCAGCGGCATCATCGCCGACATGATCCGGCGGCCCTTGGCAAAGTTGCCCTCGATTACGCAGGCATTGTAGAGCGCCACATGTTCACGCGGCAGAAAGTTCGACCCGCCACAAACCCAGAACGGCGCGCCCCAGGCAAAGAATTCGAGCGCCTGATCATCCATGCCACACCCCAGTTGGATGTGAGGATAGTCCCGCGCCAGCAGGTGCACCCGATTAATATCACCCGAGCTTTCCTTGATGCCGCAGAAATTGCGTGACCGGCCGACACGGTCCAGAAACTCCTCTCCCATCATCGTGCCGGTGCGGTGCGGATAGTTATAGAGCATGATCGGCAGGTCAGCTGCCTTGTCGATGGCCAATGCGTTCAACGCGTTCTCGCGATCGGTGGGCACCGAATAGGGCGGGCTGGCGAGCAGGATGGCCTCGGCACCCATGTCCCGTGCTCCGGATGCAAGCGCAATGGAATCCTGCGTCAGCATGGCTCCGGTGCCCACAACCAGCGGCAGACGTCCTTTGAGCTGCTGGTGCGTGAACTTGGCCAGCTCCAGCCGCTCTTCGACGGTTTGGGCATAGTTTTCGCCGGTCGAACCGCCCGAGATTAGGCCGTGCACGCCGTTTTCGATCAGGTATTCGATCACGTTCGCCAAGCCGTCCCAATGGACGCTGCCATCCGCGTGATAGGGGGTCACAACAGGCGTGTAGATCCCTTTGAATTCGAACAGGGAGTCATGATGGTCCTCAAGCAGGTGTTTTTCGTGTGACCGAGCCCAGTTGCACGTCGAGCCCGGCGGGCATGACGAACAGTTCAATCTGGTCTCGGGACAGGTTCCAATGGTCGATGGCCAGTTGCGCAGCAGCCACCTCATCGCGCGCTTCAATGGCGGCGATGATGGCGTCGTGTTGGGCGCTGGCCTCGGACACGTTTTCAACCATCTGCGCGTCTTGCGGGCGGTAGAAGGTCATCGAGATGCGCGCATGATCGATCAGCAGGCGCTGGAACGAGGGGAGCAGATAGATGTTGTCCGCCATCTCTCCGGTCACCTCGTGAAAACGGTTGTTGGCCATGGCGCGGTCTGCGCCAGACCCCGAACGCAGTGCGGATTTGAAAACCTCTTGCGCCGCCTTCAGGTCTTCGACCTGTTCGGAACGCGCGTTTTGTGCCGCCAGTTGCAGCACCGCGCCATAGATCATCGGTGCGGCCAGAAAGAAGTCGCGCAGGGTCATGTGGGACATCTCGCTTACCCGCGCACCGCGGTTTTCACGCAGATCAACGTACCCCTCGCCCGCAAGCTGGCGCAGCACTTCGCGCAAGGGTGTGCGCGACAGCTGAAATTCGTCCGACAGCCGACTTTCATCCAGATCGTCACCGGGCCGCAGATCCAAGGTCATGATCGCGGTCTTGAGCCAATCATAAAGTTCGGCTTTGCGGTTCTTCGCGGCGTCCTTCACCAGCACCTCCCTGAATCGGTTGCGAAGTTGACGAACGCTCTATCGCATAAAAATACATATTGTGTACACAGTAAAAAAATGTTGTGTGCAAAATATAAGTAGCGTACCCCGCATTATCTTGCCGCGCAGTCGAATCTTGGCTTAGCCTGAGACCTGCGTCGCAGGACAAAACAGACGCCACGCCCCGGTAACTTTGAATTGGGTCACGCCATGTCCAAGACACAGCACTTTGTCTTTCTTCTGGTCGAAGAATTCTCGCATCTTGCGTTTTCCTGTGCGGTCGAGCCTTTGCGCATCGCCAACCTGGTCAGTGGTGAAGAGCTGTATCGTTGGTCGTTTGCCTCCGAGAATGGTGAAACGGCGACCTGTTCGAATGAATCGGTCACGTTGGTTCACGCGCGCTTTGACAACCTGCCCCGATGTGACCAGTTGTTCGTTCTTTCCGGCATTCATATGCGCAACCACGTCTCAAAACCGTTGCTTGCCGCATTGCGACGCGAACGGGTGCGCGGCACGTCTATCGGCGCCTTGTGTTCGGGAGCATGGGTTTTAGCCCAGGCGGGATTTCTCGATGACATGCAGGCCGCGATCCACTGGGAATATCACGACAGCTTCATGGAAGCCTTCCCCGAGGTGAATCTTGTTCGCAGCGTCTTTGTAGCAGACGAGAAACACATGACAGCGTCCGGCGGAACCGCTACGGCAGATCTGATCCTGCATCTCATCGAGCAGGACCATGGGCACGACCTATCCGTCGCTGTGGCGGATCAGATGGTCTATAATGCCGTTCGCAATGCCACAGCAGAGCAGAAGGTGTCGCTTCAGTCACGCAACGGTATGCGAAACGCACATCTGACGAAAGCGATTCAGATCATGCAGAACCACATTACTGATCCAGTATCCCCAACTGTGATCGCAGAGCTGGTTGGCATTTCGACGCGACAACTGGAACGGCTGTTTGGTAAATACCTGAACACATCACCAAAAAAGTACTTTATGGAAATGCGTCTGGATCGTGCCCGCAATCTGCTGGTTCAAACCGAGTCCTCAGTCACCGAGGTCGCGTTTGCCTGCGGCTTCGAAAGTCCTGGTCATTTCTCACGCGTGTATCGGGCTGCCTTCGGCGTAACACCAATGTTGCAGCGCGGACGGATTTCTTGAAACTGAAACCACGCTATTTGGATTGACAGTGACGCAAATAACTCTTTCGCTGTCATGGATTTTTTGTTGGTTGTGAGGGTTCCAATGCACAAGATCTATGCCCTGTGGTCCCACCCACGTTCGATGTCCACTGCCATGGAAAGGATAATGCGGGAACGCGGGGACCTTGATTGTGCTCATGAACCCTTCATGTACGATTATTACATCAATCGCAGTGTCAGAGAGATGCCGCATTTTGACGTCCAGGACGACCACCCCAAAAGCTATGCGGCCATTCGTGACATGTTGCTGACGCGGGCGGAAGAGCAGCCCGTATTCATCAAGGATATGAGCTATTATGTCATGCCGCATATTCTGAACGATGAAGTGTTCGGTGATCGGCTGGTGAATCTCTTCCTGATCCGCAATCCCGTTGCTTCGATCCTTTCATACTTCAAGCTGGATCCTGATGTTACTTGTGACGAGATTGGCATCGAACAGCAGTGGCGTCATTACCAGGCTCTCGTTGATTCTGGGCAAACCCCTTGCGTCGTAGAAGCCGAGGCTGTTCGCCAGGATCCTCAGACGACTCTGGCCTCAGTTTGGAAACAAATTGGATTGCCCAACATTCCGGCAGCATTTGATTGGCACGATGGCCCACCCAAAGACTGGGAACAAGTCGAGAATTGGCACGCAGATGTTGGTCGGTCCAATGGTATCCGACCTTTGACCCTTGAGGATCTGAACAAGCAGGATACTGCTTTTTTGGAATGGCCCAGAAAGAACCCAAACTTCTCAATCTTCTTGAACACCATGCTCCGTACTACTTTCGGTTAAAAGCGCAGGCGGTTTTTCAAGCGTGCTAGTACACCGTCGGCGCCAAGAAGCATCTTGTGCGCCCGCGCATACAATACTCGGACCAATAGTCTCTTGCGGCCCAAATACATCTATGTACACGTTGGACGTTCAGGATGGACAGCATATTGGATAGATCGACCAAACTCCGCGGCCGGGGGCCCAGTCGAACCAGCCGAGAGGACTGGATTCAAATAGCGTTGGACACATTGATTTCCGACGGGGTGGACAGCGTCAAAGTCCTGACCTTGGCCGAGAAACTCGAATGCGCACGATCCAGTTTCTATTGGTTTTTCAAAAATCGTACCGACCTGTTGAACGCGCTGCTCGATCACTGGCAGTCGACCAACACCAAGGCACTGGTCGAGAGCACCAAAAGACCGGCCGCTACGATCAACCTGGCACTGGTTCAGGTCTATGGCAGTTGGGTTGCAGACGGTTCGTTTGACACGCAACTTGATTTTGCGATCCGCGATTGGGCCAGACGGTCGGGCAGTGTCCGGCGGGCGTTGGACATCTCAGATGCCGCAAGGCTGGACGCTTTGGCAAAAATGTTCGAGCGCTTTGGCTATCCGCAGTCCGAATCCGAGACCCGAGCGCGGATCACCTATTTCACTCAGATTGGGTATGACGCATTGGACCAACGCGAAACGATGGAAACGCGGGCCGCACGCGGGTGGGACTATCTTTATTGCATCACTGGCAAAAAACCCACGGATGAGGAATACGAAGCCCTTCGAAACGTGGTCTGGAAAAACGAAAACACCTAAGAGCCGGTGTTACACAGCATGAAGAGCGCCGATTTTGAATTGATCCCCAATTTTTCATAAGCTCGTTTTCGGTAGGTCAAAACGGTGCTCGGTGCCACGTTCAACTCCCATGCGATGGCATCTGCGGTGAGACCCCGGAGCATCCCTTCACAAATTTCTTTTTCCCGCGCAGACAAAGAGTTTAACGGGCTGCGCACCCTTGCCCCGTTGCGTTCAGAAAAATGGAGCAGCACGATTTGCGCAATCGCGTTCCAGAAATCCAGTCGCAGACTGTTTTCACTGATGGAGAAGCGCCCATTTTCCGTGAACCGGAAAAAGTTCATCGCGATGACGTCGTCGTCTCGGCGAGCGATAATGGTCAGTCGATCACCAATACCACCAACTGCAAAAGTCTCATGAGCGCCTACGTCTTCCATCGTCGTAATGAGAGTTCTTCCGGTCTGTCTTACCTGCTCGATCGCAGCGCGCGAAGGGTCGCTTTTGAACCCATCACGCAGATAGGTTTGCACCATGTTCTGCACGCCTTTGGCGTGGCGTTCATTGTATGTCAGGTAACACTGCGGCCTTGGGGTTTTGTAGGAAAAGACCATACATTGATCCGCCTTGATGACCTGTTCAATCAGCTCCAGAAACTGCGTATTGAAGCCCGGCGTGCCAATCGACTGCAGACAGGTCGAAAAGATGTGCAGAAAGTCGGGCGCACCGGGGCCGCTAAAAAAATCTTCCAAGGACATAAGGGCACAATGCGCGGACAGACATTCAAAGGCAACGGCACCCGTGTCCCCCCTGAATAAGGACAGACGACACGGACGCTCTGCGATAGACAAGCCGCAACGCAACCGAATTCATGGATGCCCCCAGACATGACTCAATCAGATACCAGTGGTTACCAGGTCGGCCTCTCCGCGGCCGAGGTCCAAGACCTTGCGCCCGACCAGCCGATCACCAAGCTCAGCTCGAATGAAAACCCCTTTGGCCCCTCTCCCGCCGCCGTTGCAGCAGCACGTGATGCACTGGTGGACGCCAATATCTACCCCGAACGCACGGACGTGGCCTTGTGTGAGAAACTGGCCGAGTTTCACGGCCAGAACATGCAGACCGAACAGTTTTTTTCCGCCAACAGCGGGGTCGAGGTTCTGTCTCTGATCGAAGAGGCGCTGACGGAACCCGGTCAACGTGCCATCATCTGCCCGCCCTGTTTTGGCGCCTATACCGGCTCTCTTCTTAAGAAGGGCGTTGTGGTGGACAAGGTCGATCTGGTTGGCCCCGATTTTGGCGTCGATGTCGATGGCATCCTGAACGCGATCACACCGGACACCCGGCTTGTCTATCTTTGCAATCCCAACAACCCGACCGGCACGTATTTTGGTGCGGACGTGCTGGATGCCGTCCTGGATGGGCTGCCGGATCAAGTGACCCTGATCTATGACGAGGTCTATTTCCAATTCGCGACCGAGTTCGACCTGCCCGATGCGCTGCATCATGTGCGTGACGATCGAAACATCGTAATAGTTCACAGCTTTTCCAAAGCATATGGGCTGGCCGGGATGCGCGTCGGTTATGGCATCGCGCCCGAACGGATCGCAGCGCAAATCCGCAAGCGCAAGCGCAGCTTTCACCTGAATACGATGGGCATGGCCGCTGCTATCGCTGCTTTGGACGACGCCGCACATCTGGACCGAACAGTGAAGAACAACACGAACGAACGCGCGCGCCTGTCCGAAGCGCTGACCGAAATGGGTTTCGAGGTGAGCAAAAGCCAAGCCAACTTTGTCATGTTTCGATGCCCTGAAGGCAAGGATGCCAAGTCTTTGACAAACGAACTGGTGACCCATGGCGTCATGGTCCGGCCCGCATTCGACCTGCCCAATTATATCCGAGCCACCGTTGGCCTACCGGATGAAAACACCCGACTGTTGAACGCGCTCAGATCGCTGCAAGACAAGGCACAGGCATGACCCAAGAAATGACCGGCGGCGAAGCGGCCGTCCTATCGCTCCACAATCACGGCATAGACACCATCTTTGGCCTGCCCGGTGTACAGAACGATTGGCTTTATAACGCCTTCTACGATCACCGCGCGAAGTTCCGCATCATCCATACCCGCCACGAACAGGGCGCGGCCTATATGGGGCTGGGCTATGCGCTGGCCAAGGATGAACCAACCGTGTTCAACGTGGTGCCCGGTCCAGGGCTGCTGAACGCAACTGCCGCGATGTCGACAGCTTACGCGTTGAACGCCAAGCTGTTCTGCCTGACCGGCCAGATCAGTTCGCGCGCCATTGGCAAGGACTGGGGTGAACTGCATGAAATCAACGACCAGTTGGGCGTGATCCGTGGGCTGACAAAATGGGCGGATCGGGCCAATGCGCCCGCCGAAGTGCCGGGATTGATCCACGAAGGGTTCCGCCAGATGCAGTCGGGTCGTCCCCGACCGGTCGGGCTGGAAATCCCGATGGACGTTTTGGCGGCTGAAGCGCCTGTCGATCTTCTGTCCGGTGAAATCAAAGGCGAAGAGCCTGAACTGGACGAGGACGCAATCGAAGCGGCCGCCAAGCTGCTGGGTCAGGCCAAAACGCCTATGATCTTCGTGGGCAGCGGCGCGCAATCGTCGAGCACCTTGGTCCGAGAGCTCGCCGAAACCTTGCAAGCGCCCGTTGTGGGTTATCGCACCGGCATGGGCGTGGTCGACGCGCGTAGCTATTTGTCGCTGCACCAACCCGCGGCCAAGGTGCTGTGGGACAAAGCGGACGTGATTCTGGCCATCGGCACCAACATGCGTGTGCTTAGCCCGCAAATGGATCAAGGGCCACGCACCAAAGATTATCCGCATCGACGTTGACCCCGACACGCACGACAAGTTCTTTACCCCGACTTGCGCCATCACGGCCCGTGCTGAACGTGCATTGCCCGTTCTGATGACCCGGTTGGAACGGCACAACCAGGTTCGCGCCTCGCGCAGAGACGAGCTGCTGGAAGCCAAGGCAAAATGGGCCGAACGGTCGGCGGTGCTGGAGCCGCAGCTGAGCTACCTCAAGGTGATCCGCGAAGAGCTGGGAGAGGATGGCATCTTTGTCGACGAACTGACACAGGTGGGTTTTGCCAGCCGCATCACCTATCCGGTCTACAATCCGCGCACCTTCATCTCGACCGGCTATCAGGGCACGTTGGGGTACGGTTTCCCCACAGCGCTTGGTGTCAAGGTCGCCCGCCCGGACGTTCCGGTGATCTCGGTTTGCGGTGATGGGGGGTTCATGTTCGGAGTGCAGGAACTTGCCACCGCCGTGCAACACAAGATCCCGTTGATTGTGCTGCTGTTCAACAACAACCAATATGGCAACGTACAGCAGATGCAAAAGAACAACTATGGCGGCCGGGTGATCGCGACCGATCTGCACAACCCAGACTTTGTTCGCATGGTCGAAAGCTTTGGTGCGCAAGCCCTGAGGGCCACCACGCCGGAAGAGGTACGTACTGCCATTCAGCAAGGCAAGCGCACCACGGATGTGCCAACAGTGATCGAGGTACCGTTCACCGAAATGCCAAGCGTTGATCAATTCCGCTAAGGGGGCCACATGAGCGACACTCAGATCATCATTCCCAAGGACAGCCCCATCAGAACGCAGCTGGAGCATGCGGTATCAACCCGCCGCATGATTTTTGTCGCGGGCCTGCCCGGCACTGGCAAAAGCCTGATGTTGCAGCAGATCATCCTGTTGGCGGATCGGGCCGGGCGCCGGGTGCATACAATGCAATGGGACGCCGCGCGCCGCCCTTTTGAAACGCCTCAGTGGCTGGAAAAGTACCCCGAGGTCGACAACCTGACCCACCCGGGCATCCGCAAGGCCGTCGGTCTTTGGGTGCGCGATGGCGTGATGAATTGGCGCGCGCAGAACAGCGATCCGGCCGAGCTTTTGGTGGCCGAACTGCCCGTTGTTGGCGGACGATTTACCGAGTTGCTGCACCAGTTGGATGACGAAGCAGAGGCTCTGCTCGGCTCGGACCAGGCTGTTTTCTTTGTCCCGATCCCGCGCGCCGAAATCCGCCGCGCCATCGAAGGGTTTCGAGCCGATACCTTTGCCAACCCACGCAACGAGCAGGAAACCAAGGACGCCCCCCGAGATCGTTCAAAACGATTGGCTCGACATCCGCCGGGTGCATGACCTGTGGACTGATACGCAATGCGATCCGGCGACGGCCCATGTCTATGACGCGCAGATCTATCGCTTCGTATATGACCGCCTGATGCGGCACCGCAACTTGCAGATCCTCGACATCGACAGAACGTTCGAAACCAAAGGGTCAGCCTATGAACGCACCGTCCCGGTGAAAGAGCTGGCGGCAACTGACGCAGAGATCACCGTCAGCTTTGCCCTTCTGCAAGACAAGTTTCCTGGTGACAGCGTCAATCCAGCGGTGGAGGCTTGGTATGACTATTGAACCAGCCGAAGCGCTGATCCTCGATTTTGGCAGTGTCGTCACGCTGACCATGTTCGAAACGCACCGCTTCTCAGAACGCAATCTTGGCCTGCCAGAGGGTAGCCTGACTTGGATGGGCCCGTTTGATCCGGACAACGATCCGCTTTGGACCGCTATGCAACGTGACGAGATCACCGAGCGCGACTATTGGCTGACCAGAGCACACGAGGTTGGGCAAATGCTGGGTGAAAAATGGACCGAGATGGCGCAATTCGTCATCGCGGCGCGCGGCAAAGACACCGAGCAAATCATTCGTCCCGAAATGGAGCCATTGGCGAAAATCGTGAAATCCTCGGGCAAGAAGCTGGCGATCTTGTCAAACGAACTGGACCTGTTTTTTGGCAAGACCCTGCGCCAATCCCTGCGCTTTCTGGACCATGTCGATGTGATCAGCGACGCGACCTACACCAAGATCTTGAAACCGGACCCCCGCGCTTATCAGGCGTGCCTGGATGATCTGGGACTTGAGGCACATCAATGCGTCTTTGTTGACGATCAGATGCGCAATGTAGTGGGCGGACAAAAGGCAGGTTTGCGTTCGCTACATCTGGACGTGAAGTCACCGCTTGATGCGTTCAATGCTGCGCTGCTTGAACTTGGGATCGAAGCCCAGTTCACCGCGCCCGGGCAAATGAACTGGCCAAAGGAGCCCTCATGACCCTCGATCAAACACGTATCGACGCTTTACGCGCCCTACCTGTGGCACAGGGGTTGAACTTCATTGATGGTCAAACCAGCGCCGCGGGGGATGGCACGATCCTGCCCGTGATCTCTCCTATAGACGGATCGCATCTGACTGATCTGGTGGCCTCTGGCCAGTCCGAAGTTGACCGCGCCGTCGCCGCCGCACGGCAGTCGTTTGAGGCCAGGCATTGGTCCGAGATGCCTCCGGTAGAACGCAAACGCATCTTGCTGAGATGGGCCGATCTGATTGAGGCAAAGGCTCTGGAACTGGCAGTACTGGGAGCGCGCGACAATGGCACGGACATCCGCTCCGCGCTCAAGGGTGAGCCGCTCTCTGCAGCTCAGACCATCCGTTTCTATGCCGAAGCGATCGACAAGCGGAACGGGGAAATTACACCAACTCGCAAAGATGTCCTGTCCTTGATCGACCGAGAACCGGTAGGAGTTGTGGGGGTCATCACGCCCTGGAACTTCCCGCTGATGATCGGTGCCTGGAAGCTGGCCCCTGCACTTGCCGCGGGAAACTCGGTGGTGATCAAGCCGTCCGAAGAAGCCAGCCTGACAACCTTGCGCATCGTGCAACTGGCGCATGAGGCTGGGTTGCCGCACGGCGTGCTGAACGCGGTCACTGGACGTGGCATTGACGTCGGCGCGGCCATGGGATTGCACATGGACATCGACGTCATGGCCTTTACCGGTTCGGGCGGCGTGGGTCGGCGGTTGATGGAATACGCGGCACAATCCAACCTGAAGCGGGTCTATCTGGAACTTGGCGGCAAGTCCCCAAACATCGTCTTTCCCGATGCGCCTGATCTAGACCGCGCGGCAGCGGAATCGGCGGCTTCGATTTTTCGCAACAACGGGCAGGTCTGCGTCGCTGCCTCGCGATTGATCGTTCACCGCGACATCCACGATGATTTCCTATCCAAGGTTCGGGAACACGCTCTGAAGTTGAAGATCGGCGATCCTTTGGACTTGGATCATTCAAATGGCGCGCTCGCCACAGCAGCGCAGCTGAGCAAGACACAATCCGCTGTGTCCCGCGCATTGCGTGAAGGAGCTGAACTGTGGACAGGTGGCCATCAACTTCATATCGAAAGCGGTGGTTTCTACCACGAACCAACAGTGCTGACCGGCGTGACTTCTGCCATGGACATCGCAAAAAACGAGGTGTTTGGTCCGGTACTCGCCGCCCGCAGTTTCGAAACTGAGGACGAGGCAGTAGCGATCGCCAATGAAACTGTCTACGGCCTGTCGTCGGTGGTCTGGTCGCGCGACATTTCTCGCGCACATCGCATGTCGCGACGCATCAGATCCGGCACTGTTCAGGTGAACTGTTTCAGCGGCGCGGATGTGACCTCGCCGCTGGGGGTGTAAAGCAATCTGGCAATGGCTCGGACCGGTCATTGCATGCGCTTGAGAAATACGAAAACCTCAAGGCAACCTGGATTCAGCTTTGAGCCTTTAGGCTCAAGGCATGGCAGCGATCACAAGGATTTCGACCTTCAGGATCTCGCGGGCCAGCTTGGCCTCGCCACAGGCGCGAGCAGGGGCAAAACCGGTGGGTACCCAAGCATTCCAGACCGAATTCATTTCGGCAAAGTCTGACATATCCGCCAACCAGATCGTAGTTTGCAGCAGGTGTTCCTTGTCAGTGCCAGCCTCGGCCAGCAGGGCGTCCACCTTGGCCAGGCAATCGCGGGTCTGTTCGGCAACAGTTTCACCTTCGGCAACCTGCCCACTGAGGTAGACAACCCCATTGTGCTTGACGATCTTACTGGCGCGTTCGGTGGTGTGAAAACGTTCAATCATGGGCAGTCTCCAATACTGGCCGGATGTTTAGTGTCGCCCCCACTCATCAATTCAAAGCAAAAAGCGCAACCCTCCAAGTGAACATTCAAGTCTTATTTTCGCTGCCGTCCAAATTTTCCAGAAGCTTGGTCAAAAGCCGGTTCAAATCGGCGACGTCATCCTTCGTGAAGCCCCGCAAAAGATGCCTTTGACGGTCCAGGGCTGAAACAAGAACGTTGTCATGCAACTCTTGCCCTTTATCGGTTAAAAACCACTCTTTGCGACGTTCGTCGGGGCTGTTGCATTGCGCTTGGGCCAGACCGGCCAATTCTAGCCGCCCCAAACTGCGGCTCACAGCACCTTTGTCTATGCCAATGGTGGCGCTGGCGTGGGACACACTGCTGCCCGGATCTCGGGTCAGGGTCACCAACATTCGCCAATCCATCGCCCCAATACCGAATTCACTCTGGTAATGACGAGATGCATTCCGGGTGAACCGATTGGCGGCAAAATTCAAAAGGACAGTTGGTGAACGTGAGAAACTCAACGTTTGCCGACCGCAGCCATCATCACCTTGTTCCACCTCTGTCAGGAACATCTCGTTCGGCAGATTGTCTATATCTGTCATCCTAGCCTCGCTTTCCGGCGACCCTAGCCAAATTGGATTGACTCAACAACAGCTCCTGTGTTGACATGACAACATGTGACATGAAAGGTCAGCCAAATGTCCAAAGCGCCAGTCTATGACATAGATCCAGACGCGTTCTGGAAAGATCCATATCCGGACCTGAAAAAACTACGCGAGGATGCCCCCGTTGCCTTTGTTCCACAATTGGGGGCAATCCTGATCACGCGTCGTGACGACATTTTTGTAAACGAAAAGAAGATCGACATCTTCTCGTCGACACAGCCCGAGGGTCTAATGACGCGACTTATGGGCCAAAACATGATGCGCAAGGATGGCGACGCTCACATGGCTGAACGTAAGGCAATTTTTCCCACGGTGTCACCTCGTACGGTTAAAGACGTCTGGAAAGCACAATTCGTCGAGTTGACGGATACCACGCTGACTGCCCTGCGCCCCGTTGGCCAGGCAGACATGGTGATGGACATCGCCAAACGTATCTCGGGCGATGCGCTGCGTGTGATGACCGGCTTGACCAATATGACATGGCAGGAAATGGATCGAACCAGCCAAGGCATGATTGACGGCTGCGCCAACTATTCAGGCAACCCAGAAATCGAGCAAAGGTGCCACGATTGTACGGCCTCAATCGACCGCCACATTGCCGAACGCAAACCTGAACTTGCAGCAAAGCCTGATACGTCGCTTCTGTCCGTGCAAATGCAAGCCGGACTGTCAGACGAGCAAATCGGTGCCAATATCAAACTGGCGATCTCGGGCGGACAAAATGAACCACGTGACGTGATCGCCGGGGCCATCTGGGCGTTGTTGACCCATCCTGATCAACTAACAGCAGTTCAGTGCGGGCAGGCCAGTTGGATGGACGTGTTCGAAGAATATGCACGCTGGATGTCTCCAATCGGAATGTCACCGCGCGAGATCACTAAATCTTATGAGCTTCATGGTGTTTCTTTGACACCGGGTGATCGAGTGTTCTTCATGTTTGGGTCAGGAAACCGGGATGAGCGCGTTTTTGAACGGCCTGATGTATTTGACTTGTCCCAAGACCATGGCCCATCAATCGCTTTTGGGGCAGGCCCTCATTTTTGCGCAGGAGCACTGGGCTGCCAGAACGTTGATCGCCGACGTTGCCTTGCCGATGATCTTCGATCATTTGCGCGGTCTGAAGCTAGCAGGTGATGTGCCATTCAGAGGCTGGGCATTCCGAGGTCCCGTAACAATGCCCGTGACTTGGGACAGCTGACCCCATCGCGGTGCAATCAAAAACCCAATCTAAAGAGCGGGAACTTTGGGCAACAACAAAAAAGAATTTGGGAGAGTTGCACCCCTCAACTATAGCTGAATGCTAAGAAAGTGCCCGACATCCACCTGCAAAAGCCTATTTATAGGAATAATCCAGCCCAGAATGAGTTGATCATGCAAGACCGTCTGAAAGCATCGGACAAACGCGAAACAAAGATCGGATTTATCCTGTTTCCCGGGTTCCCCATGTCTTGTCTAAGTTCAGCCATAGAACCGCTAAGGGCAGCCAATGAGATCTCGGGGGGCACAACTTTTTCCTGGGTTCTGATCTCTGAGAATGGTGAGCAGGTACAATCCAGCGCCGAAATACCCTTTCAAACAAACTGTGCTTTGGCTGATGTTCGAGATCTGGACATGCTGTTTCTGACGTCCAGCCCTTCAGGTCAGTTCAGCAACCCAAGGCAATCCAACGGGCAGCTTCGCAGGCTGGCGCGGCACGGTACCATTGTTGGGGCAGTCAGCGGAGGTGTTTTTCCCTGGCACGGTCCGGCTTGGCCGATGGCTCTTCATGCTCGGTTCACTGGTGTTACCAAAGTGCCTTCCAAGAAGAATTTCCGCACTTGGCCATAAGTGACAGTGTCATTCAGATGGACCGGCGCCGATACACGGCATCAGGTGCAGGAGCCGTCTTTGACCTTATGCTTCACGTGATCGAAGATACCCTAGGCGCGACACTTATGACTGAGGTCGCTTGCTGGTTTCAGCATCCTGTCATTCGAAATGAAGGCGTCCGGCAAAAGGTACCCGCTTTCAATTGCGACAGTACGGCAGACGGATTACCCCCGGTTGTATCCAAAGCTGTGGAACTGTTTGGGCAAAACCTTGCGATGCCATTGGCCATGAGTGAAATTGCAGATCACTTGGGCGTATCAGCGCGCCACTTGGAGCGCAGTTTCAAAGCGACGATGGGTGAAAGTCCGGGAAAATACTATCGCGATCTAAGAATGCGCGCAGCCAGACAAATGGTCCTGTATTCCGATGATCCGGTGAGCCAAATTGCGCATGCTGTTGGATATGAAACCTCTGCCAACATGATCCGCAATTATCGTCGTTGTTTTGGCCGTTCTCCGCAAGAAGACCGGCGTCAAACGAACACATTTCGCGCGGAACCCACAGACTGACCTCCGCGCAAGCCTTGGGTATATTCATCAGGCCCTGAAGAACCCGTCGGCGCCTCCGGCACCGCCATCAAATAGACTGCGTCGGACCAATCATCGTGCCCATTCCAGCCATCGCTCCGGTGATCCTCTGAAAACGTTGATGTCGACGTTCCCCGCTATGCCCGGCACAATGCCTGTTCCCGTGTATTGCCAAAACGTCCATGTTTGGCGCGGATATACCTCTTTGGGATGTCCAGCAACGGATCTCAGCCAGAATTCGGTGGCCCGCAACTTTCCAATTCCGGTGTCGCGGTAAAAGTCGACTGTGGTGTAAACGATCGGTCGGCGGCCGTAATGACGCTCAAGGATGCTCAGAAATTTGAGCGCCTCAGAGCGAACAGTTGCCCCGTCAGGACGTTTTGTGCAGGTGCGGGAACGCGGGGTCCATTCCATGTCCAAAACATGTGGCAAGGCGCCCGAGTCCTTGGGCACATTGCGAATGAACCAACGGGCCTGTTCCTCTGCCGTACGGCAGAAGTAATAGTAATGATAAGCCCCGTACCTCACTCCGGCTCGCTTGGCGCCGTCCCGGTGCAATTCAAATTTGGGGTCGGCCACGTCCCCGCCTTCGGTCGCCTTGATAAAGGCGAAACTAACGCCAGAATTACGTGCCTTGCGCCAATCAATCGATCCCTGCCAGCGCGAGATGTCGATACCGTGCACGGGGTAGGCACGCGGCGAACGACCTTCCCATTCGTGTGGGTCGCTGTCACCAAATTTGGGATATGTCACCACCGGCCCGCCAACAGGTGATACCCGCGCAGATTGAGGCTCGGGCGCACGCTGCCTCGAACCGCAGGAGACCAGAGAAACCGCCACTAAAAACAAACCAAGATACTTGAACATCATTCCTCCGGCTCTTGGGCAAAACCGCCCGCCTGACGCCATTAGATGACGCGCGGCGCGAGAATGACCACCTCTTTTTTGGGCCCCACACAATTTGGTCGGATCATGCCAATAGACTCTTGTAATTGCCTTCGAGGTCAGGTCTCGACATAACGTTCGACAACGTTTGATTTCAGCCCCAGGACCTTCCAATGACCCGCACCGTTTTCGTAAATGGCACCTACCTGCCCGAGGATCAGGCCACCGTTTCGATCTTTGACCGCGGGTTTTTGATGGGTGATGCAATTTACGAGGTTACAACTGTCATTGACGGCAAGTTGATCGAGTTTCCCGCCCATATGGCGCGCCTTGCTCGCTCGCTTGCCGAGATCGAAATGCCCTTCAAGGTTGACGAGGAAACTCTGCTGGCGATGCATCGTGAGTTGATTGCCCAAAATAATCTGAACCAAGGCATGGTATACATGCAGATCAGCCGCGGCCCTGCAGATCGCGATTTTGTCTACCCTGCCGATCCGAAACCCACGCTGATCGCCTTTACGCAATCGATTCCTTGGCTTTCGATGCCCTTTATCGAGATCTGGGTTGAAGGTCGTATCCTGCCCCGACAAACGCTGGGGTCGACGCGATATCAAAACCGTGCAGATTCTGTGGACATGCATGAGCAAGGTCGATGCCGTGCGCCAGGGCGCTGACGATGTCTGGTTCGTTGAAGACGGGCTGGTAACCGAAGGCTCAAGCTGCAACGCCTTCATCATCAAAGATAACCACCTTATCACCCGTGCCCTGTCCAACGACATCCTGCATGGGGTAACCCGCGCCGTCATCCTGAAATTTGCCAAAGAACAAGGGCTTGAGATCGACGAATGCGGCTTTTCCATTGCAGAGGCTCAACAGGCAGATGAGGCCTTTGTCACTGCCTCACCCCTTTTTGCAACCGGAGTAGTCGAAGTAGATGGCGTTCAGATAGGTTCTGGAAAACCCGGCCCCATGACAATGATTTTGCGAGACGCGCACATTCAAGAAAGTTTGAAACAAGGGCTCTAGCACTTCCTCACTCAACCTCTGATTTTGCAAATTTTGCCAATATGTGATATGGTACGGACATTATTTTTTAGAATACGGAATTTGTTCAATGCCACATTATCTAACGATGGTCGTCCTTGCGACGGTCTTGAGTCTGCCTATCCCGCTGATACCACTTGAACACCCTCAGCCCATGGCAGGCCCTTGTAACCCTGCTGTCCAGAAGTGTTGGTAGGGCGGTTCGCCTACCTTTGACACAACATGGACTGGCTTATCTACACCGGAGCGTTGAGCTTTGGCGCAGTTGCCCTGCTGATCGAAGCCCGACGCAATTATCGCGAGTCGCTGACGCAGACGCCATTTCAGCGGCACCCGATCCTCCAAAACGCGCAGGTCAGCGATCTGTGCACACCCCGCGATGGTTTTGCAGGGTTCGTGATCTATTCGATGCTGTACCTGGTATCATACATCGTCATCCTGTCATCCGCGGAACTTTTTGACCTTCTGCGCAGCGCGAACCTCGCCAAACTGGAGGTAGGGGCAACGACCGCATTCGATCCCTTTGGGGACGATATTCTGAACATCGAAAACACAGTCTATGCAAAGCCAATTTTTGTTTCCGCTTTGCTGATAGCAATCATGTCGGTTGGCGCCATGCGCCCGATTGAAAACACGGTACGATCCGCGGCGCACCGGCTGGCCGGAATTCCCCGCGGCGTTTATCGAGTGATTGACGCTCTACAGACGACGGCCTTTCAACGTTTGGTCAACAAACGCAAACGAGGTTCACTGTCCGCCTATTTTCACACCAAGTTTGAAAAGGCGAAAGACATCCCCCCGATTTGGCCGGATACACTGACGAGATCGATCAAGCGTTACGCTCCATTGATTTGTTGTCGCCAGCAATCACACCAAATCGTCGCGCACAACACTTTCCGGCAGCCGAGCTCGACAAACTCCTGGACATGGCTACGCAGCTGCAAGAAGAGCTGTCGATCCTGAACTCAGAACTTTTGGCTTTTGACTTTAAAGATACCGATGCGTTGCGCAAACTGCATGAAAACGCGGTGCGTGTGGCAAACAACTGCAAGGCCTTGTTTGCTGTTCACTATATTCGCAACAACAGGTCCGTTAAAAACTGTGATCTCGGAACTCCACTTCATGCGGTGATCAAGATCATTGACCGCAACTACAATCCTGAACAGAACTCTTTTGCGCTGGCCGTATTCATTTCGGTCTTCCTGACGTTTTCATGCACGTTTTTGGTTTATGACACCTGGTATCACAAGGAGGTTGCGGTCAATCCCGGCAGAGCAGCTTCACAGATTGAGACCATAATTGACACAGGTGACCTACCCTTCGAAGCGGCCGACTGTTTGGTTGGTGACCTAAAACCAGATCAAAAAGAAAAGTGCCAACAAGTTCTTGAGGAAGGAAAATCCGACTATCTGTTTGCCATTCGCCCCGAGCTGGCAGCCGAAGCGTTTTGGGATACCTTGAAAACTGCGCTCATCACGCTGGCCGCTGTTGGGGCGGTCACATTTGGTCGGGATGTGCGTATTGAACAGGAAAGCTGGAAACCAGGATGGAGTTTCAACCGGATGCCGTTTCTGCGGCTGTTGGGGCTTTGCATCATTCCAGGGGGACTGGCTTGTCTCGCGGCGGTTTTGGGCAGCCTGTTGGAACTTTGGGTGGAAAATGGGTTCGACATTACCCAAACGCAGCTGATCATTTTATTCGGAAGCGAGAAGATCTATTTCTTCATGATGCCTGTTGTCGGATTTACTCTGGCCTTCGGAACTCTGGTGATACTCGACAAACATGACGATCTGAACATGGCCCGAACCGTGTTCTTTTTGGCAGTCCCAACAGCCATTGCTGTAGGGCTTGCCTGGGCTAGCGTGGTCTATTTTTCCTACAACTTTCCCGATTACTATCTCTTCGATAACCGGTGGTTCAGCTACAAGACCCGCGACTGGTTGATTTTGTCCATGCATCCAATGCTGTTCATCGTCCTCTTCGCCCTGCTGATCGAATTCACCGAGGAAGAAGACCCAGACTCTGATCAACCGCAGTCCAATTGGTTCATGCGCCTGTTCAGAGGCCAAACAACAGTAACCGAAGTCGTTAGGGAGCCTGCAGAATGAAGGGCGTGATTTGGCTTGCCTTGCTGATCGGCTTCAGCTTGCCATCGGCACTGGCACAAACTTCGGAGGCTTGGCCAAAGCTGCGGATCGGTGTGCGATCCGAAGCCCGCCCGTTTTCTTATCAATCGGAAACACTAAGAGATGTCCTGACGGCTGCGACCCCGGGCCCCTTGGCCGCTGAGAATTTTACTGGATACATCGTAAAGATCTGCGACGCCGTTTTGAACGAAATGGTCATTAGCCCAGGCGCTGATGTGCCGTTCAAGCACGATTGGATAGACGTAGTAGATCTGGACGACAGGATCGCAAAACAAGAAACATCAGTGAACAGCCGGTTTGAATTCCTGACAGGCACAGCAAACGGTTCGGTTGAACCGGTCATCGATATTTTGTGTGACCCGGCCACAATAACAAACGAACGACGTAAGGGTTTGATCATTTCACCTCCGGTTTATTTGACGGGTATTTCTTACATCACCCCCCGAGGTGTCGGTCGTGGACGAGGTCAGCAGCAGAGCTCTGACGGATGCCCTGTGCGCAATCCATCGAATCCTAATCGTCTGTTGTTCCTATATGGGCTGGTTGGGAACACCACTGCCGCAAGTTCAGGTATCAACGCCCTTCTGGATCTTGGGGAAATGCCCCAGGATCGCACCGCCCTGATACGTTTTCTCAAAGGTGAAAATCCCTGCGCACAGGAACAGAGTGTTGTCAAAGTTGCCGACGAAATGGGAATGGAACAAAACGTTGATTGGAGCGGCCCAGTCCGCCTTTTCAAAAACCACAAGGATGCGGCAGATGCATTTTGTCGAGGTGAGATATACTATTACGTCGGGGATCGCGAAATCATCATAGAAAATGTAAACGCGATCGCTGGGTGCGAGTTTGAAAACGGAAACAGCACCTTCACAACGGACAGATATGCGATATTTGGCCGGTTGGACTACAAGGACAACCCAAATCGCGCGCTCCTCGTTGCTCGGTTCTTTGAAATTCTATCCCAGAAAATCCTGTCTCATCCGTCGATCATCGATCAGGCATTTTATGATACGTTTCACCCGACCGAACCGACCAAGGCTTTGGAATTCTTCTTTCAATCAGTTCGAGGTACTCCATAAAAAGAAACGCCCGACACTCTGGTCGGGCGTTTCAAGTTTCTACCCTGCAAAATCGATTAATCGACGATCGCGTTCAGGGTCGCGCTTGGGCGCATGATCTTGGCAGTTTTCACCGGATCGGTGTGGTAATAGCCGCCCAGATCAACGGGCTGGCCCTGAACTGCTGCCAGTTCCCCCAGGATCGCCGTTTCACCGTCGGCCAGAGCCTTGGCAACACCCGCAAATTCGGCCGCCAGTTCGGCATCGTCCGATTGCGCCGCCAAGGCTTCGGCCCAATAGCGCGCGAACCAATAGTGGCTGTCGCGGTTGTCGGGTTCACCCACCTTGCGGCTGGGGCTGCGGTTGTTGTCCAGAATGCCTTGGGTCGCAACCTCGGCCGCGTTGCCCAGAACGCCTGCTTTGGCGTTGCCCTGTGCATCGGCCAGGAAGTTCAGCGATTCACCCAGAGCACAGAACTCACCCATCGAGATCCCACCGCAGGTGGTTTTCTTCAACCAACTGCTGCACGTGCTTGGGGGCCGAACCACCCGCGCCGGTTTCGAACAGGCCACCGCCCTGCATCAGCTTGACGATCGACAGCATCTTGGCCGAGGTGCCCAGTTCCAGGATCGGGAACAGGTCGGTCAGATAGTCACGCAGCACGTTGCCCGTGATGGCGATGCTATCGTTGCCAGCCGTGATGGTTTTCAACGACTGAGCCGTTGCTTCGCGTGGCGCCATGATCTGGAACTTGTCGGCAACTCCGGCAGCTTCCAGCACGGGCTTCACGTATGCAATCAGCTGCGCGTCGTGGGCACGGTTTGCGTCCAGCCAGAAGATCGCCTCGGATCCGGTCAAGCGCTGACGGTCCATCGCCAGTTGGATCCAGTTCTCGATCGGCGCCTTCTTGACGGTGCACGACCGCCAGATGTCGCCACCTTCAACCTCATGCGAATGCAGCGTCTCGCCATTGGCCAGAACAATGCGGATGGTGCCGTCGGCGGGGGCTTCAAACGTGGTCGGGTGCGAGCCGTATTCTTCTGCCTTTTGCGCCATCAGTCCAACGTTGGCCACGGCACCGGCGGTGGTCACGTCCAGCGCACCGTTGGCTTTGAAGAAGTTGATAGTCTCGTCATAGACGGTCGAATAGCAGCGGTCGGGAATGACACAGTTGGTGTCGCCCTTCTTGCCTTCGCCGTCCCAGCCCTTGCCGCCTGCGCGGATCACGGCCAGCATC
The DNA here is from genome assembly GCF_055693495.1 of Falsiruegeria sp. JB4-1. NCBI lineage: Bacteria > Pseudomonadati > Pseudomonadota > Alphaproteobacteria > Rhodobacterales > Roseobacteraceae > Falsiruegeria > Falsiruegeria sp. JB4-1. The sequence continues at coordinate 203,371 of NZ_JBVFTZ010000002.1, forward strand.
GACGCATCGATGATCACGTCCGACGGCACGTGCAGATTGGTGATGCCCTTGTCGCTGTCGACCATATACATCGCCGGACGGTCTGCATTCACCGCCTCAATAGCGGACATGATCTCGGCGTCGTCTTTGACGCGATCCAGCAGATCACCCATGCCAGAGTTCGGGTTTACACCCAGGGCGTCCAGCTTTTCTCCGAACTGTTCGAACACCGGGGCCAGCCATGCCTTGACCGCGTGGCCAAAGATGATCGGGTCGGACACTTTCATCATGGTCGCTTTCATGTGAAGCGAGAACATGGTGCCGTCTTTCTTGGTGTCTTCGATGGCTGCAGCCAGGAAGGCGCTCAGAGCTTTCGCCGACATGAAGGTCGCGTCAGCGACGGTGCCCTCGTCTAGCGGCCAGGCGTCTTTCAGAACGGTCACGGCGCCGTCTTTGCCAACGAATTCGATCTTGGCAACACCCGCCTGCGCGGCGGTGATGGTGGCGGACACTTCGTTTGCGTAGAAATCGTTGCCCGGCATCGACGACACTTTGGTCTGGCTCGACGCGTCCCAAGCACCCATCGAATGCGGGTTATTCTGAGCGTAGTTCTTGACCGCGCGGGCAGAGCGGCGGTCCGAGTTGCCTTCGCGCAGAACCGGGTTCACAGCGGAACCTTTGATGGCGTCGTAACGTGCACGAACGTCTTTTTCCGCGTCGGTCTGCGGCTCTTCGGGGTAGTTGGGCAGCGCATAACCTTGGGCCTGCAGCTCTTCGACGGCAGCAACCAGCTGCGGCACCGAAGCCGAGATGTTGGGCAGTTTGATGACGTTAGCGGCGGGTGTCTTCACCAGCTCACCCAGTGCCGCCAGATCATTTGACTGGCGCTGTTCGTCGGTCAGGCTTTCGGGAAAGGCCGAAATGATGCGCGCGGCCAGCGAAATATCTGGCGTGCCAACGGTGATTCCAGCCGAGGAAACGAACTTGCGGATGATCGGTAGGAACGAGGCGCTGGCCAGTTCGGGCGCTTCGTCTACAATGGTATACAATAGATCTTGGGTTGAGTTTTCGACCATTTTTCTTACCTTCTCGCCCTTCCTGGGGCGTGCGACTAAGATGAAACTCATGCAGCGGGCTGCTGCGGCTGGTGTGGGGCGAACGCCCCGGCCCCGATGTCAGGGCGCGCACAACATCTCACTGGTGTGCGAATGCCCCCATTTAGATGAACTCTTTGCAACGTTCAATCGACTGCGCGCCGATTCAAGGCGCGCAATTTGACCCAGTCTGCAAGTTTTTCTGTGATCTTGCCGGAAATGCCCGAATTTCGGGCAGCTCTCAGCGCATCACAAATGGATCGGGAATCGGATCATCCGAGGTACGAAGCCACACTGCTTTGACCTTGGTATAGTCCAACGCGGCCTGAATTCCGCCTTCGCGACCATGTCCGCTCAACCCATGTCCACCAAAAGGCGCGATGGGGGACACCGCGCGATAGGTGTTGACCCAGACGATGCTCGGCGCGAATGCCCCGGATCATCCGATGCGCGCGGGTTAGGCTGCTCGTAAACACGCCCGAGGCCAGACCGAAGGCGGTGTTGTTGGCGATCTCAAGCGCCTCTTCTTCGGTGTCAAAGGACAGAACCGACAAGACTGGGCCAAAGAACTCGTTGGTGATACAGTCGGCTTCGGGTGCGTTCGAACAGTCGATGATCGTCGGCGGAAAGTAGAATCCATCGCCTTCCAAAGCCGAGCCACCGGTAATCACCTTGGCTCCTTGTTGTTCTGATGCCTTGATCAACGCAATCGCCCGCTCACGCTGGCGCAGCGTACACAGCGGCCCCACTTCGGTCGCCATGTCATCCGGCACACCGATCACCACCTCTTGGGCTTTGACCTTGAGGCGTTCAAGGAACTCATCCTTGATCGTGTTCGAAATCACCAGACGCGATCCCGCTACACAGCTTTGCCCTGTAGCCGCAAAAATCCCCGACACCTGCGCATTCACCGCGCTTTCGATGTCAGCGTCCTCAAAGACGATGAACGGCGACTTGCCTCCCAGCTCCAGCGAGGTCGAGGCCAGGTTCTCGGCCGAATTGCGCACGATATGCCGCGCGGTATCCGGCCCGCCGGTAAAGGCGACATGATCGACTTTTGCGTGGCTGGTCAAAGCGGCCCCAGCCTCTGCCCCGCCGGTGATGACGTTCAGCACACCTTTGGGAAAACCCGCCTGATCAAAGATGCGGGCAAATTCCAGCATCGGCGCGGGGCCATCTTCGCTGGCTTTCAGCACCACGGTGCAGCCCGCCGCCAAAGCAGGCCCGATTTTGACCGCTGACAGGAACAGTTGCGAGTTCCATGGAACCACGGCAGCCACAACACCTATGGGTTCACGCCGCAGCCAGACTTCCATATCCGGTTTGTCGATGGGCAGATGCGCGCCTTCAATCTTGTCGGCCAACCCGGCGTAATAGCGGTAGTATTCCGCGACATAAGCGATCTGCGCCCTGGTCTCGCGGATGATCTTGCCGGTGTCGCGGGTTTCAAGCTCTGCTAGACGCGGCGCGTTTTCCGCAACCAGATCGGCGAGTTTCAGCAGCAGCTTGCCGCGTTGAGTCGCGGTCATCCCCGCCCAGTCAGACGACAGGAATGCGCGTTCCGCCGCCTCGACCGCGCGGTTCACGTCCGCGACGCTGGCCTCGGGCATCCGCGCCCAAGGCTGCCCTGTCGCCGGATCAAGACTGTCGAACTGCGTCGCGCCGGAATCAAAGGCACCGTCAATATACTGCTGAAACTGTTGCATCATCTGTCCTTATTGAAACGCGGGCATCACGTCCGAAATGAACCGCTCGAGCGAAGCTTTCTTGCGCTCGAAACTCATGCTTGAATCGATCCAGAACGAATATTCATCATATCCCAATGCCTCGTACTTCTTGAGCCGCTCGATCACCGCTGCGGGTTCTCCAATCACCAGATCACGTTCCATGGCTTCGGGCGAATAGAACGGATGGGCCGCCATTTCATCATCGCTCAGCGTCTTGATTAGGCCCTGCTCGACAGGACGTTCGTTTTTGAACCACGCACCAAAGTAGTTGTAGAAACGGTTCAGCTCTTCCGCGCCCAGTTTCACATCCTCTGGGCTATCGGCCACATAGGTGTGCAAGAGCAGCATGATTTTCGGGCGCGGGCGTTCGGGGAATTTGTCGCAGGCGTCGTTGAATTTGACCATCAAACTTTCGATTTCACCATCACCTTGCCACAGCGGTGTCACCTGCACGTTGCAGCCATTGGACACCGCAAACTCGTGGCTGTTCGGATCACGCGCCGCAACCCAGATCGGCGGGCCGTTCTCCTGCACTGGCAGGGAGAAGACGTGGTCGAAGGGAAGGAATAAAACTCTCCCTCTTGGGCATAATCGCCCTCCCACAGCTTTTGCACGGCCGGGATCAGCTCGCGCATACGTTGACCTGCTTCCCAGGCGTCCATACCCGGCATCATGCGTTCGTATTCATAAGAATACGCCCCCCGCGCAATTCCAAGGTCCAGACGACCGTTGGTGATGATGTCGGTCATCGCCGCCTCACCCGCCAACCGGATTGGGTGCCAGAACGGCGCAATCACGGTGCCGGTGCCAAGGCGCACGTTCTTGGTTTTGTTCGCCACGTCGATCAGGTTCAGAAACGGATTGGGCGAGATGGTGAAATTCATCCCATGATGTTCCCCCGTCCAAACCGCATGCATCCCGCCCTCGTCAGCGATTTTGCACAGCTCGATGAACTCATCATACAGCTGCTTTTGGTCCTGTTCTGGAGAAATCCGCTCCATATGCGCAAACAGTGAAAACTTCATGCCTCAACTCCCTGACATGATCGGGCGGACTTTGCCGCTGATTTGATCGCCAAAATAGATCCCGTAGTTGCCAAGCCGGTTTTCCCCGGCAAAGCGTTCAAGCATGATGCGAAGCGCCGGATCGGCCACATCCATCAAGGTTGATTTGCTCAAACTTGTAAAACTGCCCTTTTTGGGGGCGCCTTCGTCCGCTTGGCACAGAAACGAGATATGCTGGTGTTCGCGCGCACCATCTTCGAAAACGGAATAGATGAAACCCGGATCAGCCGGGATGCCAGCATCCACAATCAACCGGTTCAGGGCCGCGGTGGCCCCGTCGGCACCTACATGCATTTGCGGCAGCGTCACACCGCCCAGCCCATCGTCGACCATCAAGACCTCTTCGCCACGCGAGATGAGCGCGCTTACGATCAACTTTGCCCCACGCCGCAGCGCCTCGGCCTCGGCCGCCGGGGTGACATAGGCCCCGCGAGAGTATCCCAGACCGGGTGCAGTACTGGTGTCAAAGGCTTCGACCTTGCCAATCAGGATGACATGGTCCCCTGCGGGCACTGTCTGATGCATCGAGCAGTCGAACCAAGCCGACACATCGTCAAACACGGGCGAACCATGTGGGCCGTTGGTCCAGTTCACCGCTTCAAAGCGATCCTCGACCGGGCGGGCAAATGTGTTCGACACATCCTTTTGCCCCTCAGACAGCACGTTGACCGCAAACCCCTTGGCCTGTGTGAGTGCATCATAGTTCTGCGAGGAGTTCGCCAGACAGACCAGAACCAACGGCGGATCGAGTGAGACCGAGGTGAATGAATTGGCGGTGAACCCCAGCGGGTTTCCCTCACCATCGTGCGACGTCACCACCGTCACCCCGGTCATGAACGTGCCAAAGGCATTGCGCAAAGCGCGCGGGTCAATCGTGGTCATTCCGGGCTCCTTTCCGTGGCTGGACGGGCCAACCATGCTTGCAGGATATCAGTAACAACATCTGGCGCGGTTAGATTCACCATATGCCGATGGTCTTCGATGATCACCGCCTCACCATCCTGTGCTGCATCTGCCATCGCCTGAGACATCTCGGGCGTGGAGTTCGGATCACCATCGCCAGTCAGCGCGAGCATAGGGCAAGCCACATTGGGCCACCCATCCACATAGGTGTCATCGCCACGCGCGAAAGCTCCGTAAGCCGTTGCATAGCCGCCTTGATCGACCTCTTTCAGCCATCCGGCCACCTGATCCCGAGCCGCTTTCTGATGTGGAGCAAACCAGCGGTTCAATGGCGTCTCAAGATCAACTGGCCCGTTAAGGATTTCAGCAGCCCGCGCCTCGACCGCTTGCCGCGCATCGACAGGGCGACGGTACACCCCGTTCACCACAGCCACCCGCTTCACTTGGTCAGGATGTTCAATGGCCATGCCACCGGCAATCAGCGCACCCATCGAATGGCCTGCCAAATTGACCGGGCCAATGTCCAAAGCCGCTAGGACTGCGCTGGCCCAGGCCACAAAATCAGGCAGCTCTGCTGTATCATGCAAGGGATCACTGCCCCCATGCCCCGGCATATCCACTGCAATCACGCGATGGGTGGCAGACAAGGCATCAATCTGTGGACCCCACGCGGCCGATTGCATGCCGACCCCGTGGATCAGCACCACCGGTTCGCCCTGCCCCGCCGCGCGATAGGCGACTTGGCCGTATGGCTTAGACAGCTGCAGGGTTGTCAACGTCATGGCCCAGATCCTTGAGGTCCTGATAGCGGTCACCAATGCGGTGATGCGGACGCCCGCCGATGCTGGCACCAAGCGCGATCACAATCTCATCCGGCCCCGGCGCATCCGCAACCGAGGTCTGGATGGTGAGATAGTGCGAGCGACGGCCAGCATCGTTCTTGTCCATCAACGGGATCAGCAGCGGTGCGTTAGCGGGACCGCGCGTGTTGCAGAAGGACAGGTAGCTTTTGGCGCCAACCGCCTCACGGAAGTGATTGCCAAAGCGCAAGGTGTGGATCAGGCCCGAGACATGCTCGACCTCGCCATTCACACCGACGATACCGGATTTGCCGTAACCTTCGACCTTGTCACCACCACCGGCGGTGTCGATGACCATCTCTGTCAGCAGCTCACCCAAACCAGGCGCACAATCCAGGATGCCGGGTTTCAGGTCGTCAACAAAGCCCTGCCCAGCCCATGGGTTCCGGATCACGGCAATTGCGGCAATCATCTTGAGCGGCGTAGCAGCAGCCTTGCCCCCCTCGATCAGGGTGTTTTCGACAAACAGCTGTGTCTTGCGAATTTCTGCGGGCATTGGGGCACCTGAAGCAATGAATGAGTCGTTGGCAAGAATATGGTATACCATTATACCATACGTCAAGATGACCTTGTTCCACGTGCTACAGATTGTTAGAGATTTACCATGACCAAAACCGGCCTTCCCGACCTCAAGATCGAGCACACCCCTGTCACCCTGCGCGAAATCGTGCAGGAGAAAATGCGAGAAGCGATTATCGAGGGGCATTTTGAACCGGGGCAACGTCTGGTCGAGCGCCCCTTGTGTGATCAGCTGGGCGTCAGCCGGACAGTCGTGCGCGAGACCATTCGTTATCTTGAGGCCGAAGGTTTGGTGGAAATCTTGCCAAATAAAGGGCCGATCGTGGCCACTTTGGACTGGGACGATGCCCGCCAGATTTATGACATTCGCCGAATGTTGGAATCTGCTGCGGCCATGGCCTGCGCAGAACTTGGTGACAAGAAAACCCGCAAGGCGTTGAAGGCGGCTCTCGCCAATCTGGAAAGGGCTTTTGACGACGGCTCCCCACGTGCTTTGTTCAAGGCGACGGCGCAGTTCTATGAAGTCATCTTTACTGGCGCCGGACACAGCATCGCATGGGAAGTTGTCAATCGCTTGAATGGGCGTATTAGCCGGTTGCGGGTCATGACGCTGTCCACCGCGGATCGCAAGAAACCCGGGCTGGGGCATATGACGGCAATCTGCAACGCGATCGCAGACGGCAACCCGAAGCTGGCTCGCGACGCGGTTCACGCCCATATCGACGATGCATCCACAATCGCCAAACGCCTGCTGGCGCAAGAAGAGGAATAGAGCGATGCCCAAAGCCTATTGGATCGCCCAGGTCACCGTAACTGACCCCGACCGCTACGCCGGATACCAAGCCGTGGCCCCTGCTGCGTTCCAAAATCACGGCGCTCGGTTTTTGGCCCGTGGCGGCCGAACCGAAACCGTCGAAGGCCCCGAATGGGCCCGCCATGTGGTGATCGAGTTTGAGAGCATGGAACAAGCGCTGGCCTGCTACAACTCAGACGACTACACCGCCGCGCGGGAACGGCGCGACGGTGCATGTGAGGCTCAGATCTTTATCACCGAAGGGATGGATTAATCTCCATCCGCAACGCCCTGCTGGCGCGCCCTTGCGCGACGAGCGCGGTAGCTGGGCAGTAGCACCAGGATCACTGCGATCACCAACAGACCAAGCGTCATTGGACGCTCCCAAATGAAGCCGATCCCATCATAGAGCTGCATAGAGCGCGAAAAGTTATCCTCGAGCATGCCACCCAGAATGAAACCGATCAGCAGGGGTGCAAGTGGATAGTCGGCGAACTTCAATGCGGTTGCGCAGATCCCGAAAGCAACCAGCAGCAACAGCTCCGTGGCATTGTTCTGACCGATGTAAGCCCCCATCAGGGTGAAGAACAAAATGAACGGGATCAGGTAGTTGCGCGGAACCGACAGCACCTTAGCAATGTAAGGGATCAGCGGCAGGTTCAGGATCAAAAGGATCAGGTTGCCGATGAACATCGACATGATCACCGCCCAGAAAATCTGTGGCTCATCGATCATCAGACGTGGGCCAGGCGTGACGTTCAGCGCCAGCAGCGCACCTAACAGAATGGCCGTGGTTCCAGAACCGGGAATGCCCAGTGTCAGCAAGGGCACAAATGATCCGGTGCAGGCCGCATTGTTCGCAGTCTCAGGCGCAGCAAGTCCCTTGATCGAGCCCTTACCGAACTCGTCCTGTTCTTCCTTGGTGGCAATGTTGCGTTCAACCGCATAGCCCAGAAAGCTGGCAATCGTTGCACCCGCACCAGGCAGAACTCCGATAAAGAAACCCTGTAGCGATTGGCGACCAATGACTGGCGCGATTGCTTTGGCCTCGGATCTGCTGATGCGCAGGTCCTTGATCTCTCCACTATTGTCACCGGAAAGATTCTTGGGCTTGAGCACAAGGAACAGTGCTTCGGGCAAGGCAAACATGGCCATGGCCAACGTGATGAAGCCGAAACCCGATTGCAGATCCATGATCCCCATCGTGAAGCGAGGCATATTGAACAATGCACCTTCGCCAACAGTTGCCATGATCAGACCGAGCAGGGTCATCAACAGCGCCTTGGCCACCTGACCAGTCCCGGCAAAGGCCGCGATCGCAGACAGGCCGACTACCATCAGCGCAAAATACTCGGCCGAATGGAACAGCAGCGCCACCGATGACAGAGCCGGAGCAAAGATCATCAACAGCAACGCACCAATGAACCCGCCTGAGAAACTGGCGATTGCAGCAATTGTCAGCGCCTTGCCCGCTTTACCCTGTCGGGCCATTGGATAGCCGTCAAAGCTGCTGGCAACAGTTCCTGCAACCCCCGGCGCGTTCAACAGGATCGATGAGGTCGAACCGCCGAAAATCGCGCCGTAGTAAACCCCGGCAAGAAGGATCAGCGCAGCAGATGGATCGCCAAGCGAGATCGCAACCGGGATCATGATGGCGATGATCGACATCGGCCCCAGTCCAGGCAGCATGCCGATGAATGTCCCGATCAGACACCCACCGATCACCATCAGCAGGTTTTGAAGGGAAAAGGCCGTTTGAAGACCAATCAGCAGTCCTTCGAGCATATCAGCCTCCAATAAATCCGGGCAATGGGCGCATGTAGATGCCAAGCACTTGCTGCACGAGGTACCAGACGAACAGGGTTGCGATAACCGCTATGGGAACCATCACATGCCACTTGCGTTCGCCTAAGATGAAAGACCCAAGGATCAGGAACGCCGAAGTCGAAAAGAGAAAGCTAGCCGGACGCAGCAACAGCGCATAGACGACCATGAGGGCAAGCAGGAACAGCGCCTGTCCAAGGTGATAGTCCCCAAGCCGCCGGTAATCGATATCACCGATCTTTTGCTCGCTTTTTTCCAGACCAAGCAGGATGATCAACGACATGGCAATGCCGAGAATGGACAGAACCTTGGGGAAGGTGCTGGGCCAGATCGGGTTGCGTCGCATGAACGGTGCAAGTTGCGCATCCATCGTGAACCAGGCGGCATAGCCATAAGCCACGCAAATCCCGAGCAGTATCAATGCAATCCAGCGGTCTAAAGCCATTGCACCCTCCAAGAATTGAAAACGGTCGGGCGACATGGCGCCCGACCGCGAAAGGTATCAGAGGAAGCCGAGCTTCTTCATCAGATCACCGATGGCCTTTTCCTGTGCCTCAAGGAACGCCAGGAAGTCATCACCCGAGTTGTGAATGTCCACCCAACCGTTGCGATCGCGCACTTCGGCCCATTGCTCGGTTTCATACATCTTGGCGATGACGTCCTGATACATGGCCAGCTTGTCTGCGGGCAGTCCGGGCGCACCAAAGAAGCCGCGCCAGTTCACGAATGTCGTGTCGATGCCCTGCTCTTTCATGGTCATGGCATCAGGAGCCGCTGCAACACGCTCATCCGAGGTCACACCGATGATTTTCACCTCGCCCGCATTCGCAAGATCGACCGCTTCGGAAAAGCCGGTCGACAGCGCAGCGATCTCGCCCGAAAGCAGCGCTGCCATGGCTTTGCCACCCGCGTCATACGGAATGTATTTGACACCAAGCGCATCCTTGCCCGCCGCTTCCATCACCATGGCCGCAACCAGATGGTCCATACCGCCAGGAACCGAGCCGCCACCGATGGCGGTTTTTGATGGTTCAGCGTCATAGGCCGCCATCAGATCGCTCATCGAGTTGATCGGGCTGTCCTTGCCCACGACCAGAGCGGCGTAGTCACCAATGGTGCCGGACACCAGCGTCAGATCACGGAAATTGTGCGGGAACACGCCGGTCAGCGAGCGGATAACGATGGGGGTCGAGATTGACCATCAACGTGCCGTGGTTGCTGTCAGCGTTTTCGATCAGGAACCCGATGGCCTTGCCGCCACCGCCGCCCGACATGTTTTCATAGCTGGCCGTTCCAACCAGACCCGAACCGGTCAGCGCTTCGCCCGTACCACGCGCAGTGCCGTCCCAACCGCCACCGGCACCACCCGGGATCAGAAAGTGGATCGCGTCCACAACAGGTTCCGCGCTGGAGGCCACAGGCGCACCAACGCTCAACGCGGCCGCAGCCGCAATCATCAGGGCGCGACGGCCCAGGTTCATCGTCTTCATGAGGTTCCTCCACGGTTGACAGCGGCCCCTCTTGCCGCCCTTTTGATAAGGAAAGCTCATGAAACTGACACTAACCTGACACCGGACGACGAAAGGCAATATGGATGCGGTTCCTTCTGGTCGAAGACAACGAGCAATTGGCGCGTGCCATCCTCGACCGCCTGTCGATCGAGGGTCATGTAGTCGATCATGCCCCCTGTCTGGAAGATGCGACCGCGTTCAAGGACACCACGTCTTATGATCTGATTTTACTGGATATTATGTTGCCTGATGGGGACGGCAGGACCTTTCTGGAACAACACCGACTCAAGGCGGATGCGACGCCGGTGATCGTGCTGACGGCACGTTCCGAAGTATCGGATCGAGTCGGTGTTCTGGACCTGGGCGCAGATGACTACATCACCAAACCCTTCGACTTTTCCGAGCTTCAGGCGCGCTGCCGCGCGGTACTCAGACGTCGGGGAGGGGCGGCGCGGAATCAGCTCACGCTCGGTGATGTCTTGTTTGATTCGCTGGCTGGCACCCTGTCGATTGGCGGCAAAACCATCCATTTGCGAAACCGCGAATTGCGATTGTTCGAGGTTTTTGCCGGTGCACCCGAGCAGATTTTTTCGAAATCCAAGCTGGTCGATCGGCTGTTCTCCTATGACGATGACGTCAGCGAAAACGCGATCGAGGTCTACGTGGGTCGTCTGCGTCGCCACCTGACCGGCACTCGCGCGCAAATCGTCACCGTACGCGGCCTTGGTTATCGGCTGTCCATCTCATGACAGCGGCAATCAACAAACGCGGCTCGATCCTGCGCCAGTTGATTGCCCTGCTTCTGGCGGGCGCGGCGGTTCTGGCCGTGATCCTGTTCTTCGTGGTTCAGGGCTTTGCACGTCAATTGGCCGAGGAAAGCCAGGACAACATTCTGAATGCCTCGGTCACGGCCATTCTGGACACGGCCGCCGTGCAACAGGGGGAATTGACGCTCGACCTGCCGTATTCTGCCTTCTCCATGTTGGGCAACCTGAGCGATGACCGGGTGTTCTATGCGGTCTATTCCGATCAGACATTCCTGACTGGATACGAGGACCTGCCACAGATCGGAACGCCTGCTCCCGAGCGCCCGCTGTTTGAAACAGTTGCCTACCAAGGCGAAGATATCCGTATCATCAGCGCCGCCCGTCTGTTGGTGTCCGACGGTCGGTTGGTGACATTGACCGCTTCGGTCGCGCAGACCCGGAATGGGCAGATTGCCACGCTCAACCGGATTTCACAGAATGCGGCCGCTTTGGGGTTGGGGTTCTTTCTGTTAACCGCCTTGATGGCCTATCTGGCGGCGCGATCTGCCATTGGCCCGTTGCAGCGGCTCGCAGCTTCGGTCTCTCGCAGGGGGCCACAGGATTTGCGGCCAGTGGCTGCCCCGGTACCTGCCGAAATGGTGCCCTTGGTGGGCGCGCTCAACAATTTTATGGACCGCCTCAAGACATCGCTGTCCCGATCCGAGGATTTCATCGCCGAAGCCGCGCATCGGATCAGAACGCCACTGGCCACGGTGCGCACCCACGCGGAAAATACGCTCCATCGAGTGGAGCGGGATGAAAATCGCGCCAGCCTGCGCGAGATGATCCGCGCCATCGACGATAGCAGCCGGGCGGCCGGGCAACTGTTGGATCATGCGATGGTCACCTTTCGCACCGACCATCTGGAGCAGGAAGAGATCGACCTGTCTGCTTTAGCCCGTGAGATGGTTCACAGGTTGGGGCCGCTGGCCGATTTACGGGACATCACGATGATCTGTGACGCGCCCGCTCCGGTGTTGATCCTCGGGGACCAGATCCTGCTGCAGAACGCTCTGCGTAACCTGCTGGACAACGCGATCAAATATTCGCCGACGGAGGGAGAGATCGAAGTCACGGTCGCCGCTACAAACACCCAAGCCACTTTAAACGTGCGCGACGGCGGGGCGGGCTTTCCCCCAGGCGATATTGCCGAGCTGACCAAGCGCTTTGCCCGCGGAACCAACGTTGAAGGGATCGTCGGTTCGGGCCTTGGGCTGACCATCGTGGATGAAGTCACGCGCGCCCACAACGGCACCCTGTCCATCACCAACACTCCTAAAGGAACCGGCGGATGCGTTACCTTGTCCTTGCCCTTGCCCTCTTGATCGCGCCCATCCGGGCCGCCGGGTTCGAGGTCGAAGACCACGCCCGCTTTGGACCCTCGGATGCCACCGAAGTTGTCCGAGTGATTTCCACGGGCGACATCCCCGTCTTCTCGCCCGCCATCACCAAGTTTCTGGACCAGAACCCGGACGTGGCAGTGGATTACACCGTGGCCAGTTCAACCCAGCTCATGCTGGCTCTGAACCAGGAAGGCGCCGTTTTTGACGTGGCCATTTCGTCTGCCATGGATCTGCAGACCAAGCTGGCAAACGACGGGAGAACGCGCAGGCATCAGTCGGCTGCAACCGACACTTTGCTCGACCTGGGCCAGATGGCGGGACAACCTTTTTGCCTTTACCCAAGAACCTGCGGCCATCGTTTTGTCCCGCTCGGCCTTTGATGGGCTGGACATGCCGCAAACACGGCAGGACCTGATCGCCATTTTGCGCCAACACCCCGAGCGGTTCCGGGGCCGGATCGGCACATATGACCTGCGTGCCTCGGGTCTGGGTTATCTCTTTGCCACGCAAGACGCCCGCACGTCCGAAACCTTCTGGCGCCTGACCGAAGTTATGGGGGGGCTGGATGCGCGGCTCTATTGTTGCTCGTCCCAAATGATTGACGACGTGGCCAGCGGTGAACTTGCGGTGGCCTATAACGTCTTGGGCAGCTACGCCAAAGCACGCGAGGATCTGACCCGGTTCGAGGTGGTTCTGCCTGCCGATTTCACCACGGTCATGCTGCGCACCGCGCTGATCCCTGCTGCTTCAGAGCAACCGGAATTGGCGGGTCGGTTCATCGACCACCTGCTGGAGGTCGCCTGGTCCGAAACCCCATTGGAAAGTTACCCCTTCACCCCGATCAATCAGAACCGGGGCGAGGCTGACGCCAGCCTGCGCCGGATCCGAATGGGACCCGGCCTGTTGGTCTATCTGGACCGGTTCAAGAAACGCAGCTTTCTGAAGGAATGGGAAAGCGCGATCCTGCAGCCCTGATCAGTGGTGGCGCCCACCCTGACGTTCCAGCTCTTTCTGGATCAACAGCGGGTCAACTTGTAACAGCGGCTGGTTCTGCTGTTTGATCGAAATCGCCGCCGCAATCCCTGCCGCTTGGCCCGTCACCGCACAGCACGCCATGTTACGCGTGGCCGCATGGCTGTCGCGATCCCCGCCCGTGGCACGACCTGCAACCAGAAGGTTTTCAACCTTCTTGGGCAACAGGTTGCGATAGGGAATCTGGAAATAGCGTCCGGTGGTGGGCAGGATCAGGATGCCATAGCCGTCGATGAATTCCGGGAAGATGCCCACCGAATCCTCGAACCTACCCTGCTCGCGCACGTCCAGGCTGCTCATGTTGTACTGACAGTCGACTTTGCGCGTGTCTCGCACACCCAAGGACATGCCGAAGTTGCGCAATCGAATGCCTTCGCAGCCGGGTGTGTAGCGGCGCAGCGCCTCGATCGCGAGCATGGCCTGACGGCGGCCTTCGATCTCGTATGTGGTCAGGCTATCTGGGTCGGTCCCATCGCAATCATCCATGTGGATGAGGTTCATGTAGGTCAGCTCGCCCGTGTCATGCACCGCGCCCCAGGTGCCCGCGATGGTGTTGAGATGCGGTGGGATCAACCCGTCTTTGATCGCCTGCTCGAATGGTTTTTTCAGGAAGGGCGAGAACATCTCGTCCTCTTTGCCAGACGTCTCGATGTTCCATTCGCCACCGCCGCCCCAATCGGCATAGGTCTGCGGATCGGACTTGATCCCGTCCATGAATTTCTGCTTGTCGACACCTGCGACGTGGAACATCACAGAGGCCGCCATCATGTCCTCTTTTGGGGTTTTGTAGGTCGGTGCTCCTGCCCGCTCGAGCACATCCGCGTCACCGGTGGCGTCAATCACCCGCTTGGCCAGGATCGCCTCGCGCCCGGCTTTGGATTCGGTGATGACGCCAATGATCGCGTTGCCTTCCATGATCGGCGCCACGAATTGCCGGTGCAGCATTGGTCGGATGTTAGGTTCATCCTGAACCATCTTGTCGGCCACAAGCTTGAACCCTTCGCTGTCGATCTCATAGCTCAGCGACTGACTTTCGGGGACGGCGGCGCCCATCTCCTTGGCGCGCTCTTCAAACTCGCGCGCGATGCCATTGGATTCAACCGTCTCTTCATGGCGATACCAATGCATCCCCTCGACGCCCACAACCGTCAGGTTGCCACCAAAACAGCCAAAGCGTTCGACCAGGCAAACTTCGACCCCGGCGCGCGCAGCGGCTAGGGCCGCTGGAAGGCCACCAGGACCAGAGCCCACGACCAGAACGTCGGTTTCGTGGATGACATCAATCTCGCGTGCCGGTTCCTGAATTCGAAGTGTCATGCGTTCCTCGCGCTAAACGTTGGGTGGCACCATTCCGAAACAGATTGGATTCGGCAAGATACTAACGAAAGTGGCCTCTATGAAATTTGTACATGACTGAACAGAAGCTCACGTGCGTGCTGAAAGTACCCTAAAAATATGCCGGTCATAAAAAGTGGGGCCAGTGACTGCATCAAAGAATCCATTATGTCCGCCTCTGGACGACATCCAAACCTCAATCCCATCGCCCGACATGGCGGCAATATCGTCACCCCTTACAACCGGATCGTCCAACGCACCAAACAAAGTCAGATCTGCGGGGCAATCGATCAAATCGCTTCGATCAAGACGGTAGGCCAAAAAATAGTCGGTCAGGTTTTCGAACTCGGTCCAGTTCGGAATGATCAACTCGGACATGCCAAGCACACTGTCCCGTCCCAAAACATCATCTATTCTGTACCGATCCGGGAAAGCGGCGTTCTTTTGTCGGAGCCACCGCTTGAGTTTGCGTGAAAAATAGGCCCGCATGAGCGGATGAGCATCGATCATCGGGCTGGAAGACACGGGATCGATCACCGGGCTGATAGCGAACACATGATGCAAATTGGGAATGGGTTGCGCCTTCAAACGGCGTGCGATGCGCAGTGCGAAATTGCCGCCTAAAGAATATCCGATCAGCGACACATCGTTTTTTGCCCAGCCTGCAACTTGTGAAATGACATCAAATAGATCCACATCCTGAGCGGCATGATGGAACCCGGGATTCAGCTCTACAGCGTCACCATGCTCGAGTAGGTTTACTCGACAAACGCTAAACCCCTGTTGAAAAAGAAATTTAGCCGTTGCGACGACATAAGCTGACTGCACGGATCCTAGCCAACCATGCAAAACAACAACCAATCCCTTTTCGCTCGGATGCTGTGAAAAAAGACAAGACGTGCGCGCGCCAGAAGATCCCGACAGTACGTGGTGCTGGGCCGCAGACTCCAGCGCAGACGCCCCGAGTTTTCGAAACTTTGCACTGGCCAACGCAGATTGCACAACTGGTGATCGCAACCAGATTGGAGGTTCGAAGCGAGGTGGCATAGGAATGTCAGTCAAATCGACCTCACAGAGAGCAACGCGTTTTCTCAGCATTTGAGCAAAAAACGCGACCTTGGCAAGCCGATCCATCTGCAATGCCGTGCGGTCAAGATTGGGTACCGAATTTGACAGGCTTCAATTGAATTGCCGGACGCGTTCTAGTTGGATCGATTGACAATAGCTTGTGACAGGACGCACATCAGCTCGAACATGAGTGAAATACCCAACCAAGCTGTACCACCACCACTGTCAAAAGGCGGCGAAACCTCAACCAGATCAGCACCTATCAGGTTCAGCCCTGCCAATTCGCGAATGACTTGTTGGGCCTGAAAACTGTTGGGTCCGCCAATTTCAGGAGTCCCCGTACCCGGAGCGAAAGTCGGGTCCACAAAGTCAATGTCGTAGGTACAGTATACCGGCTTTGCGCCTAGAATTTCCCGAGCTTCCAACATGACATCTGCTATGCCCCGCTCGAAAAGCTCTTCGATCCGGATGATCCGGACGCCCTGTTCGATGCCCCACTCCACATCCTCGGTGTTGTAGGCAGTGCCACGAATTCCGATCTGAATGAACCGTTTTGGATCCACCAACCCCTCTTCAATGGCACGTCGGAACGGGGTGCCGTGGGTGAATTTGTTGCCGCCAAAATAGCTATCAAACAGGTCTGTGTGACTGTCGAACTGGATCAACCCAACTGGGTCTCCATCGGCTAAAGCCCGCAAGATAGGCAATGTCGACAGATGGTCCCCGCCCGCTGTCATTGGAGTTATTTTGTTGTTTTTCAGTCCCTTGTAAAAGTTGGTGATCCTCTCCAGACTGTCGTGAATGTCGATTGGGTTTGGCGGCACATCGCCCAGATCAGCACAATTGACGGACGCAAAGGGGTTAACTCCGGTGGCTGCATTCATGGCACGGATCATCGACGAGTAGTCGCGAAGCTGACGTGGCCCATGACGTGCGCCTGCACGGTTTGTCGTTCCGCCGTCCCGGGGCACTCCGACCAGCCCCAATTGCACGTCCGCATAGCGTTCGTGGTCCGGCGTCAGGTGCGGCAAGCGCATGAACGTCGGCACACCCGCAAACCGTGGCAAATCCATTGCGGACACAGGTTGAAAAAAGGGATCACCACCGCTGGTCATGTCTAACCTCCAAGGCTTCGCTTTGGATCACTATGCAGAGCCAGCGGCCTAATTCAAATTGCAAATCACCGGCGCCCAACTCACACTTGGGCACCGGCGGAATTGACTTAAGCACCTGAGATTTGGCGTGCTTTCTCGACCAAAACCTCAGCCTGACGGATCGAGGCATAGTCGATCAACCGACCGTCCAGAGACACCGCCCCCTTCCCTGCAGCCTCGGCATCGGCCATGGCCTCAAGAATGCGCTGCGCTTTGGTGACTTCGGCTTCACTGGGCGACATAACCTCGTTCGCAAGTGCAATCTGGCTGGGATGGATTGCCCACTTGCCTTCACACCCCAGAACTGCCGCACGTTTGGCAGCGGCCTTGTATCCTTCGGGATCCTGAAAATCACCAAACGGGCCATCTATCGGACGCAGCCCATTCGCCCGAGCGGCGACCACCATCCGAGCCAGCGCATAGTGCCACATATCCCCCCAATGGGTCATGCGCGCGCCGTCGTCCATCGGGTCCGTCAGGACCGAATAATCCGGGTTCACACCCCCGATGATCGTAGTGCGCGCACGGGTGCTGGCGGCATAGTCGGCGACCCCGAAATGAAGGCTCTCATTGCGCTTGGATGCGGCCGCAATTTCGCTGACATTTTGCATGCCCAAAGCGGTCTCGATTATGTGCTCGAAACCGATCCGTTTTTTGAGGCCTTTGGCGTCCTCAATCTGGGTAACCAGCATGTCGACAGCATAGACATCAGCCGCTGTTCCGACCTTGGGGATCATGATCAGATCGAGCCGTTCGTCGGCCTGTTCAACCACGTCCACCACATCGCGATACATGTAGTGGGTGTCCAATCCGTTTATGCGTACCGACATCGTCTTGGTGCCCCAATCAATGTCATTGAGGGCCGCGATGATGTTCTTACGCGCCTGTTCCTTCTCGTCCGGCGCAACCGCGTCTTCGAGGTCGAGGAAGATCACATCGACGTCTGATTTCGCAGCTTTTTCAAACATTTGTGGCTGAGAGCCGGGAATGGCCAATTCGCTGCGATTAAGCCGTGCCGGGGCTTGTTCGATGGGGAGAAAACTCATCTGTGACCGCTCCTTTTTTGTCTGGTCAGTGGACGTAACGGCCACAAAAGGAGCGAGAATCACGCGCTGTCAAGAAATTTTATTGCGCACAATTGCATACATTTGAAACATGATTCCTCGGTTATTCAGGGTCGGATTTCTCCCCCGGAAGGCGCGAGGAATAGTAGAACGCTATGGCCTGCGCCCGGTTCTTAACCGAGAGTTTTTCGAAGAGGTTCGAGAGGTGGAATTTGACCGTGTTGATGGTGATCCCCAGCTCTTTCGACAGCTCGCGATTTGTCAGCCCTTTGGACAGCGCCTCAAGCATCGCACGTTCGCGTCTGGACAGGCTGTGGATCGGGTCTTTTTGCAGCTCTCGCACGTCGATGTAGGGGAACACCATTTTGCCCGTCGCCACGTCAGCGCAGGTGGCCAGAAGTCCCTCGACTTCGCCGGCCCGATCTGCAAATCCCGCTGCCCCCGCAGTCATCGCCAAACGCGGCAGATCGCCGTTGCCATCGCCGTAGACCACCAACCGAGGCGCGTTGAGCTGGTCACGCAGAACCTCGATCAGCTTGGCGGCACCCAAAACCGGAAGATCCCAGTCGATGATGCCGACTTGAACCGGCACGCGCATCACCGTGCCGAGAAACCCCTCGGCGGTGGCGGATGTTGCCACCAGCGAGAATCGCGGATCGCGGTCAAAAATCTCGGACATGGCGGACAGAACCAGTGGATTGCTGTTGGCCAGCATCACGTCGATTGGCTTTGCAGGTGCGGCAAGATCTTGCATTTACAGCTCAATTTCAAATTTACTGCCCATTTAGGTAGGCTTTACTTTGGTATACGTTTGTATTCTTGCACTAAAGTATAGGTATTTTACCACCCATTTAGCTACCCAAAAGCAGGATTAACGGGCGTTGTGAGAAAACTCAATCGGGTTTTTGCTCATCTCAACGATCACACACCCCCAGATCGGGGGCTGGAAGCTGAGGTTATTTGATGAACGCGCAAACTGCCTTTCCCCGTCTCGACATCCCCGAGACGATTGCCGCAGGTCCCGGCCCCGGCCAGACCGACACCCGTGTCCTTGCCCGGTTTGCCGGTGCTGGTCTGGCCGACCACATGCAGGCCGACGTTCTCCGGGGTATGATCGAATGCAAGTACATGTTGCGCACCCTGTGGGGTACGACGAACACCTACACCTTCGGCGTTGCCGGAACCGGGTGGAGCGGGTTGGACGCGATGTTCAGCGCCGTTCAGCCGGGCGACACGGTCGTGGCCTTCGTCAATGGCACCTTTTCGGGCATCGACGGTCAGACCTTGCGGATGAAAGCCGCCACCGCCGAAGAACTGGCCGCCGATCCGATGAATCCGCAGTCCGCATCGGTCGTGACCATCGACGTGCCACACGGTACATCAGTGACCCGCGACGTGATTGAGGCTGCCCTGACCGAACACAAACCGAAATGGGCTTTCATGGCGCATTGGGAAACCGGATCGGGCCGGATCAACGACATCTGCGCACTGTCGGATGCTTGCCAAGCAACCGGTGCCATGGGCCTGGTCGACGCGGTGTCGTCGCTGGGTGTTTCGGACTTTGCCATCGACGACTACCCCGGCATCGTCGGTTGGGCGTCTTGTCCGCAAAAGGGCGTGGCTTGCCTGCCGTTGACTTATGCTCCGGTGAGTTTTTCGGATCGCTACGTCGACGTGCTCAAAACAACCGGTGCCCGGACCTATGCGCACCATCCGGTCCTGGAAGCTCGTCACTGGGCCATTATCGACGGGCATGATGCCGAGAAAGGCACCTATCACCGCACCCACTCAGGCTATGCCGTAGCCGCGTTTCACGAAGCTTTGCGGATCGCGTTGGAAACCGGCGTTGCAAACCGCGCCGCAGAATACACCCGGCACGAAGCGATCCTGCGCGAGGCCGTCACCGTGATGGGCTGCGATGTCACCTCGGACATGACGAGCCTGTTGGTTCTGGATTTGCCGCCTGCCTACAAGGGGCGCGAGATGGAATTGGTGCAAGCGTGCCGAGCAAAGGGGTTCGGTATCTGGCCTACCCTGTCGGAACCGGTTCAGGTACGCATCGGCATTCTGAACCTACTGTCTGAACATGCAATCTCGGACATCACCCTGCGGTTTGGTCAGGCCCTGAACGATCTCGGCGCTCAAATTGATCTGACCGAGATCGAGACCCTTCTTCGCAACCGCTACTCCGAAGCACTCGCAGCGTGAGGTGAGACAATGGACATTCACGAATATCAAGCCAAGGACATCCTGTCCGGTTTCGGCGTCGAGGTGCCGCCCGGTGCCATCGCCTATAGCCCCGAACAGGCCGCATACCGCGCCCGCGAACTGGGTGGCGAGAAATGGGTGGTCAAAGCGCAGGTTCATGCCGGTGGTCGCGGCAAGGCGGGCGGCGTCAAGCTTTGCTCGTCCGACACCGAGATCCAAGCTGCCTGCGAAGAGATGTTTGGCCGCAAGCTGGTGACGCATCAGACGGGCCCCGAAGGCAAAGGCATCTACCGCGTCTATGTCGAAGCAGGCGTGCCGATTGATCGCGAGATTTACTTGGGCTTTGTGCTGGACCGCTCCAGCCAGCGGGTGATGATTGTTGCATCCGGCGAAGGCGGGATGGAGATCGAGGATATCTCGGCCAACAAACCCGACAGCATCGTGCGCTCGACCGTTGAACCCGCCGTGGGTCTGCAAGAGTTTCAGGCACGAGAGATTGCGTTCGCCCTTGGCATCGACCCTGCGCTGACTGCACAAATGGTGCGCACGCTTCAGGGCTGCTATCGCGCGTTCACAGAGCTGGATGCGACGATGGTGGAAATCAATCCGCTGGTGATCACTGGGGACAGCCGCATTCTGGCGCTGGATGCCAAGATGACGTTCGACGACAACGCCCTGTTCCGTCATCCGCAGATTTCCGAATTCCGGGACAAAAGCCAGGAAGACCCCCGCGAAAGCCGCGCCGCAGATCGGGGTCTGTCTTATGTCGGTCTGGACGGCAACATCGGCTGCATTGTCAACGGTGCCGGTCTGGCGATGGCAACGATGGACACCATCAAGCTTGCCGGGGGCGAGCCTGCGAACTTCCTCGACATCGGTGGCGGTGCGACGCCTGAGCGGGTGGCCAAAGCGTTCCGGCTGGTGATGTCGGACGACAATGTGCAGGCCGTTCTGGTTAACATCTTTGCTGGGATCAACCGCTGCGACTGGGTCGCCGAAGGGGTGGTTCAAGCACTGAAAGAGGTGCAGGTCGACGTGCCCGTTATCGTCCGCCTTGCCGGAACCAATGTGGAAGAAGGGCAAAAGATCCTGGCCAAGTCCGGCCTGCCCATCATCCGCGCCACAACACTGATGGAAGCTGCCGAACGTTCTGTTGGCGCATGGAAAAACGACCTGTCTCAGGCCACCAGAGTAAGGGCTGTCAAATGAGCATTCTTCTTGATCGCGATACCAAGGTCATCGTTCAGGGCATTACCGGACGCATGGCACAGTTCCATACGCGGGACATGATGAACTATGGCACCAATGTTGTCGGTGGCGTTGTTCCTGGCAAAGGTGGCGAAACGGTCGAAGGTCTGCCCGTGTTCAACACGGTGAAAGAGGCGATCGCCTCCACAGGCGCCGAGGCGAGCCTGGTGTTTGTGCCGCCCCCATTTGCTGCAGACTCTATCATGGAGGCCGCTGACGCGGGCATCCGGTATTGCGTCTGCATCACCGATGGCATCCCGGCGCAGGACATGATCCGGGTCAAGCGCTACATGTACCGCTATCCCAAGGACAAGCGCATGGTGCTGACCGGCCCTAACTGCGCCTAGGCACCATCAGTCCCGGCAAAGCTCTGCTGGGGATCATGCCGGGCCACATCTATCTGCCGGGCAACGTCGGCATAGTGGGGCGCTCGGGTACGCTTGGCTACGAAGCAGCGGCACAGCTCAAAGAGCTTGGTCTGGGCGTTTCAACCTCGGTCGGCATTGGTGGCGATCCGATCAACGGCTCGTCGTTCAAGGATATTCTGGAACGGTTCGAACAGGACGATGAAACCCACGTGATCGCCCTGATCGGAGAAATCGGCGGCCCGCAAGAAGCAGAGGCGGCGGAATACATCCGTGACCAGATCACAAAACCGGTCATTGCTTATGTTGCGGGCATGACCGCGCCCAAGGGCCGGACCATGGGACATGCCGGAGCCATCATCTCGGCCTTTGGAGAAAGCGCTAGCGAGAAGGTTGAAATCCTGTCCGCCGCCGGAGTAACCGTCGCGGAGAACCCTGCCGTCATCGGTGAAACAATTGCAAACGTCATAAGAAAGGCCGCGTGATGGTTAAGCCCAGTGTTTTTGTAACCCGCCGTTGGCCCGCCGCCGTCGAGGCGCGCTTGGCCGAAGATTATAACGTCGTGCTCAACACCGGGGACAAGCCGCTGGCGGCTCCCGAACTGCGCGATGCGCTCAAAACCCATGACGCCGTGCTGCCCACGGTGACCGATAAACTGGGCGCCGAGGCATTGGACGTGCCGCAGGCGCGGGCACGCATCTTGGCGAACTATGGTGTCGGCTACAGCCACATCGACGAAACCTGCGCCCGCGATTTGGGACTGACGGTCACCAACACACCGGATGTGCTCAGCGAATGCACCGCCGACATTGCCATGACGCTGATGCTGATGGCAGCGCGCCGTGCGTCGGAAGGCGAGCGCGAGTTGCGCAATGGGCAATGGAGCGGCTGGCGTCCGACCCATCTGATCGGGACCAAGGTCAGCGGCAAAACACTGGGCATTATCGGATTTGGCCGCATCGGTCAGGAGATGGCCAAGCGCGCCCACCATGGGTTCGGGATGAAAATCCTTGTTCAAAACCGCTCGACCGTTGATCCTAAGGTGTTGGCGCAATTCAACGCGACCCAGGTCGACAGCGTCGACGCGTTGCTACCGCAATGTGATTTCGTCTCGCTGCATTGCCCCGGCGGCCCGGCGAACCGTCATCTGATCAACGGGCGGCGGTTGGATTTGATGAAACAGGACGCTTTCCTGATCAACACCGCCCGTGGTGAGGTTGTAGACGAACATGCTCTGGCCCAAGCGCTTTGGTTTGACGTCATCGCCGGTGCGGGATTGGACGTTTATGAAGGCGAACCCCGGATCAACCCGAACCTGGCGGGTTGCGATAACCTGGTGATGTTGCCTCATCTGGGCAGCGCCACCCGCGAGGCGCGTGAGGCCATGGGGTTCCGCGTGCTGGACAATCTGGATGACTTCTTTGCCGGGCGCACGCCTCGCGATCGGGTCATTTAGGCCTTTGGGTCTGCCGGTTTCCCGATCGGCAGGCCCCTACCCTTCGCCGATGCTGTCGTGATCTGTCAGGCATTCTGAATGATCGCTGAGCACCTTCAGCACGTTGCAATCCTGCCCCGAGCCACCGCCGCAATTGGCGATCATCCGCTCCAATTCGGCCTCTAACGCCTGGAGGCGCAGCATGCGCTGGCGCACCTGTACCAACTGTCGCTGTGCAATGGAATCTACATGGCTGCAAGACTGGTCCGGATTGTCGGACAGATCCAGAAACTCGCGGATTGCATCGAGCGAAAAACCTAACTGTCGCCCGTGCCGGATAAAGGCCAGCCGATCTAGATCCGACGCATGATACCGCCGCTGTCCGCCTTCGGTCCGACCCGGTTCATTCATAAGGCCGATCTGCTCATAATACCGGATGGTTTGAACTTTAGTCCCGGTCTGGCGAGACAATGCACCGATCGACAGCATGACATACCTATAGTTTATGTAGCTTTTTTCAGAGCTAAACCTTAACCCGTTGGCCTGCAAGCCACACCTTTTGATTTTCGATAAGCAATTTATTTGCGACTCACGCTTACCTTCGTAAACAGACTGTCCAACGACGGGGAACGCGTGTGCAGATTCGGCTGGAAAGAATCAATCATGTCAAACGGCAGAGCCGGTATTACGTACTGAGCGTATCCGAGACGCTGTTTGGTGAATGGTGTCTGACCCAGGAATCCGGCTCCATCGGGGCAAATGTGGGTATCAAACGAACCGATTATTTGCCGTCCCGCGCGGATGCCGTTCAGGCTCTGTTGACGATGAAAGACGCCAAAACGCGATCCGGTTACGCACCTATTCCAGTGCAGTTGCCGCTGTTGTAAGGCGTTACATCGCGTCGCGGATCCTGTACCACGCAAAGGCAGGCGGCAGGGACGCGCGACGAAATGATCCCAATTCAAACCGGCGAGGCGCGCGTTTCATCAGATCGGGATGAGGTCTGCGCGATTTGCCCAAAGCCATATCGGCGATCAAGGCGCCAGCATAGTTCGCCATCGTCACACCGCCGCCATGATAGCCAAAGGCGGCATAGACGCCCTCCATCCCCGGCAACTCTCCGGCAAAGGGCACCAGGTTTCTGGTCATGCAGATCAGGCCTGACCAGAAATAGGGCGTCTCGACATGTCGCCATTCGGGGAACATGCGATCAAAGTCAGCGCGTGCGATGGCACGGGTTGCCGCCATGTTATGCTCGGTCACGCGCACCGAACCACGAAGCCCCAGCAACATACGGTTATCCGGCAGCAGCCGGAAATAGTGCAGCAAGGTTCGGGAATCGACCAGCATCTGACGGCTCCACCAGCCTTGCGCCTGTATCTCATCATCAGTCAGCGGGCGTGACACCAGAATGTTGGATTGCACCGGCAGGTATCGCCCAGCCAACACGCCCGGCATATCATCGCTAGAGTACCCGTTGGTGCCAACCAGCAGTTTCCTGGCCCGAACGCGACCTTTTGGCGTATGCAGAACATAGCCGTTGGCGTGCTCAATTCTGGTCACTGGCGTCTTGCTGAAAATCCGCACCCCGCGCTGCGCGACCGCCCGATACAGACCAAAAACAAACTTCATCGGGTTGAGCGCAAAGCCAATCGGCAGATGCACCGCGCCGTGAAAGTCTGGGCTGTTCAACCCGTGCGCCGCCATCTCTTCTTTAGGGACGAACTCATACGGCAAGCCATAGCGTTTGGTGTATTCCTCGCCATACTCTTTGACGTCCGCCACCGCACCGGGCTTGTGCGCAACAAAGGTATAGCCTTTGGAGTGGCGGTCCACGTCCAGGTCAAATTCGGCCAGATACTCTTCGATCAAATCAACCGAAGCGCGTTCAGCTTCAAAGAACACCTGAGCATCAGGCGCGCCGTATTTTTGGATGACAGCGCTGTCATCCATCTTGGCGCTGCCAACAGAAACAAGGCCACCATTTCGGCCCGACGCCCCCCAACCGGGAACGTTTGCATCCAACAGAACCACATCCGCCCCTTCGGCGGCCAGCGTCAATGCTGCCGATAGGCCAGTGTAACCGCCACCGATAATAGCAAATTCACAGCTCTGTTCACTGGCAAGTTCTGGATACTCAGGCGGTGGCGCTTCGATAGTCGATGGCCAGTACCGCTCCTGAATGGGACGATTGCCATAGGCCATGTCTTCGTAAATGCGTTTCACCTTTTGCTCCCGGCCTTACAGCTTGTCCCGGAAACTGTACCAGAGCATTGCCAGAACCAGCAGCGGAGATCGCAAAGCAGCCCCACCCGGGAATCGAGGCGTAGGAACCGAAGCCATCAGATCGAACCGCTCTGCTTGACCCGCGATCGTTTCGGCCGCGATTTGGCTAAGCAAGCGAAGCCATTGCAACGCCGTGGCCTGAAAAGCCCGAAAGGCTCAGGATGTTGCCACGCAATCGCTCGAAATGCGGCATCCGGTTCATGGTGATCCCTAACGTTCCGCCCCAGGCGTGGTCGATGCGCACATCGCTCAGCTGCGGAAAGATTTCAAGCATCGGAACCCGGACCGCCCCCGCAATGTCATCGGGAAACTTGTAGCGGTAGCTTTCAGTGCCGCCAAAGAGCAAGCGGTGATCGTCCGAAAAGCGGAAGTAGTTCACCACAAACTTGCTGTCCGCGACCGCATGGTTGTTTCGAATAAGCTCTTCCTGCCGGTCTGGTCCCAAGGGTTCTGTGGCAATCACATAGTTGTTGATCGGCATAACTCGCGCAGCCACTGGACCGTTCAGTTTGCCCAAATACCCATTGCACCCCAGCACCACATGATCCGCAGTGACGCGAGCGTTTTCGGTCGAGACAACCGCCGCATGATGCTTCTTGCAACGACATCACCCGAGACTGCTCAAATACTCGCACACCGGCAGCCATGGCCATCCGCGCCAGACCCAGAACATACTGCAGCGGATCGATGTGGCCCGCGTCCTCATAGATACTGCCGCCATAGTACGCAGGCGAATTTACCAGCGATCGCATTTCTTCGCGGCTCAACGCACGAATGTTGGAGTATCCGTACTTGTCCTGCAGATGTTTGACATAGTCGTGGCTATGTTTGACATATCGCGCGCGATGATCGGCGTGAATGATGCCGGCGTGAAAATCGGCATGCACCAGATCGGACTTGGATAAGTCGCGCACCAGATCGACCGATTGCCTTGCGATCTGCCATAGGGCCTGTGCGCGGTCGTGGCCAACCATATCCTCAAGCTCGTCCTGTTCAACGCGCTGCCCTTGCCCCACCTGGCCGCCATTGCGTCCCGAGGCGCCAAACCCCACGCGCTGCGCTTCGAGCAGGATCACGTCGTACCCGCGCTGTGCCAGATGCAGTGCACTGCTCAGCCCTGTAAATCCACCGCCAACAACGCAAACATCGCATCGCAGATCACCCTTTGCACTATTGAGCATGTCAATCGAGTCTGCCGAGGCATTTTCTGCGTAATAGGATTTTGGATATTGTCCCGGCTGGTCATTGATTGTCAGCAGATCCATGACGACCCCTCATTTACCCGGCGATCAGATCGCTCAAGACGACCCAGTCACTACATACGTTGAATTTCACTTTACCTTTGATCGAACCTACAGGCTAGATATGATCAAAAAAATTATCCTCTGTTCAGTGTAAATCCTAAGGTTTTGATCATACTATAATAAGTTTTGATCAATAATATCAGTATTCAGTGTGCCACGGTGTGGGGCAATTTCTCACATTGCTCGATCCGACGCTGTCAGGACTATGAGCCCACAATGAAAGGTCGCAATCCAATGACCCTCCACAGATCGACAAAAGCTGAGATTTCGCGTGCAGACATCCGTGCGCTCATTGACCAGTTCTATTCAAAGGTTCGCCAAGACCAGACCATTGGCCCGATCTTCAAAGAACATATCGGCGAAGATGACGCCGCTTGGGCAGGACATCTTGCCAAAATTGAAGACTTTTGGGCCAACGTGATGCTCCGGGATCGCGCCTATCAAGGCAACCCAATGCAAACCCATCTGGCCATGCCTGAAATCGAACCTCGACACTTCGAGATATGGCTAGGACTGTTTGATCAGGTGGCTCGCGAGGTGCTGTCGCCAGAGAAAGCAGCCCTGTTCGATCTGATGGCACGCCGCATTGGTCAAAGCTTGATGATGGGGATGCAACGGGTCAGCGCTGGCGACATCCCCGACCTGCGTTGAAGGTTGCGACGATCGATTTCCAAACCAGTTTCTTTGCCAAGTTTTCAAGCGTCGATTTCGATCAACCCATCCGGCTCGGACGCGCGCGACTGGCATGTGATGATCCCTGTTTCCCGTTGTTTATTGGACAGCACAAAGTCACGATGTTCAACGTCGCCCGAGATCAGATTGCATTTGCAAACGCCACAAATACCGTCTGAGCATTTGATGTCTATTGCCACCCCATTCTCCACCATCACCTCAGCCGCTGTCTTGTCTGACGGCACATCAAGTGTTCTGCCAGAACGCGCCAGGTGAACTTTGAAAGGGTGGTTCACATAGTCAGGCTGCTCCGGCACACTGAAATATTCGAGATGCCGCGCCTCTTCAGGAAAGCCCTGTCGTTCAGCAGCTTGCATAACCCCGTCCATGTAGCGATCTGGGCCGCAAGTATAGACGTGCCAGCCTGATTGATAGCCAGACAAGATCTGATCCAAATCCGCGCGCGTGCCCTGATCCGAAAAATGCAGATGTACCCGGTTCGACCAAGGCATATTGGCAAGATCGTTCAAGTATCCGGCTCCATCCTTCTGGCTGGCGGAATAGTGTAGTTCGAAATCGGCACCCAACTCATGCAACCGATGGGCAAAGGCAATCATGGGCGTAATGCCGATCCCGCCGCCCATAAGGAACGTCTTGCTACCTGTCTCGTCCAATTCGAAATGGTTGATTGGTTTCGAGATGAAGACCTTGCGCCCTTCAGTAAAGATCCGGTGCAGCAAGGCCGATCCTCCGCGCCCTTTGTCTTCGCGCAGCACACCAATCTGATATGTGCCTGCTTGGGCCGGATCGCCAGACATCGAATACTGTCGCAGGAACTCCGGTGCCACAACCACGTCCAAATGCGCCCCCGCCGTCCAATTCGGCAAGGGGGAACCATCGAGCGTTGAAAACTCGTACTTCGTCACATCAGCGGTCATTTTTTCGACCTTGGAGATTGAAACCTGAACCACGGGGGCTTCGCCATCGTTGGTGTATTCATGCACCATCGACGTATCACCACGTGCCAATCGTTCCTGATACTCCTCGGCTGAAATCATTGCCTCATATGCAGCAATCCCGGCCTCTCGGTCCATTGGGAAAGGGTATGGCCAAGGGTGCGGCGCCAAGGGCGCCGGATAGACCGCAAGCGTCTGATCTTCGTATTTCAAATCCAGATCAAGCTGGAGATCGCGACGATTGACAGGATGCTGCGGGTGCTTGTAGCCGCCATTTTCATCCAGCTCGATGTCCCACCACCACTTTTTGACCTCGTTAAGTCCCCCGTTGCCAACGGCGTCATCCAACTTGGCTAGCACAGGTGCCGCGGATGGAATCTTTGTCGCCGCCCATCGGAACGGCGCCTGTGAAAACAATCCTTCCAAATTCCACGGGCAGGTTTTCATGCAGCGCCCGCACATCGCCCCACCCTTTTGTGTGATGCGATAGGTCGTGCATTTCTGACTATCAGATTTCCAGATTTCGTATCCGTTGAACATGAGCTTGGGACCGGCCGTAATCGCACCAGACGGACATTCACGCGCGCATTTGTTGCAGGAGTTACAGAAATTCTGCAGACCAAAATCAATCGGCTTGTCATGCGCCATCGGCATGTCAGTTGTTACAACGCCAGATTTAAGCCGCGGACCAAGATACGGATTCAGTATAACCTCACCAATTCGGCTGACCTCGCCCAACCCGGCCAACAGCAACAAAGGTGGCTGCAGGACTTCGCCATCCATCACCGTATGCGCCTTGGCCTTGTAGCCAAGATTTCGGATTTGTTGAGCAATGACGCCACCAAGAAGCGAGAACCGCAGGTATGCGCGCATTGACTGGCTGACCGCAATCCAATCGTCACCGCTGGCCCCTTCCATCGTCTCGAACCCCTGATCGATAATCATGCTGACTGCCTGATCATGTGTCGGTTCAATGGGTTCGCCTGCGGCGTCGTGGCTGTACCAAGTCCATTCAGGACATCGGCTGGTTCCGACTGCGTCAACGCCCAGAAAATAACTGGCCGCCTTCAGATTGTCCGCATTGCGCTGTTCTTGTGTGGGACGGAGAGCCTTTGCGTTCGATTCACCGTCTTGCAGCAAAACAAAAGCCCCCAGTGCCCGGCGCTGCGCAAAACTGGGAGCAGACTTTCGAACATAATGTCCGCCTCGCGCAGCTTCCTGGTTGGCTTTACCCATGTCACCGAACAGCGATCGCGCGAACATGTCAGACCGCTTGGGGACGCGTGCGACACGAGCCTCATCTATGTATGTCGTGGGTCGATCCACGCGCTTGAGCCGTTCAAACGGATGCGCGCCATCGACATAGTCTCGGTTCGAAAACGGATCTCGGTTCAGGCCGGATTTAGCGAACCCTTTGCCCAACCACCATGCAGGGCCTCGAGTTTGAAACCACGGCTGTTCCGACATCGGAGCCAATGGCTGATCGGGCGCCAGATCCATCTCTGTGGTGATCGCGGCCAACCCAAAACGCTGTCCCAACCAAGGCGCTACGAGCTTGCCTTCCTCTTCACTCACCAATCCGGCAGAAACCGCAAGACGCCCCAGATCCACCTCTGTTGTGGTCAGGGTATGAGCGCGGGCTTCGTAACCCAAAAGGCGAATGTAATTTGCAATCACCACAGCCGTTTCAGTTCCGCGCAGGCAAGCGCGATGATCTTGCGCATCCAGAATCCATTCACTGCCCGGTTCGTTGGGGCGAGGATCACGCATGTGCTCGTACAGGAAAACAATCGCTGTCTTGTGGCGATCCACGCTGGAAACCGGCGCTTCGATGCTTTCTTTGAGATCGGCCATGATCATGTCGATGCCCGAGGCAAACGTCTTGGTTTGTCGTGTTTTTAAGGCTTGGGCAAGTCGATCAATGTCAGGATTGCGACGAGGAGTCGCCAGGATAGCGTCTTGTGGCACAGCAGTGACGCCGACCATGGACGCATCGTTATAGTACCCAAAAGCCTTGAAGTGGTTGGACCGTTCTACGGGATCTGCCGGGATGTCTGACGTTGCAGTATTCACAAAGCCATCCCGGATGGCATCCATCATGGCCTGAAACTCACCCATTGCATTGACGATGCTTTCCGGCTGGTCCGGGCGATCAAAGCTAAGAGATTTCATATCTGGAACATCTGACAGACCTGGAAGATCTGATCGTCGGTTGAGTCGCTCCAGCGGATAGGGACCCATGTGAACCGGACGGTTCCGGTCCGAGAAAAATCGGATCCCCATGTGATCAACCTCCTGTGGGCTTGCTGTCTGTATCAACTGATCCAGAGTCGCTGTGCTCGGACAGGGCGGACATTAGTTGTCATGACAACCCGTGGCAAATGAAAAATCCGAGGTCTTTCTATAGGGAAATTATCATCGTTTTCCGCGTTTTCGAAAATTTACGAAAGCTAATCGAAAATCCATAGGTGACAAACATTTTGACTTTACCTATGTAACCCCAGACAAACCGAGTGAAGGTTGACAGCCGTGGACGCAGAGACAAGGCACAACGAAATACTTGAAATCTTAAAGGCGCAGGAGCGTGTTCACGTCGATGATCTGTCGGCGCGATTTGGGGTCTCTAACCAAACCATCAGGTCGGATCTAAGAGATTTGAGCAACCGCGGACTGGTTTCGCGAACACATGGCGGTGCCATACGCGTCGACCAGGTGTCGAGCCGGGAATATGCCGAACGCAGAAAGCTAAGAGGACGGGAAAAAGAGGCGATGGGTGTTCTTGCAGCCAGCCTGATCCCGGATTCTTGTTCTGTCAGTCTGAACATTGGGACATCCACAGAACAAGTTGCCAAAGCTCTCACCCGGCACAAAGATCTGACCGTCCTTTCTAACAACATCAACATCATCAACATTTTGATTGGCACTCAATCCAAAGATTTGATTTTGGTAGGGGGTGCCGTTCGTCAAAGCGACGGTGCCATTGTTGGCGAAGATGCGGTCGAGTTTATTGAACGCTACAAAGTTGACTACGCGGTGATCGGAGCGTCCGCTTTGGACGCGGACGGATCAATACTGGACTACGATGCCCGCGAAGTTTCGGTAGCCCGTTCCATCTTGCGCAACTCGCGCGTCAAGATCTTGGTGTGTGACTCTTCCAAGTTCGAACGCTCTGCTCCGATCCGCATCTGTGCAATTGCAGCTCTGGACTACGTCGTCACAGATCAAATACCCCCGATCGAATTCATTGAAGCAGCCCGGGTTGGGCAAACAGAAATTTTGGTATTGGACGAATTGAATGCAAACTGACCATTCATTGAAATCAACCGAAGAAGAAGTGCTGGACCTGTTTATCATCGGCGGAGGTATCAACGGGTGTGGCATTGCCCGTGACGCAGCAGGACGCGGGTTCTCGGTCGCATTGGCGGAAATGAACGATCTGGCGTCCGCCACGTCTTCGGCATCGACCAAACTGTTCCATGGTGGTTTGCGTTACCTCGAGTTCCTGGAATTTCGGTTGGTGCGAGAGGCGTTGATTGAGCGAGAAGTGCTGCTCAAAGCGATGCCGCACATCAGCTGGCCGATGCGGTTTGTCCTACCTTACCACAAAGACATGCGGTTCGAGAGTGACACGCCTGTGTCGCGGATGTTGAGCGGTATTCTCCCTTGGATGAAAGGGCGCCGTCCAAGTTGGCTGGTTCGACTGGGGCTGTTTTTGTACGACACGATGGGTGGGCGCGAAATTCTGCCAGCGACCAAGACATTAGATCTGCAGACAAACCCGGTCGGACGGCCACTCAAAAGCAAGTTTCAAAAGGCGTTCGAATACTCGGATTGCTGGATCCAAGACGCGCGGTTGGTCGTATTGAATGCACGCGATGCCAAGGCGCGCGGTGCTCACATTATGACCCGCACAAAAGTAGTCGGAGCTGAACGGAAAGATGGCAACTGGTCGATCGAACTGCGCGACACTCAGACAGGTCAACGAAGAATTGTTTTCGCCAAGATGTTGATTAATGCCGCAGCGGACCCTGGGTTGGCGACATAATTCACAACACGCTGCAAAGTAATTCCAGCGACGGCGTGCGGTTGGTGCGGGGCAGCCACATTGTCACACGCAAATTGTTCGATCACGACAAGGCATATTTCTTTCAGGGTACGGACGGCCGGATCATCTTTGCAATTCCTTATGAAGGTGATTTTACCTTAGTCGGCACAACGGACACCGAGCATTCGAGTGCAGACAATGCCCCCCATTGCAGCGACGAAGAACGCGATTATCTTATTGATTTTGCGTCTGAGTATTTCGAGACCCCGTTGAACAAAGACGATGTCGTCTGGACCTATTCAGGTGTTCGGCCCTTGTTTGACGATGGAGCCAAATCCGCGACTGCAGCCACCAGAGAGTATGTTTTGAAATTGGAGCAGGCGGACGGCGCGCCCTTGTTGAATGTCTTTGGCGGCAAAATCACCACTTACCGCAAACTGGCCGAGGCCGCGTTAGACAAGATCGCGCTGGTCTTCCCTCAGTCCCAAGGCCCCTGGACGGCTGGAGTCCCCCTGCCAGGCGGTGATTTTCCTGTGGATGGCGTCAACAGCCTGATATCGTCGATGACCCGGCAATACCCGTTTCTCGATCAGGAATGGGCGACCCGCCTTGTCCGCGCATATGGAACGGAAACCAGTGACGTGCTTGGCAAGGCGCTCGTGGCTGAAGAACTTGGCCGAAATTTCGGAGCCACCATTACACAGGCGGAGATAGACTGGTGTATCCACAACGAGTGGGTTCGGAGTGCTGATGACTTTTTGTGGCGTCGATCCAAGTTGGGCCTGCGGCTTACTCCAGAAGAAACCAGGGATCTGGAAGCCTATATAGCCGAAGCAACCCAGCCAACGATCCAAGCCGTCAGCTAGGAGTAGACGGTCAATCCGCGCCGACGTTTCATTTCCTCTTGGCGGGGTCGATGCGGCTAAGTAAGTAGTATGTCCGATCTATCCCAAGGGAGACAAACTTGGACACCGGACAGCGTATCGCCCAGACTATCGCAACAGAAATCAGCGCTCGCCCAGATCAAGTGCGCGCAGCCGTCACTTTGCTGGACGAAGGGGCCACCGTCCCTTTCATTGCGCGCTACCGTAAGGAAGTAACTGGGGGTTTGGACGACACCCAACTGAGACAATTGTCTGAACGTCTGACGTATCTGCGCGAGCTTGGTGCTCGTCGTGACACCATCCTGACGTCGATCAAGGATCAGGGAAAGCTGACAGACGAGTTGGCCAAGGCTGTCGCCCTTGCCAAGCACAAAAGCCGAGCTTGAGGACATCTACCTTCCGTACAAGCCCAAACGCCGGACCAAGGCCATGATAGCCCGCGAGAATGGGTTGGAACCTATGGTCGACGCGATCCTGTCAGATCGCGCCTCCAACCCTGAGGTTATTGCAGAGCAATTCATTTCAGAAGCCGTGCCCACGCCAAAAGACGCATTGAATGGCGGACGGGATATTCTGGCGGAAAGGTTGACGGAAAACGCAACCTTGTTGGGGGAACTGCGCGCGTACATGCGGACAAACGCCTATCTGACGTCCACTCTTGTCGCCGGACAAGAGGCAGCTGGAGCCAAATTCTCGGACTATTTCGACCATCGGGAAAAGTGGGCTGATGTGCCGTCCCACCGTGCTTTAGCGATGTTGCGGGCTTCGAAAGAGGGTGTTGTTACACTGGACATCTCGCCAGATCCGGAAGTTGGATCAGATCGACTTGAATCCATGGTGGCGGCAAAACTTCAGACCCGTGGCGATGGCGCCGCAGACAAATGGTTGCGCAAGGTTGCGGGATGGACTTGGCGTGTGAAACTCAGCCTGACAATGATGGTCGATCTGATGGCGGATTTGCGCGCACGTGCGCAAGACGACGCAATTGCGGTCTTTGCCCGAAACCTCAAGGATCTGCTTTTTGCCGCACCTGCAGGTTCACGACCAACCCTTGGATTGGATCCAGGCATTCGAACTGGCGTCAAAGCAGCGGTTGTCGATGCAACTGGCAAGCTGGTTGCAACAGAAACACTGTACCCATTCCAGCCCAAGAACGATTTGCGGGGCTCCGAAGCCACAATTCTGAAATTGGTCACGACCTTTGGGATTGAGCTGATCGCGATTGGCAACGGTACTGCAAGCCGCGAGACCGAACGTTTGGTGGCAGATACTCTGAAACTCTTGCCCAAAGGCGTGAAACCCCCAACCAAAGTAGTCGTTTCGGAAGCTGGGGCCTCGGTGTATTCAGCATCTGAACTAGCAGCGCGAGAGTTCCCGGACCTTGACGTTTCATTGCGCGGAGCAGTGTCGATTGCGCGCCGATTGCAGGATCCGTTGGCCGAGTTGGTCAAAATTGAACCCAAATCAATCGGCGTTGGCCAATACCAACATGATGTCGATCAGCACAGGCTGTCAAAATCACTCGAAGCCGTGATCGAGGATGTGGTGAACGCGGTCGGTGTCGATCTCAATACGGCCTCTGCCCCTTTGCTTGCACATGTCTCGGGCCTTGGTCCGGGCCTTGCAGAGGCAATCGTCACACACCGTGATGCGAACGGCGCATTTGAAACACGCCAAGATTTGTTGACCGTTGCGCGTCTAGGGCCACGCGCCTTTGAGCAGTCTGCCGGATTTTTGCGGATTCGTGATGGGAGCGAACCACTGGATGCCTCATCAGTCCACCCCGAAGCCTATGGTGTTGCAAGGGAAATCATCAAGTCTTGCGGCCGGGACATTCGCGACATCATGGGTAATGAAGGGAGCCTGAGTTCCCTTCGCGCCGAGCGTTTCGTCGAGGATAGTTTCGGTCTTCCGACCGTACGGGATATTTTCGAAGAACTTGAAAAACCGGGACGTGACCCCCGCCCCAGTTTTGTGACCGCATCCTTCGCGGATGGGATCGAAGATATCAAAGACCTCAAGCCCGGTATGTCCCTGGAGGGAACAGTCACGAATGTAGCCGCATTTGGCGCGTTTGTGGACATCGGCGTGCATCAGGATGGATTGGTTCATGTCAGCCAATTGGCCGACCGTTTCGTCAAGGACCCTCATGAGGTGGTAAAGGCCGGTCAGGTGGTCAAGGTGCGTGTTGTTGAGGTTGATGTCAGCCGAAAACGCATCGGATTGAGCATGCGCAAGGATGGCGGTGCGTCAGCCCGAGAGGATCGGAGTAACGGAGGGAACGCACCGCGCGGCAATACAGCCGTCAAGGCGAACCGCCAGAAAAACAGCCGCCTCTCGGCATCTCAAAAAACAGGGAGCGCAGACACTGGCGCTTTAGGAGCCGCCTTGATGGACGCGTTCAAAAAGAACTAAGTTTGGCTTAGGTTCCGGCCTCAATTTAATTCGCGAAGTTGGGCATTGGACACAATGCCCGCCGAGCGAAGTGTTGCCGAGGGATATGCTCCGTCTTCGGTTAGCTGTTCGGCCAAGAACCCCGGCTCGAACTGACGAATTTGACCAACAGCATCCAAAGCAGCCTCGACGTTTCCTGCGCGCAGGTTCAAGGCGACAAGATACCTGAGCGGTGGACGGAAGTCGGGTGACATGACCCGGGCCGAATTTGCGAGTGACGCAGCAGCATCGAAATTGCCGGTTGCCGTAGCCGTCAAGCAAGCCCCCGTGTCCCACCAGAACTTAAAGGGTGATGCACTCCCGATGGTTCGCGCGCGCATCATGTAGGTATGGGCTTCGTTGACCTGGCCCAGGTACAGGTTCGACGTACACAATGCGAGCCACGCAAAAGGATTGGCATTATTCAGGGCCGACGCGCGGCGGGATAACTCGAACCCCTCCCCTACCTCACCTGTAACAACGAGTTTGGCATAAGCCACAATGGAAACGACCAACGAGTTCATCGGTTCTAATTCGAGTGCCTTGGCACACAGTAACTTGAGCTCGTCTAGAGTTGTCTGAGGACAATATTGATGCCGCTCCAAAAGTCGCGTGACCCGCAGGAACACACGCCAAGCCAAGAAAGTGCCGCGCGGGCTGACGTCGAACGCACGACGCAACATTTCGTCTGCCTCGGCCTGCTCATCCTGACGCATGGAGAATATCTTTTGAACTGCGAGGCTGGCCAAAACACCCGGATCGTTTTCAAGTTCCGTCCGCAACGTACGTGCTTCAGCCGAAAGTTGTTCTCCGATGATACCGACGGCCTCGCTTGCCATTTGCAATACGCGGTCGTCATTGATTGGCGGTGCACCATGTGCTGGCAGGACCCGGCGACCGGACCAAATCTGTTTGTTTGCGGGTCCCGACGTGCAAGTTGAGTGTAGAATGACCTGACCATTGTGGAAAACAGTGTGTGCTTTCAACGTGATACGATCACCGCCGCCTCGTTCATTCGCCGGAGATTCGGTCCCCACGCAAAGCTGCTCCCCAAGATTGGAAGCGACGTTGGCAACAAAAACCTCAGACATCAGGCGCTCCATTTCAGAGCCTGTTTCTTGAGGCAGGGTTACAACATATCTTTGACGAGGTTCTGGGAGGACAAGGTGTTCTTGTGAAATCGGACGAGCTAAGCAAACCGGAACTCTGCAAACGTTCGAGCCTCAACCACTCGTCGAACTCAGGGTCACGAACATCAATTCCCTCGAGAAACTCGCAGTCATGGTCTCGCGTAACTTCAATCATTTCGGCCAACAACGAAGCGGTACGGCGATCAGATTGAAAGATTTCGGAATGCTCACCCAATGAGCGCCTAATTTCTGTCAGAGCTTGTCTTAGGCTGGCAGCCCCCTGTTCGCGAGCACGATCGCTCCACAGTTTGTCTTGCAACCAAATCCGTGCACGGGTGTGTTGTGGGTGCGCGGCCAGCATTGCCAGCAGCCCTTGCGCCTTCGCGCTGCGAGGCGTCAGATCCGAGCCATCAAGGCTCTCTACGCGAAACTGTCCGCAAAGTTTAATCCTGACTTTTGCGTTCAATCTACTCTCGGTCACTTTCTACCAACTTTCAGCCCAAGCAAAATTCCCGCCACAGGCGCCTTGAACTTACCCAAATGTTTACGATTTTTGCAACGAAAACGCGCAAATACGTGAAAAAACCGTCAAATTTCAGTTCACGTTTATGAAATTCTTGACCTACCCTCATCTAGCACAAACGGTTTGTCGACAATTTGACTGGGAGGATTTTGAAATGGGTGCAGCAGGTTATTCAGGCTATTCAGGTTATTCCGGATACTCAGGTTACTCGGGGTATTCTGGTTATTCCGGATACTCAGGCAGCGGATCATTAGGAAATCACGCCGGGGGGCCATCCAATTCCTTGATGAACGCTGCGCTGGTGTCAACGCGAGACGGGATCGGCGGATATTGGAATACTCAGGTGACTGACCCGATACCGGATCTGGGAAAACCCGACGACAAAGACATTTTCTATCTGCGTCTACCCTTGCGGGCCAGAATGCTGGATCACGCACTGGCAAGCAGCGCCCAGGTACGTGCCTTGACGGACAACGGGGAAACCAGCGGTGCTGGTGTTTCGTTTGTCCCTCAGTGGGACGGCTCTAACGACATTCAACCCGCTGCCCTTGTTGACGTCCACCGGCAAACACTGGATGCGGATCAAATGCGCGGCCAGCTCGAACTTGTCCGAAGTTATGCAGATCTACGGATTGATCGTGTCGCTGAAATTCAGATTCAACAAGACGACATTCTGTCGTTCTATGGTGCTATTTCCTTGTTGGACGAACAGCGTCGGCTGCGTAGTCTCGAGCTTTTGGGGGCCGTTGTCCGGTTCCTTATTTTCGTGGAAATGCAGGTCAAGCATCTGTGCCGCTTCGCTCGCCCCGTCGATCTTGATACGCGGGTTCAACCCATGATCCAGACGCCGGACCACAGCAGTTTCCCCAGTGGCCACGCGACCGAGGCGTTTGCCGTTGCAACCGTGATGCATCGGTTGATGACCGGCGAAGGACCACGCGCTGGCGTCAAAGCTGGGGCGCAAGTTTTCCGATTGGCGACCCGCATTGCCGTAAATCGAACCATCGCAGGCGTGCATTTCCCAATGGACAGCGCAGCAGGAGCCTTGATGGGATGCGCCATGGGAGAACACGTTTTTGCCTTTGCAATGGGTCAAGGCCAACGCACCAAGGTCAGCTTTGAAACACTGGCCGATTACTCCGAAGACTTCAGTCTGGATTGGTTGGAACAGGCACTTGGCGATCCCACGGATGACTATTCTGCTCCAACTTCGCCAGACGAATCTACCATTATCGGAAATTTCTGGAAACAGGCTCACGCTGAGTGGCCGTGATGCCTGTATTGTCCGAGTCCCCAACTCGGACAAAAGCGAGGGCCTGTAGTGATTCCCAACAGGCCCTCGCTCATTTCTTGGGGAAGCAAAATTAGTTAACTCGTTAAAAACAATTCTTAATTTGAGAACTCACGCCTTGGTTTCCGACCCGCTTCCGGCTTGTGGGGCAAAGTCACAACCCCCAATCTTGCATCAGGAGGCGTTGATGGTGTTTGGCTTCCACGCAAATCGCTCATAGCTTGCGCTTTGCTGTGCTCGGAAAATTCATCACCCGGATGGCTGCCACTAGCAATGGAGTTAACAACTTGCCGAGTTACCTGTGGTGCCGCGGCACTGGTGCCACGGAACCTACTCGTTGATCCCGAATAGGTCCCCGAAGTCATAACCCCACCGTGCGCGCGCGTTTCTTCGGTTACAGCTGATAAATCTGGCGTCTCGCGTCCGGGTGTTGGTCCCGATGCTGAATATAGTGCCGCATCGGACCGGTTGTCCCGGTCGTAAGCTCCACCAACAACGTAGACATCCGAAGCCTCTCCGTTGGCATAAGCAGAAATCGTCCCCAAACGGGTAACCGGACCAACAGTCCACAATGGCATATCACGTACTTGGGTCTCGGGGTCGACGCCATCAACACCGGGGTGATCAAGATAGGATTGACGAGCATAACGTGGGAACGAGCGTGGCGTATCATCGCGTTGGATCGTGAACGAAGCGTGCAACGGCGCCCCTACATCATTGGTCAATACCAGAT
This sequence comes from Falsiruegeria sp. JB4-1, assembly GCF_055693495.1. Taxonomy (NCBI): domain Bacteria; kingdom Pseudomonadati; phylum Pseudomonadota; class Alphaproteobacteria; order Rhodobacterales; family Roseobacteraceae; genus Falsiruegeria; species Falsiruegeria sp. JB4-1. Next base: position 242,960 of record NZ_JBVFTZ010000002.1, read on the forward strand.
CATAGGCGCCAACTGGAACAGCCTGTCCACGATTCTCGTGGTTCAGAGTAGGAGCAAACGCCAAAACTACACGTGTTTTGGATGTGTCATCGAACCGACGCACATAAGCCCGCGCAATCAAGATGTCCCCCCTGCCCGTGATGGTACGGACATGATCCACTGTATACGACGGTAAGACATCGACACCATCGTCTGTCGTGTACTTGCTCCGAGTCAGGTGCAAAGCAACTGTCTCACCACCTGGCCCTGTGATTTCTAACGTCGCCCGATTCAACTGTTCCAACCAAATTTCGATGAACGATGTCGATTGATCTTCGGGTTGGATTTGCCAGCATACGTTTTCGGACTCACCTCGGGGCAGTTTCATCAGCGCCTGGCATCGCTCTCGAAAGCCGTTGCCACTGGGAAGTACAACCGCAGTAGCCACACCTTCGGCATTGCGTTGACGCGCCAAACGCCCAATTTCAAACTCGAGAAAACCGGTTCCATCCTTGGCCCCCGCGAACACTTCGTAGCTAATGTTGACCACCAAGGCGATGCGGCGAGTGTCCCCGTTTGAGTCTTTCCAATTGTCAGCCCAACGAAGCAATCGGATCAGCCCAGCCAGAACAAACAGCTCCAGCCGCCCTCCCCAAGTTTCGGCGCTGGCCAGCTGAGGCAGTTGCACGAACATGACGGGACGTGAATCATCTGCCTGTTCGATCGGGCACCCAGCAGCAAGGTCTGCTACTTGAGTTCCGTGACTCGAGTTGAAGCCAAGCGGGCGCGCAAAATTGGGGTCAACCAGATTGCCGACCGCAAGGGTACGCTTGCCGTTGCTGGAATGCAGCCGTCTGTAAAACTCAATCTCATCTACAGCGCCGTCATAGACCAGATCATTCATCTCAGCGCTCAGGTCGGCACCGTTTAAGCTCCTCCCAAACTCTAACGATGATCCCGATCGGGTCACATTCCATGACTGCTGCCAATAATGCTTAAACCGGGTTTCAAAGGGCGCATTGGCGTCGCCAGTCTCTCGAAGAAACCTCTCGTTTGCGACGGCAACGACATCATCCACGATGCCTGTTGCCACCTTGTCCCCCAGCGGACGATCAAATACGTAGTGGTGCCTGACTTCCGGCGGCATTGCCCCGGACGTAGAATTCCGAGCAAACCGCTTTGCTCCGCGAAAGACTTGGTCCAGGGTATCCAATGACGTCGACGCGACCCCATCTGCGATCGGAAAACCAACACCAATGTGAAGTGTTTCGCAGTTCGGCACAGGATCATATGCGCGGCCTTCGGGGCGATAAAGAAAAAACCGCGTAAACCTCTCGACGTTTTCGCCAGTGAGCTCTCCGACAATGATGTTAACGACAACTGGCAGGAAATCCGCATCATGCTGGAGGGTCTTCCCAAGGTCGACCTGGGTCATGAACTTTACCAGCGCCTTTAGAGACGTGCTGAAGTCGCCATGCGGCCCACGGGTCAATTCAAGGTAAACAGGTTTCCAGATCTTTGCGCCTTCCGAAAAGTTTGGATTTCGGGTTGCTTGTTCCCAATCTTCATAGGGTTCAACCTGGCCTGCAGACTTGTTCCCAGAAACCACCGACTTCGGATTTTTCCAGCGTACATTCATCTCAACACCTCCCGCATGCTGAATAAATTCGCCAAATCCTTGGGCCAAGTACAGAGACGTCACGCAAATTCACGATTTTTTTGCGATAGCGTTAATACTTCAAAGGTACCCGTTTGCGGTACAGGCCGACCGCATGTGGTACTACTCGATATCTTCGAAAACTCCGGGCTCCAGATTCTCCCAGAACGCAAATATTGCCTTTGCATTGAGAGCGGATTGCCAACCGTGGTTTCGAAACTCCATACGTTCCAAATCATCACCCAATGACGCCAGGAACAATCGCTTGTCCGCATCTCTTTGGGTTGGGTTTCGTCGCGAAACCAATTCAGCCACAACCGAGAACTTGCGCGCCCGTTTTGCCCGCTCAGCCAAACGTTCGTCCAGTTTCTCCTCGGCTTCTCGTTCTTTGGCCTTACGCTCTTCGGCCAATAAAATCGCTTCTGGGCTGGGTGGCGTGCGCTTTGCTTCTTTTGCACCAAAATTCTCTTTTAGTGCAGCTTTCAAATAGCTAAGCAGTAGATTTCACATCAGGTTGCCGCCCTACGTAGTCCAGCTTTTCCTCAACATACTGCTCCCCGTGTTCAGTGATCCATTGCCGGGCCAGACGATCAGAAACACCTTGCTGCACCAGCCTGCGGTAGACATCCAAGTTGCGAATGCCATCGTCATCATCAATCTGAAACATGGCGAGTTGTGGGTTTTCCTGGATGAGAAACCGGATATCCGACACCGCCCTGCCCTTCTTCTTGAATTCAGGTGTGATGACGATATCCGAATTTCGGTTTACCTCGGTCACCGCTGGTTTGATGATTTTGGCGTTCAAGTGTTTGAAGCTCTCGTAGTAACTCGATCCGTCGACACCCATCAATTTTCGAAAAACTTCTAACGACCACCACCCGGTCGAACCGGTGCGGACAAATCGGTAGCAGTTTTCATACAAGGCCAAGCCGTGACCGGAGGAGAAGTTGCGCTGTATGTGAACATTGATTAGCGCGTAAATCTTGGGGTCGTGCAGTTTTTGCGCCAAGGCCGGAGAATAGGAATACTCGCAAACTCCATTCTTTAGCTTGGCGAATGACAGAAGCGACGAAACCCCCACTCTTGGCGCCCCTCTTCGTCAAGCATATCCCACTCGGCAACCGTCTCGGCCAAAGCACGCAAACTGGCCCTCAGGGTATCCAGATCATTGGAATTGTAACCCACCATGGCCGACAGGGTGCGTGCGTCAATAGAATGGCTGGGAGCACTGGTTAAGGCGTCATACGCATTCAAAAGCAGAACGTTGGACAGCTTTCTCTGCAACAGGGTCAACTTGCCGCTGATATGTATCGCGGCCACATTCTTTTTGACTGTTTCTCGGCGCAATGCGCCGGTCAGCCGGTCCATGTCTATTTCTGTGTGTGTCATGTTCTATCTGCTCAAACAAATGAGTTGCACAAAAGGTACCTCAAATCAAGCGTGCATAGGTTCATTTAGTCGATCCCGTAACCGGGTACCTCACAGCCACGGTTCCCGTTTTTCCAGAGATCTACTATAGTTTTTGTCTATATGCCGCGCTCAAGCAGAGATCCCAAACATCCATTTTGAGTCCTTTTTAGGGCCTATTAGGGCAAAAACCGTCTTCCCGAGAATCGGTACCATTAAACATGCAAGTGGGTACTCATCCTCCCGTGTCTGGGTACCACTGGTCACGTAAACAGGTACCTTTCTTCCCGTGTACAGGTCCCCATGTAAAGATAAGTGTTTGGGTTCAAATAATTTTTAAGTTCCAAAGTACTTAAAGTACTTAAACAAAATAAACAGTTTGTTGTGCTGTTTGATTGATATTCATTTGAGTTTCGTCACGAAACCGCAGTCTTATCATCAAAACCGGCCGAAAGACGCAGTTCATAGTAGTCTAAGAAACGGATGTTCGCTATCATCGCAGATATACGCAAAATAAGCGAACATTCTACGAGGCACCAAAATTGAGCAAACCACCGACACAAGCGGTCCCGCCATATCTAAATCTCAATCCTCAGGCCGCAGCCGCGCGGTTGTCTGATCCTATAGACACAACCCGATTCGCAAAAGCGGCGGCCTTCTGCGCCAAAGGGCGCGAAGACTTGGCTCAACGAGGGTACGCGCCGGACGGAAAAAAGAGGCTTAGAAAATTCTCAACATGGGAACTGACGAAATACCTTATCCCGGTTGCCCCTGCTCATCTGCGCAGAGTTCTAAAGGCTAATCCCGAATTGCCTCAGGGCGAAGGTGACGGAGGATCGAAATGGTTCACACTTGAGGAAGTTTTACTTCTTCGAAAGCATTTCGCTAGCGAGGGCCTTAGCACCAAGGAATACTTACCCTACCGCCCTAAAGAAGCGAAGGCCAAGGTCGTCTCAGTTGCCAATTTTAAGGGCGGCGTAGGAAAGACAAGTACCGCGGCGCATTTGGCTATGTCAGCAGCATTGGACGGCTATCGGGTTCTGGTGATCGACCTGGACAGCCAAGGTTCCATGACGTCCATATTGGGCGGCACAGTGCCTGACGAATGGTCTACAGTTTTCCCGCTTATCGCTAAGGACTTCGGAAAGGCGGTAACCGCGGAAAACGATGTTAGGCGTGCAGGCGGACAACCTGAGATTCCCCTCGATGAAACCCTTCAAGAAGCACTGGCGGTTTCGTCGCGAAACGTCATTCAAAAAACGCATTGGCCGAACATTGACCTGATCGGCGCGCAATTGAACCTCTATTGGGCTGAGTTTCAGATACCTGTTTGGCGCATGGCGCTGCGATCCTGGCCCTTGTGGGATGGATTGACCAATTTTCTGGAAGACGAAGGGATTCTGGATGAATACGATATCGTATTCCTAGATACCCCGCCTGCCCTAGGTTACCTCACGATCAACGCTCTGGCAGCTGCTGATATCTTGCTTGTTCCTTTGGGGGCATCGTTCCTTGAGTTTGATTCCACGGGTCGATTTTTCGACATGCTTTACACCACATTTGCATCGATTGAAGATGGTGAAAATGCATCCAGGCGCGCGGCTGACTTGCCTGAAATAAAGTTCGAATGGGACGTAGTTCGGGCGATTGTTACTCGGTTTGACGCCTCCCAGCAAACGGACATGGCAAACGTAATTCAAGCGTACTTCGGCGATTTCATGAATGCCTATCGGCAAGATTACACAGCCCTAGTTGGTCAAGCAGGAGAGCAGGTCAACGGTATCTACGAGGCCGACTACCGCGAATTCAATCGAGAGACATATGTTCGAGGTCGAGAGACATTCGACCGAACCTATGCCGAATTCAAAGAGTTGCTAATCGGGTCATGGTGGAGAGACGTCAACATGGGAGGTGAAAGCTAATGGCGAAACGTAGACGGTTAACTGCTCCGGATGCCGAAACCTTGCGTGAACTAGATGAAGGTTTCGCCGCGAAACCCGTAGACGCACTCTCGATGACGCCTCCCATAGCTCAAGTTGCGGGCGAGGCTGCTGCGCTTGCGGCAACAACCTCCGTGGCTGACCGGGCGGAAAAAGCACGCGATGCATCGGACGCAAAACAATTCCGCGAAGCAAGGGCTGCCGGTTTTGTGGCCCAACCAATTGAGACATCGACGATTGACGCTGACTTTATTCGGCGCGACCGCCTGGACGAAGATCCAGAAGCGATGGGCGAGTTGATAGTTTCGATACGCAAATCTGGGCTGCGCAGCCCAATTGAGGTTTCCAAAACTGTTGATGGCTTCGGATTGATCTCGGGATATCGCCGTCTCAGAGCCTTTCAACATCTTGCCACAGAAGACCCGTCATTCTCGTTGATTCCAGCATATGTACGTGATGCCGATGCAGGTGCGAATGCGTACGTTTCGATGGTCGAAGAAAACGAAGTCCGCGCAAATTTGACACCATACGAGCGGGGAAGGATTTCGGTTCTCGCAGCGGGGCAGGGGTTTTCCCAAGCGTCTCTGATGCAGTGGATGCGCTGTTCTCGTCTGTATCCAAAGCAAAGCGGTCTAAGGTAAGAAGCTTTGCACTGGTACATGAATGTTTGGGCGATCTCCTCCGATTTCCAGCATCATTGAGTGAAAAAGCGGGTCTACAACTGGCAAGTGCTTTGCGTGATGGGGCGCAATCCGACCTTAGAATTGCACTGAATGGGTCTGATTGTTCCTCTGCGAGTGAGGAATGGGCAACTTTGCAGGGTGCTCTGGCGTCTAGAAGTAAGGGAAAAAAGGACCCCCGTAAGGGTGGGCGACCGACAATCAATAGGCGTTTGGAATCTGTCCATGTCGAAGGGGGAGCTGAACTTCGGGGAGAATTATCTGCCAACGGTTTTCGAATTGAACTCTTTGGGCGGCAAGTCAGCCAAACGACAGGTGAGATTATTCTGAAAGAAATCCGGCGAATTCTCGAAGACTGAATTATGAATGAACTTCGGGTTGGGTATAGTGTCTCTGCAGTCATACCTGTTACTCAGGTGGCGATCAAAAAGCTGTAAAAATGATCGTAAGGCGGAGTGAGCCTTTGAAAGACGCTGGAATCACAGTTGGTGGCAAATTCCAATGGTCAAAAGTCTGCAACAGAACCAAAACGGCGAACGCCGCAACTGGACCAGGAACATGTTCGCGCGCAGCAACCCAATTTGATCGATGTCCAAAGGTCGTTCTTTCAGCAACCGCTCTCGTGGCACCGGTCTTTTTACTGGTTGTGGACCCTGATCCTCGGGATTTGGAAGTGTCCTGCAAGCACATTACTTGCAGCGCGTATGCCCTCAAGATGTGCGCCGCTTACGGAGCATTGCTGGCTATCGTGGGATGCTTCGCCTGCAAAATGCACCCGCTCGGTATGGGGGCGGCGCAACACTGTTCGCGCCGAGTAGCCCCCGGATTGGCGCCCGCATACGAGCCGCGCACGTATGGTTCTTTGCGCCAAGCCGTTGCGTGACCCTTGATGAAGTTCTGTTTGACGGATGTGCCGAAGAAGCCGGACAGTGTTTCAAGAGCGTGTTCTATTGCGCTGTCTGGGCCCAGTTCTTGCAGTTCTCGTGAGAAACTGCCCGAGCTTTCAAAGCTGGTCAGGCCAGTGCCCGAGACGTTGCACAAAAAGCCACCTCCGTGCGCGATGCCACGGCTGTCGGGTTCAAGGTGGTAGGTCAGCCATGTGTCCGAGGGCACGGGCAGAGTGCCGGGTTGAAAAAGAAGGCCCGCGTGGTTGTAGTCGCCCATTGTGATCAATTCGAATGCAGATCGCCGTTCGGCATCGAGCGGGGGATCAAAGCGGATCACATCCTCGGCCAGAACACCAACTGAGGCAGATACGATCACCGCCTGAGCAGAGGTTTTGCCTTGGGTGGTTGTGACCTGAATGCTGTTTGTTCTGGCTTCGATATCCGTCACGGGAGTGGAGAGCTTTACTGGCAATCCAACGGCAGTACGCGCGATCAGATGACCGAACCCCTCGCGGCAGAACCAATCATCCCCGCCTTCCCACGCCTCCATGTCACGCAAAGACGTGTTGGGCAGATCCCGCGCAAGCGACAGCGCAAAGGTCATTGCTGCTGTGAAGGACCATGGGCTTTTGTCGACAAGGATGTCTGCCAGAGATCGGTCCGTGGGAGTGCCGGACTGGTCCTCGGTTTCGCGATCCAGCTGAACCGCTTTTGTGACGGCTGCTTGGATTTCATCCACTTCGTCCCAAAGAACGGCGTCATCGGCTAGCCCGTATGTCATGCCATTGTCAGGGGCAGGGTACAGATCAAGGCCGAGGATCAATCCGGGCGCCTTGAGGGCATTGGCGTGTTCGGCGTGCAGCCAATGCGCGCCCGTGTCAAAGGGGACGCCAAAGATGCTGGTGTCTGTATGTGTGCGGCCACCAACGCGGTCCGAGGCTTCGATGCAGATGACCGAAAGCCCTGCGGACACAAGCGTTTGCGTGGCTGCCAGACCTGCAGCACCTGCGCCGACGACGATAACGTCATAGTCCGTGGTCATCCGATGGCTCTCCGGTGTTCGTGATTGTGGTGGCTTTGTTGGCTGCAGTTTTTTGCGGGTCGATTGGTGGTATGTCAGGTGAAACCAAGTGCAAACTCTGAGACATCAATGCCTTCATACTTGGCAAGGTCGATTGGATCTTCGGCGTCGAACTTGCTGCACCTGCGATAGATCTCCAGCAGGTCGGCCGACATCATGTTGGCCTGATAAAAGAACATTGCAGCAGCATAGCGCGTTGACCCGGACCCGGGTTTGCCGACTTTCGTCAACAGGAGTTTTCTTTGGTGTTCCTGTTCCGAACTTTGCATCGAGGTCTTGGTCACTGATCAGGCGCATCCGCCATAGAGGCGTTCAGCGCGGCCAACCCATCTTCGTCCGGTGCGGTTTCGATGTTGTAGATCGGTAGGATCCGCCGCAGGTGATCGTGATGAGAGCGCACTCCGTATTCCAGATCAGACAGGTAGAACCCCTCGAAAGCCTCGGACTGCATGGATTCGTTTGACCAGATTGTCAGCTGAATGTCCTCTTCCACGGTTTCCCGGTCAATGCGCGCGGCAAGGTATCGCGCGGCTCTTTGTTGGCGATCTTCTACGGGATTGCGATACGTCGCGCTGCGTAGGATCGACTTGTTCGTTGAAACCGGAAACTCCTGGTAAAACAATGATGTCTCTGGCGTCACGGCGATCACGGCGTTTGGGAAAATCCCATAATACATCCAGGTTTTGTGCAGATGCTCGGGCAAATGCGGTTGGGGCTTTGTGAATTTCTTGTAGTTGCGAACAGCCCATCTGCGTCCCTTGGTCGGGGTAAAACGCCCATCCGAGCGCGAGACGCCGTCAACATAGGGTTCATCGGCGTAGGTAGAGCCATAGAGGTCCTGGAGCGCGGGGTGCGCCAGTGGAACATGGTACCCTTCGTTGTCCACGTCTCGGACCGATTTCCAATTCACAGGCGTTTCTTCGGTCCAAATGCCGTCCGTTGGGACGTGTTCGGCCATCCTGTAGGCGGCAAGCTCTTGCTCCATAGGGGCCATAAGCTCTGCGACTGAGGGTTGAGGCCCGGGTTTGAAACGCACAAAGACGAAGCCGTGCCAGACCTCCATTTCAAGGGACTTCAGGCCAAATTCGTGTTTGTCCAGTTGCGGGAAAGATTCGGGTCGTGCGGCGCCACGAAGGGTGCCATCAAGGTTGTAGACCCACCCATGAAACGGACAGACCAACGCGTTGGTGCATTTTCCTTGTTCCTTGGCGACAAGACGCGACCCGCGATGGCGACAAATGTTGAGGTATGCGCGCACTTCGGATGTGTTGTCTCGAAGAATGATCGCACGCTCGCCGCACATGTCGAAGCACAGAAAGCTGCCAACCTCGGGGACGTCTGAGACATGACATGCGATTTGCCAATGCGTCTTGAACAACTCGCTCTGCTCCAGGTCCAAAAGGGCCGGGCTGTGATAACACCAGCCAGGCAATCCGCGTCGGTCCCAATCTGCGGGGATTTCGATGTTTCGTGTATGATCACGCATTTGCAGAGTCCGTTTTGGTTTGGCTTTCGGTCCGTTTGATTTGAAGGGGCGGGTGATATCGGCCCTGTGCGCCAAGAACCATTTGGCGAGGCCAGCTGCCCTTCAGTTGGGTCTAGGTGTCTCTCAATTTTGCTGCTCAGTCAACCGTCACTGACTGAACGGCTATTCAGAAAAAACGCTTCTTGCAATTCGTCGGTCAGCAATTGAAAGGCTGAAAATCAGGCGATACTTCCGAATTACTCTGCAAAAACTAACTGTATTTGCCAGAAAAGCCGATTTGATCGCACCTTTTGTTGACACGCGCAAATCCATGCGACTACCGTTCTGAATGGTCAGTCAGATAGTTTTGAGGCGCGCGAAGCTCGGCAGAAGAACCACTCGTAAGGGGCACTCGGGTTGTTCAGCCATCAAAACATGAGGACGTACCGCAGTCATCGCTCAGGGAGAGGAAGCGAAGCCATGAATTCAATCAGAAAAGCCATCGGGATTTCCGTACTGGCCGTATCGTCCACGGCGATCTCGGGTGCCGCAGTTGCACAAGAGCGCGTGTTGAAGGTTACGAATTGGGGGGAATACATCGCGGAAGACACAATCGCGAACTTTGAAAAGGAATACGGCATCAAGGTCATCTACGACCCTTATGATTCTGCCGAAGCGATTGATGCAAAGCTGCTTGCAGGCAACAGCGGGTATGACGTTGTGAGCCACGCCGACAGTGACACGGCACGTCTCATCAAGGCGGGAATCGTTGCGCCGCTGGACGTGTCCAAACTGGACAACCTTGCGAATATTGATCCCGCGATCATGGGACAATTGGCGAGCGAGTGGGATCCCGGCAACAAGCATTTCATCCCCTATATGTGGGGGACGCACGGTGTCACCTATAACGAGGCGTTGGTGAAAGAAACCTACCCGGATGCTCCGATCGGCTCGATGGACATGGTGTTTGATCCCGCGCACATGAAGGAGCTGGCGAAATGTGGGGTCTCTTTCCTGGATTCTCCAGGTGATATCATTCCAATGGCTTTGGCGCATATGGGACTGGATCCGAATTCCACCAACAAGGAAGACTATGCCAAGGTCGGCGCGATGCTGGCCGAGGTGCGCCCGTACGTTAAAACCTTTGACAATTACGCCTACCAACGGATGCCGCAGAAAGAGTTCTGCGTATCCACTACATGGGGACCGGATGGTCTGCTGGCCATGTCTGGGGCAGCCGAGGCTGAGACAGGGGTGGTTCTGGATTTCTTCCTGCCAGAAGGCGAGCGCCGCGCGCAGCTTTGGATCGATGGTTGGTTGATCCCGGCGGATGCGGCCAACAAAGAGGATGCGCATCTGTTCCTGAACTACATGATGCGCCCCGAAGTGGCGGCCAACGACAGCAACTTTACCTGGTATGCAACGGCCAATCTGACGGCCAAGCCAATGGTTGACGAAGCGGTCACGTCCAGCCCTGCGGCGTTCCCAACGTCGGATCAGGTGGCCAAGATGTACACCACCGCAGTTCTGCCACCAAAGGTCGAGCGTTTGCAGACTCGGACCTGGACGGATTTCAAAGCCGGAAACTAACTCACTCACGGCAACGCTGGCAGCAGCGCCCAAATTCAGGGCGCTGCTGCCGACCCGACCATTTTCAGGCAGACTGCGAGGCTCACATTGACCGTTTCTTCACCTTCCGGTGCAGCGCCCTGGCTTGACCAGAATGAACAACAGCCTCTGGTTCAAATCAAAGGCGTCACCAAGAAGTACGGCGAGGTTACAGCCGTCGACAATGTCGATCTGGACATTTATCCGGGCGAACTGTTCTGCCTATTGGGGGGATCGGGCTGCGGCAAATCCACCTTGTTGCGGATGCTGGCCGGGTTCGAGGACCTGAACGCAGGTTCGATCACCATCGACGGTATCGATATGGCGAATGTTCCCGCCTATGAGCGACCGACCAACATGATGTTCCAAAGCTATGCGTTGTTTCCGCATATGACCGTGGAAAAGAACGTGGCCTTTGGTCTGGAGCAGGACCAGGTTCCCAAGTTCGACATCGCAGACCGGGTGCATGACATTCTTAAACTTGTGGAGCTGGAAGATTTCAAAAAGCGAAAGCCCAAGCAATTGTCAGGTGGGCAGCGTCAGCGCGTCGCCTTGGCGCGGGCTTTGGTCAAGCGCCCCAAGTTGTTGCTGTTGGACGAGCCTTTGGCCGCCTTGGACAAGAAGCTACGCAAGCAGACGCAGTTCGAGCTGGCCAATATTCAAGAGAAAGTGGGTGTCACTTTCATCGTTGTGACCCACGACCAAGAAGAGGCGATGACCCTGTCGTCACGCATGGCGGTCATGGATGCAGGGCGGTTTCAGCAGATCGGGACACCAACCGAAATTTATGAATTCCCCGAATCTCGCTTTGTTGCGGATTTCATCGGGTCCGCCAACATATTCGAAGGGCGCGTGACCGAAGACGGCGCCGACCACGTGCGGGTGCAAACCGAGTTTTGCGAGGTCTACATAGATCACGGTCATTCCGTGAAGGTCGGCAGCAAGATCTGGGTTGCTTTACGGCCCGAGAAAATCCGCATCACCAAATCTGAAGAGGCGGTGACAGGTCCCAATCAAGTCTCAGCCGTGATTGATGATATCGGGTATCTGGGGGAGACGTCGATTTACAAGGTCGCCCTTCCCAACGGGGACATTTTCGATGTGACACGACCCAATCAAACGCGTCCCACACATGCCACGCAGCAGATCACCTGGGAGGACAAGGTGAACATCAGCTGGGATTCGTCCAGCGCCATGTTGCTGAACAAATGACGGATGTTTCCCACAAACCCTCGTCGGCCAGTCAGGTATCATTTGTGTCCCTGATGATGCGACGCATCCAAAGCCACTGGCGCCAGATCATCACCATCATCCCGTTCTTTTGGCTGCTGTTCTTCTTTCTGGCTCCGTTCTTTATCGCGGCCAAGATCAGTTTGGCGGAGCTTGCCATTGCCAGCCCTCCGTTCACAAAACTGGTTGAATGGACGGACAGCGGGATCGTCACGATCCGGCTGGTTTTTGATAACTTCGTCTACATCTGGGAAGACAGCCTTTACTTTGACACCTACGTCAACTCACTCAAGATCTCGGTAACGTCGACCATACTGTGCCTCTTGTTTGGTTACCCGATTGCTTATGCGATTGTCCGTTCTGGGCCGGTGGCGAAACCGCTTTTGCTGTTTGCGATCATCTTGCCGTTCTGGACCTCATTTTTGCTGCGTGTCTATTCGTGGATGGGGCTGCTGGCCGACCAGGGGACCATCAATAACCTGTTGATCGCGCTTGGAATAATCGATGAACCGATCCGGATGCTCTATACCGAATTCGCGGTCTATATCGGGATTGTCTATACCTACATGCCGTTCATGATCCTGCCGCTTTATGCGACCATGGAAAAGCTGGACAACAGCTTGAACGAAGCCGCAGCAGACCTTGGGTCGCGGCCCACAAACACGTTCTTCAAGATTACGCTGCCGCTGACGATGCCGGGGATCATTGCTGGCTCTCTGCTGGTCTTCATTCCGGCGACGGGAGAGTACGTCATTCCCGATCTGTTGGGCGGTGGCAACGTGCAGATGATCGGGCGCGTGCTGTTCAACGAGTTTTCCAGAAACAGCGATTGGCCTGTGGCCGCGGCTGTTGCCATCGTCCTGCTGTGCATTCTGGTCCTGCCCATCATGGTGTTTCAGTACTTCCAAGGCAAAGCGTCGGAGGAGCAGTAGATGTACGGAAAACGCTCACGCTTTTTGACGATCATGCTGACCCTGGGATTGGCGTTCTTCTATGTTCCGATGGTCCTGCTGGTGATCTATTCGTTCAACCACTCCAAGTTGGTGCCGGTGTGGGGCGGTTGGTCCCTGCGGTGGTATTACGAGCTCTTTCAGTCGCCTGAGGTCTGGCAGGCTGTGTCCCTGAGCCTGCAGATTGCGGTGGTCAACGCGACCTTTGCAACGGCCCTTGGGACATTGGCCGGACTTGCGATGGTGCGGTTTGGCAGGTTCAAAGGGCGGACCCTGTTTGGTGGAATGCTGGTGGCACCCCTGGTGATGCCCGAGGTGATCACCGGGCTTTCACTGCTCGTTTTCTTCATCTCGCTCAATCAACTGATCGGCTGGCCTGCGGAGCGCGGGTTTGCCACGATCACCATTGCGCATATTACCTTTTCCATGGCCTATGTGGCCGTCACCATTCAGGCGCGACTGACCGGTATGGGGCAAACGTTGGAAGAGGCGGCTGCTGACCTTGGGGCGAAGCCGTTCAAGGTTCTGACGGCAATCACCATCCCTCAGCTGACGCCAGCGTTGATTTCGGGTTGGCTTCTTGCCTTCACATTGTCGTTGGATGACCTGGTGATTGCCAGTTTCGTGACCGGCCCCGGCGCAAACACCTTGCCAATTCTGATCTTTTCACGCATTCGACTAGGCCTCAGGCCGGACATCAACGCGCTTGCGACCATCATGATCCTGGTGATCGCCATCTGTGTCGCAATCGCTGCCATCGTGATGTTCCGGCAGCAAAGAGCGGATATGTTGGATCGGCAGATGGCCGAGCGAGAGGAGGGGTAAAGTGGAGGCCAAAGAGCTTCAGAAAAACGTCGAACTGAGCCCCCCGAAGTCCGCCGCTTGCAGCTGATCATGGCTGCGATTGATTCAATCGCGAAACGCGGGTTTTCGGACACGACGCTTAAACATGTGACCGAGGCTGCCAACCTTTCGCACGGTGTGGTCAACTATCACTTTGCCAGCAAAGAGGCGCTTTATGATGCGGCCTTGGGGTTCCTTGCGCAGGAGCACTATGAAAACTGGTTGAAATACTATGACGAGGCTGAGCCATCACCGGCGCATCGTCTGGTGGCGATCGTCAACGCGGACTTTGACAAAAGCATCTGCACGCACAAGCGGCTGGCCGTTTGGTTCGCATTCTGGGGACAGGCCAAGTATCGTCCGAACTACCTGAAGATTCACAACAAATACGACAACGAACGGTATGACCGTATCCTGCAATTGTGCGGTGATCTGATTGCCGAGGGCGGTTATGACGACCTTGATGCAGACAAGACGGCCCGCGCGGTCGAGGCAATGTCGGACGGGGCCTGGCTGAGTTTGGTGCTGTACCCCAAAGTGGCGGATCGGCGGGAATTCAGAGATGTCTGCCAGCTTTCACTTTCGCGGTTCTTTCCCAAGCACTTCCCGCTGTAAGAGCTGCACCAGATCAGCATTTGATCTTTTTCATGTCGGGATCATAAAGCGGTTTGAGAGAGGCAATCGCCTCGAACTTCTCATCCGCGATCTCGATCTGCCAATGTCCGGCGGCGGCGACGTCCGCCGTCAGTGGCGCATTGGTTTCTGCAAACCCGATGCCGACAGCGCCGCCTAAAGAGTGTCCGTATCCGCCGACCTGAACATAGCCGACTTCCTGACCGTTGAGATAAATCATCTCGTTGCCGTACAGCAGCGGCTCGGGGTCTTTCAGCAGGAATTGCAGCATCCGGGTGTTCGGCACACCTCTGGCCTTGATCTGTGCCAAGGCATCCCGACCAATGAAGCCGCCCGGCTTGTCCAGCTTGACGGCAAATCCTAGTCCTGCCTCGATCGGGTTGTCGGTGTTGTCCACGTCGATCCCAAAATCACGATAAGCCTTTTCAAGGCGCAGCGAGTTCAGGGTTTGCATCCCGGCATTGCGGACGCCCAAGTCGCGGCCAGCCTCCATGATCAGATCATAGGTTTGAACCGCTTGGGTGGCCGGGACATGAAGCTCCCACCCCAATTCACCGATGAAGGTCACGCGATAGGCCATAACAACGGCATAGCCGACATCGATCTCGCGTGCGGTCATGAATGGGAACCCATTATCCGATAGATCCGCACCTGAAATCCTGCTCAGCAGCTCTCGGGACTTTGGGCCGTGCACGTTGATCTGGCAACGCCCTGCAGTGACGTCCGTGATCACCACGTTTTCGCCGTCATGGATATGACGTCGCATACGCATTTCCGTGTGGCCAGCAGAGTTCTCTCCGACAACCACCCAGAACTTGTGATCCGACAGTCGGGTCACGGTCAAATCGGCCTCGAAGCCGCCGTGTTCATTGACCCACGCCGTATAGACCACGCGGCCCGGATCGACATCGATCTCGTTGCAAGACAGGCGAGAGAGGAGGGCGCAGGCATCCGGCCCTTCGACGCTGAAACAGGCCATGGAGGTCATGTCCATCACGATCACATCTTCTCGGGCGGCGCGATGCTCCTCTACATGCCAATCAAACCAGTTTTGACGATACCAACTGTATGTCTCGATCTTGGCCTGGTCGGGCGTTGGTGCGAACCAATCCGGCTGTTCCCAGGCGTTTCCTTCGGTGAAAAAGGCCCCGGCGTCTTTAAGTCGGTCATAGAGAACGGACCGTTTCACGTTGCGGGCCGTTTTGAAGCTTTCATTGTGAAAGTGTTGACCGAAGAGTTTGCCCAACAACTCGGGCGTCCGGTCCCGTCTGAAGGCTGGCGTCGCCATCTCGCGCGAGAACCGGTTCACGTTGATCCCCGTGACATCAATCGGGGGCACGCCGTCGACCATCCAATGCGCCAGCACCATACCTGTGCCAGCGCCATTCAGGATGCCCAATGAGTTCATGCCGCAGGCCACCCACAAGTTGCGTAGTTCCGATGTAGGACCGACCAGAGGGGCCAGATCGGGTGTAAAGCTTTCAGGCCCGCAGAACAGTTTCTTGACCCCGTAATTCATGGTGTCAGGCACGCGAGAGTAAGCCTTTTCAAGATCAGGACCGACGCGTTCCCAATCTGGTTCTATCTCGCCAAATTGCCATTCGTCCGGGATGCCATTCAATTTCCAAGCGGCGGCGCCCGGTTCGAACAGGCCTAGCATCAAACCGCCAACTTCCTCGCGGTAATAGGTATACGTTGAGGGGTCTTCCAGAACGGGCAGATCGCGGGGCAGGCCCGGAATGCTCTCGGTAATGAGGTAATAGTGTTCTGCCGCTTGAAGGGGCAGGTTCACGCCGTGTTTCGCACCCAACTGGCGCGACCACATTCCACCACAGATCACGACATTCTCGGCGGTGATGGTCTGCCCGTTTGCAGTGCGCACACCCGTCGCCGTTCCATTCTTTGCCAGGATCTCGTCGACCCGCACACCTTCAAAAATCCGCGCACCCCGATTTCGGGCACCCTTGGCCAGGGACATGGTGACATCGACCGGGTTGGCGCGCCCGTCTTCTGGGATCAGAAAGGCCCCGACGACATCTGATAAGTCACCGATGGGGAACATTTCCTGTGCTTCGGTGACTGAGATTTCGTGGTTGTTGATCCCGAACCTGCGCATAAAGGCTGCGATACGGCGCATTTCGTGAAGGCGTTCTTGGTTGGTGGCGATCTGCAAATAGCCGACATCGCGAAATCCAGTTGGTATCCCGGTTTCTTGCTCAAGGTTCGCGTAAAGGTCACGGCCGTGCGTGTAGATCGCGCATTCCGACTCTGATTTCAGAAGGCTTAGCCACAATCAGCCCGGCTGCGTGCCACGTCGTTCCCGAGGTCAATTGACCCTGTTCCAGAACGATCACATCAGTATGACCGAGCTTGGTCAGGTGGTAGGCCGTGTTTGTCCCAATTGAGCCACCTCCGATGATGACGGTTTGAGCATGTGTTGGAAGCATGTCAGCCATTTTGATCGGGTTCCCTTTCGTGGTTGTTTCTCGATACCAATCAAGCTTGTGAAAGTCTACTGATTGAATGACCATTCAGAATGAGGTAATCAGTAAGTGTGCAGTGGAAGCCTTGATGCCTGCCGGGGGTCTATCTTTGGTGTGGTGAGTGAAGTCTGCGGAGCGTTGGCACGATAGGGGAGAAAGAATGTCGGACGAAATCCTTTATGACCGCCAGGTCATCGACTTTTTGGAAGAGCTTTGGGGAGAGGGGTTCTTGTCCCCCGGTGGTGCAGGCGAAGTGGCTCGGGTGGTCGAAGGTGTGGATCTGAAAGGCAAGCATATCCTTGATATCGGGTGCGGATCGGGCGCCATCGCCGTGCTTTTGGCAGGTCAAATGGGGGCTGGAAAAGTCACAGGCATAGACGTCGAGGCACCGGTTTGCGAAGCCGCGCGACAGAGGGTCAGGGACGCGGGCCTGGAGGCGAAAGTTGAGATCATCAAAGTCTCTCCTGGGCCAATGCCATTTGATGCCGAAACATTTGACGTCGTGTTCTCAAAGGATTCCATTATCCATATCCCGGACAAGGCAGCCTTGGCCGCGGAAGTGCTGCGGGTGTTGAAACCAGGTGGAGCTTTTGCTGCGTCTGACTGGCTGACCAAACACGATGGTGAGATGTCGCCCGAGATGGCCCACTATGTAAAGATGGAGGACCTGGAGTTTCAAATGGCCTCGCCCGCAAAGTACCGTGTGGCGATGGAAGGGGCAGGGTTTGAAACTGTGGAGCTGGTCAATCGCAATCCCTGGTATTCCCAGGTATCGGCAGCAGAGCTTGCCGAGTTGACGGGCCCGAATCGCGCCAAATGGGAAGCGCGGCACGGTGCAGATTTCATCAAGCACCAGATCGAAATCTGGGATGCAATGCAGCCAGTGCTGAAGTCGGGGGAACATTGCCCCCATCACATTCGCGGACGTAAACCCGGATGATCAAGTGACGAGGGCTACGACTTCTCGTAGCCCTGGCTGACCTGCGCCATCCCGGCCTCCATGATGTCGAACATGTCATCGATCTGCGCGGGTGTGATGATCAATGGAGGCGAGAAGACCGCCATATTCCCGAAGGGGCGGAGCAATAGCCCCAGTTCTTCGCAGGCGTCATCCAGCTTTTGTCCGAACTTCACATCGGCCTCATAGCTTTGGTTGTTCAGGTCTGGACGGCACTCGATACAGCCCAGAAGACCATCCCCACGCACGTCCCCGACAATCGGGAAACGGTCCTTGATCTGTTGCAGCCTGTCCCGGAAATGCGGCGTGACGCGCCGTACATGTCCAAGGATGTCTTCACTTTCCATGATCTCGATGTTCTTGATCGCGGCCGCGCAGCTGACGGGGTGCCCTGTGTAGGTGTAGCCGTTGTAGAAAACGTCATCGCCCGGCGCGTCAGAAATACGTTTGATCACCGCATCCGAGATGATGCACGCCCCAAGCGGCAGGTAGCCTGAGGTCAAACCCTTTGCACAGGTGATGATGTCAGGAACGATGTCAAAGACGTCTTCTGATGCAAACCAGTGCCCCAACCGCCCAAAGCCGGTGACCACCTCGTCGGAAATGTAGAGGATGTCATGTGCGCGGCAGATCTCGAGCGTGCGTTTGTGGTAGCCGGGCGGGGGGACGATGACACCTCCCGAACACAGGATCGGCTCGGCGATAAAGGCGGCGATCTTGTCGGCGCCAACTTTTGCGATCATCTCCTCCAGATCGGCGACCTTGGCGTCGCACCATGCCTCGACACTCATTCCGTCCGACCGGAGGTAGGGGTTCACGTCTGGCAGAAAGCGAACAAGGTCCAGTGCCTTGTCGAAGCTGTTTTCAAAGCGTTCTTTGCCAGTGACGGTCGCGGCCAGAAAGGTTGATCCGTGGTATCCTTTTTCGCGTCCCAGTATGATTTTCTTGTCTGGACGTCCCAGCCGCTTGTTCATGAACAAGGCCGTACGCAGAGCGGTATCAACGGCCGTCGATCCGCCGGTGGTGAAGTGCACCGTGTTCAGATCGCCCGGCGCGCGCTCTGCAATCATTCTGGCCAGCACGGCTGCGGGTTCGGTGGTGAACGACCATGGGGACGCATAAGGCATCTGCATGACCTGAGCGGAAATCGCGTCGGCCATATCCTGACGGCCATAGCCGATTTGGGTGCACCACATGCCGCCGGGCCCATCGATGTAGCGCTTTCCGGATGCATCCCACAAATAGATGCCGTCTGCAGTGTTCACACGCATGTATTCCGTGGCCCCGAAACCAGCGGTGTCCGCCCAGGGGTGCAGGTTGTGATCGCGATCCCAATCAACAAGATCGCCATCGGTTGGAGTGTTGCCTAGTGTATTCACGTCTGCTCCTCCGTCAGGTGCGGGCGGGTGGTGTTGCGCGAGCGCGCGGTGGTGCAAAGAAGGCGCCGTGAACGGGTGTAAGACGTGCCATTCTGGTGTCCCACTTGCCTTCTTCCAATGTGTAGATCTCTGCCATCAGCCTGGACGCGCGCTGCGCATCGGGCATGCGAACATGTGCAAGGGCGACGTTCTTTTTGGCTGTCGGCGACCAGATGCCCGAGGTGATGTGGCCGACTTCGCGTTTGCGCCCATTGTAAATCAGCGCGCCTTGAGCGGGTTTGAACCCTTCGACATCACAGCGCAGCAGAAGGCTCCTTTGGGCATGTTGCTTGTTCAAGAGCGCGCGTCGGCCATTGAAGTGACCCTTTTCAAAGTCGACCAACCACCCGAGGCCAAGCTCGAACGGTGTTTGTCCGCGATGCAAGCGTTCAGTGGCATGAACCGGTTGAAAGTCGACACCGGCAGTCAGAAACCCAGCCTCGATCCGGGCGATGTTCAAGGCGTCGTAACCGATGGCGCGCAACCCTTGGTGTGTGCCCGCTTGCCAAATTCGGTCCCACAGTACCTCGGCCTTATCCCAAGCACACCAGAGCTCATAGCCCAGATCGCCCGTGAACCCGGTACGAGAGATCATGAGGTCAGGCTCGATTTCGATCAGGTCGAACGGTTTCAGGTGCGCAACGTCCAGCCCGGCGGCCTCTAGAACAGCAAATGAGGTCGGGCCTTGCAGGGACAGCCCGGCGACATCGTGCGTCTCGTCTTTGACGACGACGTCAAAACCCCACGCCGCATCCAGAAGCCAGGTCAGCATGGGTTCTTGGCAGCACAGCCGCCAATCGTCGTCGCCCAGATGAAACAAGGTCCCGTCGTCGATCACCATCCCTTCTTCATCACACCAGACCGCATATCCAACGCGGCCTGTTTTGATCTTGCGGATGTCACGGGTGACCAGCCGATTGAGCATTTGCGCGGCGTCAGGGCCAGCGATCCGATACTTGTGCATCGGTGAGATGTCGAACAGCGAGGACTGGTTGCGCAGCGCGAAATACTCGAACTCCATACTGTCAAGCACGCTCGGTGCGGCGTACCCTGCCCAGTCGTACCAACTGTGCGCGCGGTTCTGTTCTGCAAGCTTGGCGTGGAACGGTCCCGGGATCAGGCCCAGTTTGGGATCAACAAAGATGCTCATTTCTGCACCTCCAATGCCGCAAGCGCAGCGTTGCGTCCGGCGAGGCCCATGACATCCCCGCCCGGGTGCGTGGCGGCTCCGCACAGGAACAGCCCCTTGGGACCAATGGCATAGCGGCTCATCCCGTTCGCAGGGCGCAAGGACAGCAGTTGATCAAGCGACATTTCCGCGTGATGCCAATGCCCGCCCGGCGCTCCGGTTGCGGCTTCGATCTGGCCGGGGGTGATGACCTGAGTGTCTGTGATCAGATCACGCAGTCCGGGAAGGGCGCGGTCTAACGTGTCGACGGTAAGCTGGGCCAGCTGATCTTGCGCCTCTTGCGTCCATCCGCCGTCAAGATCGGACGGGGCGTATTGGACAATTGCAGACAACCAATGTGATCCGTCCGGCTGCTCAGTTCTGATCGCTTCGATGACAGGCGCCTTGGACATCTCGCGGTACTTGGCGGGATTGAAGGCGGTTTCGACATAGTCCGCAGAAGGCGCATATATCAGACGCGCGTCTTTCTGGTCGGTCTTCAATCCGGGGAGGGAGACGCATCCTTTAGCCGCATGTTCACCTTGGCCGCGGTGCCGCGTGCGCGGATGTTTCGTATTCGCCGCGTGGCCTCAATGTCGAACAAGGTTGGACCGGTCAGTTGGCAGGTCAGCTGCGACGCCAGGTTGCTCAGCACCAAGGGCGCGTTCAGGGTTTGACCATCAGCAGTTTGCAACCCGGTTACCGCATCCTGATCGACAAGAATGCGAGACACCTCGGTTCCGGGGAGCAGCGTGCAGCCCGCTGCCTTCGCCCCGTCGACCAATGTGTTGACCACTGCTGTCATGCCACCGGTGGGCTGAGTGATGGTGCCGCCGTGCCCCAACCGGTAGACCAGATTGAACACTGTACCCGGTGACCTTGGGCCGGTGGCCGCCCCCGGATTGCGTCCGCCGCAAGCATGCCGACCACCGGTCCGTCCGGCAGGTCATCAAGGACGATGTCGTAGACATTGGACAGGAGAACCTGCAAGAAACGCCGCATTTCCGTCTTGCCAAGCTTTTTCAGCCCGATACCCAATTTTACCAAGCGAAACATCTCGGCCAATCTGGCCCGTGACAGGGACGCGCTGTGCCCCCTGGCGGCGGGGCTTCGGCCAACTGCCGCAGCAGCCCGCCATAGGTCTTGAACCTTTGGGTCAGCTCACACCAAGCCTTTGACTGAGGGTGCTGTGATCCATCATTCCAGTAAACGCCGCTTTCTTTAAAAACGATGTGGTTCCCGTCATCGGAAAGCGAAACGGTGTCGATCTGCTGTCCAGTAAATGTCGCGCGATCGACATCGATGCCCGCGTCCTTCAGGGCGCGTGGGCTGAGATTGTAGAGCGCGTGTGCCAGTGTCGGCCCCCCATCAACGGCATAGGAAGCCATGCCGCCGAAACTGTCCGACTTCTCAATAATGCAGACCTTCTTGCCTTTGCGCCCAAGAACAGCACCCGCAACAAGGCCGTTTATGCCGCCGCCCACGACAATCGCATCGAAATTGCTCATGCCGCGTACCCCTTCATGCGTCCGTGCCGAGTTTCGTGTCTCAGGATGGCGCGGGCTGCGTTTGCACCGGGCGCACCCATGACACCGCCGCCGGGGTGGGCAGAGGAACCGCACAGGTACAGACCTTTGATCGGCAGGCTGTATTGCGACCATCCGGGAACAGGCCGATTAAAGAACAGCTGATCAAAGGTCAGTTCACCCTGAAAGATGTTGCCTTCGGTCAGGCCAACTTCGCGTTCAATTTCCAGCGGCGAACGGACCTCCATATGAACCACACGATCGCGAATATCCGGGCAGGCAACTGAAATCTGGTTCAGCACGGTGTCGGCCATCGCGTTGCGCTGCGCGTCGGTCCAATTGTCAGCTGACCTGGTGCCGTCGATGTTCAGGTCATAAGGGGCGTATTGCACAAAGACCGTCATCATGTGAGCGCCTGTCGGGGCCATGGTCGGGTCGATCTGGCTGGGGATCAGCATGTCGATATAAGGCTTCTCGGACCAGCGACCGTCTTTCCAATCGTCATAAGCCCTTTCCAGTTCGAACAGGCTTTCAGAAACATGCATGTCGCCGCGCAAAAAGCTGGTGTGTTCCGGCGCGGCGGGAAAATCGGGGAACTGATCAAGCGAGATGTTCAGCTTGGCTGACGATCCGCGAATTTTGAAGTTGTTCACCGCTTTGGTGAACTCTTGGGGGAGGTCGGCCGTATCCACGTGGTGTTGGATGGTACGCTTGATGTCCATGTTGGACGCAACCACAGGGGCGTAGAAAACCTTGCCGTCTTCCAATGCTACGCCTTGCACCCGGCCGTCTTTGCTCAGGATTTTCTCGACCCCGGCACCGGTGTGGATCGTCCCGCCATGATCTTTGAAGCTGGCCGCAATCGCATTGGAAATGGCCCCCATTCCGCCACGCGCGAACCCCCAGGCGCCAATGCCGCCGTCGATGTCGCCCATATAGTGATGCAACAGGACATAGGCGGTGCCGGGCGAATAAACCCCAAGGCCAGTACCGATAATCCCGGACCCCGCCAAATGGGCCTTGATCAGATCGTTTTCAAAATGCTCATCCAGAAAGTCGCCAATCGACATGGTCCAGAACTTGAGCGTTTCGCCAAGCTCCCGGCTGCCCAAACCGTGCGCCTTCTTGACCAGATAGGCCAGTTCGCCAAGATCGCGCGGACGCAGAGAGGCAGGGTCCGGCGCATCGCGCAGCAGAAACGGGCGAATGAACCTGCACTGCCGCATGATCGCTTGGGAATAGGCGCGATACGCGTCTGCATCGCGTGCAGAATGCCGCGCCATTTCACGCCTTAATGCGTTGTGGTCCGAGTAGTAGGCAAAGTGGTCGCCATCGCGGGTAAAACTCGCACCCCCTTCGTAGGGGATGACTTGAAGGCCATATTTCGGCAGGTCCAGGTCCCGCGCGATCTCGCGCCGTAGCAGCGAGCAGACATACGAGCAGTTCGAATAGGTCCAGCCTTCGTGCAGCGACCTGCTGACTGCCGCCCCGCCGATCCAGTCGTTCTTTTCTACGACCAGAACATTCATCCCGGCGCGCGCCATATAAGCCGCAGCTGTCAGGCCGTTGTGACCTGCACCGACCACGATTGCGTCATATCTGCTCTCAAGTGCCAAAATTCTCTCCCCTTGCACTTTGTTTACAGAGGCAGTTCGATTTCGTAAAGTTTATTTGATCGCTCAAATAAACTTTAGATCATTGACGCCCGTTTTTCAGGCGCTGTAGATGTCCGCACGTGCAGGAGGATTGGCAGTTGGCCCAAGCAGAACAGAAGCGCCCCCGCAAAGAGCGGAAGGAAAACGCAGACCGTCGGCGGCGGCAGCTGTTGGATGCGGCGTGCCGCTCGATCCTGGCGCATGGATTGGCGAAAACCACACTGGCAACAGTTGCGTCTGAGGCGGATCTTTCGCAGGGGGTCGCCGCGTTTTACTTCAAATCAAAAGCGGGGCTGCTGACAGAAGCACTGCGCGATTTGTATCAACGCTACGAAGATCACTGGACTAAGGCGCTGGATCAAGCCGGAGGTGAACCCGCAGAACAGTTGCGCGCTTTGATACGGGCTGATTTTCATCCCGACGCCTGTGGTCCGATGGTGCTTCCACTGTGGTACGCGTTTTGGGGAGAGCTTCGGTCCCAACAGGAATACGACGAGGTGGCTAAGCCATTTCGAGGCGCGGCGTCGCGAGACGCTGTGCGCGATCTGGCAGGACTTGCTGGCAGGGCAGGGCACCTTGTCCGCTGTTCAAATGGCTGAATGGATGGAGACGCTTACAGACGGCTATTGGCAGCGCCTGCATTTGGCACCGGACAGTGTGAGCGCTGCGGAAGCAGAGCAGGCGGCCTGGGCCTGTCTTGTGCGGTTGGCGCCGGATCTGCTTGATCACGACGCCTAAGGCCGCCTGACTGGAAAGTAGAATATCATGACCGCAGAGCAGACACCCCGGCCAACGCGGTCGCCCACTGGCCGTCTTGTGCGCGAAGCGCAGCATATCGCGCGCCTTGCCTTTCCGATCGTTGTCTCCCTTGCTGCGGCAGCCTTGATCGGGGTTGTGGACACCGTGATGGTGGCCCCTTTGGGAACGCTTCCATTGGCGGCGGTGTCGATCACCACATCCGCGCTGATCATCTTCTATTCCGCGTTGTTTGGATTTGTGTCCGCCATTGGCGTTCGCATGGCCGAGGCATTTGGCAAGTCCAATGACCAAGAGCTCTTCGCAACCACAAGGATCGCACTTGTCGTGGCATTGGGGGTCGGAGCACTGGGCACTCTGATGATGCTGGCTGTGAAACCTGCCTTGGCTTGGGTCGGACAACCGACCGAGGTTCTTGAATTGCTCGGCGGCTACTGGGTATCGATGAGCCTGTTGCTGGTTCCCTTCACTGTCTTCTATGCTCTGAAAGCCCTGTTTGACGCGATTGACCGTCCCTGGATCGGTGTTGGCTTGGCGTTCTTTGCTGTCGGCTGCAACGTCCCGGCAAATTATGTGCTGATACATGGGGTTGGGGGTGGCCTGGCCTGGGGCTGGTCGGGGCGGGCATCGCGAGCCTGCTGTCCCAGACCGCCTCACTCGTCTTGGCGTTTGTTTTCTTGGGCCGGTGGAAAAGGCGGTGGGACGTGCCATCCTATTCTGGCTTTGACTGGAGCGAATTACGGCTCCAACTCAAAGAAGGATCCGTGATCTCGCTTGGTTATCTGGGGGAGGGGGCGGCCTATGCCGTCGCCGGACTGATGCTCGGATGGTTTGGTGCGGCGGCACTGGCGGCGCATCAGATCGTGTCTGCCGTGAGCGACGTCATCTACATGGTGCCCTTGGGCATTTCGATTGCGATCTCGATCCGGGTGGCCCAGGCGATTGGCGCAAATGAGAGAGAGCGGCTTAGGCCAATTGTGCTGGCATCCTTGTTTGTGGTCGTCAGTTGGATGAGCCTGGTCATAACCGGCATTCTTTTGGGGCGCGCGCCATTGGCACAAGGCTTGTCGGACGACGCCGAAGTGGTCGCGCTTGCGGTTTCGATGTTTTTGGTGATTGCGGCAATGCAGATCGCAGATGGGGTACAGGGAACGATGTTGGGCGCGTTCCGGGGGATGACGGACAATCGTATCCCGGTGGTCATCACCCTGGTTTCCTATTGGATCATCGCTTTGCCGGTAGGCTACGTTCTGGGGTTTGTACTGGATTGGGGCCCGAATGGGGTGTGGATCGGATATGGGTCCGGTCTGGGATTGGCGGCTATCGCTCTTACCTATCGTTTTTTCTCTCGGGTGTAGGTGGCGCGTTTGCCTCGTTAGAGACCGAGTTTGTCCAACAGTTTTAGACGTAAAATCTCTGCCTCAACCAGCGTTTCGCGGGCAAATGAAAGTGGCAGTGGCTTAAGTGGCGTGACAGGGAAGTCCAGTTCTTCGGGGGTTCTCCGGCAGCCCAACGCGCCAACACGCGCCCCATCGCCGTGGCGATGGCAACGCCGCGCCCGTTGTAACCAAGCCCCGCGTAGATCCACGGGGCCAGCTCGTGCAGGTGCGGATAATGGTCCCGGGTCAGCGCAACGAAACCGCCCCATGCATAGTCCCATTTTACGCCTGCCAGTTGCGGGAACAGCTCGACCGTGATGCGCTTGAGGCGTTCAATCTGTCGGCGCGTTGATCCGTCGTTATAGGTTCCGCGCCCTCCCATCAGAAATCTACCTTCAGCATCTTGTCGGAAATACAGCAACAGACGACGAGCATCGGACAGGGCATTCCCTTCGGGCAGGATGGATCGGCGAATGTTGTCCGAAAGCGGAGGCGTCGCCACCTGCACCGATCGGACGGGCAAGACAGATTTGGCGACTTTGGGATCCAGATCACCAGAATACGCGTTGGTACAGATCAGAACCTTGTCGGTAACGATGGCTCCGTTCGGTGTTTTCACCCGATATCGTCCACCTTCCGCCTGTATGTGATTGGCTGGAGTGTTGCCGTAAATCGCGACGCCGTTGCGATGCGCAGCATCTGCCAGGCCAAGGGCATAGTTCAGCGGATGCAACACGCCGCCACGCTGATCCAAGACCCCTCCGATGTAAGCTTCTGTTCCTGTCAGGCGTTGCATTTCAGCCTGATCAAGCTTCCTCATGCCTCCGCCATGTCGGTCCCAATCTTCGGCCAGCTCATGTAGCTGTTGCAGCGTCTTGGGCGTATGCGCGGCCCGCAGCCAGCCAGGGCGTTTGGCGTCGCAATTGATCTGGTGGCGCTCGATCAGATCAAACACCAAATCGCCCGCGTCCCCTGCCATTCGGATCATCCGTTCACCCCAATGATCACCGAACTTTGCCCTTATCCCCTTTGGACCATCCTTGAGGCCGACATTGATCTGTCCGCCGTTGCGGCCAGAAGCGCCCCAACCGGGATGCTGGGTGTCAATCAGGGTGACGCTGGCGCCCGCTTCGGCCAAGTGCAATGCAGCGGATAAACCGGTAAAACCGGCACCTATGATGGCGACGTCGGCCTGTTGTTCACCCCTAAGATCTGGATACGTGTCAGTATATCTGGCTGTGGCCGACCAAAGGCTGTTGGCAATGACGGGGTTCTCGTTTCGGATCATCTGTGAACCTCTGGTGCTTGCTTTGACGCAGGATAGGCATAGCTTGGGTTTCGGGAAATCACCAAGGCGGACACTACACAATGCCCAGGCTTTTGAACCAATTTGATCTGAAACCATCCGTCGAGTTGGAGGTATTCGAGCAAGCCTGGAACAGCTTTGTCGATGTCTTGATCAGCAGTGGACTGGCCGAAAAGGGCGCGCCGTTGTGTCAACGCATGCCGAGCAGTGGTTATGATACGGACGAGGTGCGTCAGCATTCTCTGATGGCGGTGATCGAGTTTCGGGATCAGGCTCAGGCAGATCGTGCATGGGCGGCCATCGAAGATCGAATTGAACCGTTGGGTCAGTCGCATCGCAAAGTCATCTCGTTGGTGCATGATCCCGTTTTCACTTTCTGGGCAGAGCTCTAAAAACCAAGCCATGTTGTCCTTAGCGTTGTGATGAATAGTTTTTCTTCCCAGTATTGAATGAGTATTCAATCAATGCAATATACTTGAAGCGAGTTCGTTTCGGCGGCGTCGGATCGCTGAGAGAATTGTTCCAAGCGGTGAATGAGCTGCGTGCAGGAAAGTTGAGAGGGGCCAGTATGAGCCAATCTGTTGAAGCCAATCCAAAGACCAACACGCGTCGCCGCACCGCGTCCAAAGAGGTGCGGCGCCAGCAGTTGATCAACGCGACCATCGATTCAATTGCCAAGAACGGGATTGGGGGCACCACCATGTCGACGGTGACCGAAAGCGCTGGCCTTTCGATGGGGATCGTCAATTTCCACTTCAAGTCCAAGCAAAACCTGCTGGAAGAAACGCTTTTGTATCTGGCCAAAGAGCATCACGAACAGTGGCTGGCTGCGTTTGAAAGCGCGGGTTTGTCCGCATCCGACAAACTGTTGGCCATCGTGGATGCGCATTTTCACCCCGGATTTGCACGCCCAAAAAATTGGCGGTCTGGTATGCGTTCTTCGGAGAGGCAGGGCGGCGCAAGGTTTATCGCAAGCTGATCGAGGAAATCGACCGGGAACGCTACACCATCGCCTTGGATCTATGTCAGCAGATCGAGGAGGAAGGCGCGTATCACGGTCTTCCACCACGACAGGTCGCCAACATTCTCGAGGCGCTTTACGACGGGATTTGGCTTGAATTGCTGGCATACCCCGAAAACTACGGACGCCTAGAAGCCCGCGATCATATCACGGCCTTCTTGTCCAAAGTCTATCCCAAACATTTCCAAATGCCCGAGTTCAAGCCGGACGCGTAGCCTGATCAGGTACTCTTGGTCCAGCCTTCTGGACCGTCCACCCCCGCGAACAAAGATAAGCAAGGACCAGACACAATGGGTCGAGATCCCCGCTACGACATTCTCTTTGAACCGATCCAGATTGGTCCGGTCACAGCACCGAACCGTTTTTTCCAAGTACCTCATTGCACCGGTATGGGGTGGCAATATCCACGAACGCTTGCGGCGATGCGCAAGGTCAAGGCGCAAGGCGGCTGGGGAGTGGTCTGCACGGAATACAACTCGATCCATCCGTCTTCGGATGACCTGCCACACCCTTATGCGTCCCTTTGGGATGACAGCGATGTCCGCGCCCATACTCTCATGACGGACGCCGTGCACGAATACGGAAGCCTGGCAGGGGCTGAGCTTTGGTATGGCGGTGCGAACGCGAACAACTTGTTTTCGCGATTGCCGGGTATGGACGTCGACAGCTTTCCAAACGCTAAGGGGCACCCTTATCAAACCCGCGCGATGGACAAGCAGGACATCAAGGACTTGCGTCGGTGGCATCGCAAAGCGGCGCTCAGGGCGCGAGAGGCGGGTTTTGATGTGGTTTATGTCTACGCAACACACGGCTACCTGATCTCGAATTTTCTGAACCCGCGCGTGAACACACGTAGCGACGAATACGGCGGCAGCCTGGAAAACCGGGTGCGTCTGACGCGCGAATTGATCGAAGAGACCAAGGATGTAGTGGGCGATCGCTGCGCGGTTGCAGTGCGGTTTTCGGCGGATGAAGAGATTGGCGAGGACGGCCAGCCGATTTTCGGTGAACGCCGCGAGATGTTTGAAAGGCTCGCGGACCTCCCGGACCTCTGGGACGTCAACATTGCTGATTATTCGCTTGAAATGGGTGTGTCGCGCTTCGTCAAAGAAGGCGCGTTGGAGCCCTATATGCAGTGGGTCAAATCGGTGACGGACAAGCCCGTGGTCACTGTGGGTCGCTTTACCTCGCCCGATACGATGGTCAGCCAGGTTCGCCGAGGCATCACCGACTTCATCGGAGCTGCGCGGCCCTCGATTGCTGATCCTTACTTGCCCAAGAAAATCGAACAAGGTCGATTGTCAGCCATACGCGAGTGCATTGGCTGCAACGTATGCTACGCCAGTGACTCCATCGGTGTTCCGCTGCGCTGCACCCAAAACCCAACGATGGGAGAGGAGTGGCGCAAGGATTGGCATCCCGAAATTATCAAGAAAAAGACCTCGGACGCCCGTGTTTTGATTGTTGGCGCTGGTGCTGCTGGGTTGGAAGCCGCGCGCGCCCTTGGTGCGCGCGGGTATGACGTCATGTTGGCCGAAGCTTCTCGTGAAATCGGTGGACGCATTGTGCGCGAAGCAGCTTTGCCCGGGATGAGCGAATACATCCGGGTCAAGGATTACCGCGAGCAGCAACTGCTCGAAATGCCCAACGTCGAAATCTTTCGCGAAAGTCGGCTGACAGTTGATGACGTGATCTCGGTCGAAGCCGATCACGTTGCGGTCGCAACTGGCGCAAGCTGGCGAAAGGAATACTACGACGACGAATGTTACAAATCGGTTGCAAGCGGTGAGGCTTTGACCCGCGTGTTCACGCCTGACGACATCATGGATGGAAACCTGCCAAACGGGCCAACCTTGGTTTTCGATGGTGATGGCTACTACATGGCAAGTGTCATCGCAGAACGGATACGTGCAGATGGGCACGCCGTCACTTTGGCTACACCATCCGATAGCGTGTCGGATTGGGCCGGAAAGACATCCGAAAGATGGCGTATTCGAACGCAATTGCACCAGCTCGGGATCGACATTCTTCCCTCACACAGCTTGACGCATTTTTCAGGCGATGCCGCCTCTTTGAATTGCGTCTACAGTGGTCGCGAAACAAAGCGGCCTGTCCAGAACATTGTGATGGTCACGGCCCGAAAACCAAATGACGGTTTGTACAAAGCGCTCAGCCTTCGCTCAGAAGACGAAAGACACCCCTTCAGCCTGACGCGGATTGGGGATTGTGAAGCACCCGGGATCATCGCAGCTGCCGTTTACGCTGGCCATCGATACGCCCAAGAGCTGGAATGCCAAGTCGACTTGGATATTCCACTTCTGCACGACCGCGTTGATGTCGGATCCAAGGGATAACCGGATCCAACCAAGGCCAAACCACCGCTCTGTTCTTCAAAGTAGCTAGGCTCAGGACACCTAGCCAATAGATGACTAAAGTGGTGAGAGCGATTGCCGAGACGGGGTTTTGTTGCGCCTCTCAGACAGCATAAATCAAGTGTTTTTCCGTGTTTGTCGACAGCGCGATAGAGATAGACCCACGTGCCCTTCATTTTGATGTATGTCTCGTCCACCCGCCAGGAGAGCGGCCACATGATCCTTTGCGTCGATGCGCGGCTTCGGCAATAGTGCCAGAGTATCCCGTGACCCAAGGATTCAGCGTTGTGTGAACCACGGCAATACCTCTCTCTCATGAATTCTTCCAGATCACGGTATGAAACGCCGTATCGGAGATAGAAGAATACCGCGAATAGGATCACGGCATTCGGATATTGCGCGCTGTTGAAGGAGATCATCAGCTGGTTTTCAGCTGGTGAATACGATTGGCCTGCCACAGCCCAACTCCAATGGCCAAAAGTTTGCAACAGAACCTTGCCTGGTACGCTGAGTGCTGAGGCGTGGAGTGACAAGCCATGGTATTACGTGCTGTCCCAGGACGATCAAATCCTGCCTTCGCCGGTGCAGGGGTATTTTGTGCAAAAGATGGGATCGCGAGTGACCGAGTTGGCGCTAGCTGGTATCGAAAGCTTACGCACCATCCGAAAGGGCCAGTCTGAATTCCGGGAACCATAGTGATCAACGAAATCTCTTTTGTCGTCACTCTCTCCATGCTCTGTCAGCAAAATAATTTTACCAACAGGAATAATTTGTGTTAACATGACCCAAGTTAGAGACGATTGCGTGACACCAGCTTGCAGAACCGGATTGGACAGGTGTAGCAAGGCTTTGAAGGTACGAAATTGAAAAAACGCAATGTAGAAATGGCGGGAAATCTGACCCAGAATCCACACTCTGTTCGGACAGGCGAACGTGAAAAAGTGCTCGAAGTTGCCATTGGTCGCGAAGTCCGTGCTTTTCGAAAGCAGCAAAACATCACCGTTGCCGAAGTGGCCAATCTGACTGGCCTGTCCATCGGCATGCTGTCCAAGATCGAAAACGGCAATACGTCGCCGTCTTTGACAACACTGCAGCTGCTGGCCGATGCTTTGTCAGTGCCTTTGACAAGCTTTTTCGCCAATTCGAAGAACGCCGCGAAGCCGTACATACCAAAGCAGGCGAAGGCGTGGAGCTGGAGCGTGAAGGGACACGCGCCAATCATCAATACAACCTGCTTGGCCACATCGGTGCCAATGGGTCAGGTGTCATTGTCGAGCCGTATCTGATTACGTTGACGGCAGAGTCAGACGTATTCCCAACATTCCAGCACGGCGGGATCGAGACGATTTATATGCTGGAAGGGGAAGTAGACTATCGTCACGGAGACAACATCTACCCGTTGCAGCCCGGCGATACCCTGTTCTTTGATGCAGATGCACCGCATGGACCAGAGCGGCTGGTCACATTGCCAGCCCGGTATCTGTCGGTGATCAGTTACCCCCAAACAAACTAAAGGCGGGAATTGACCCGCCTTCAGTGTGTGCTTTGTCTGGCCAGGTGGTGCCTTACTTGGCCAAAGGCGGTTCCGTTTCCAGATCGGGCCAAACTCCGGCTGAGGTCGGCAACCCATCGTCAAACTGACTGAGGTAGTCCAGCATCATCGGGCGGTTGTCGATGAAACCCTTGTAAGTGGCCAGTTCAACCGGCAGATCCCGAATGACCCGGTGCAGGCGACGGCCCCATTTGGGGACAGTCATCATATCCTGAAAGCTGCACAGATAGCAGCGGATCGGAAACACCAGAGCATTTGAGCGCGGCAGTCGGAAGAATGTCTGCAACTCTACCCGAAGATGTTGTTTGTAGCCGATGTTTTCCGGTGTCAGCGTGGTCTTTTGAATGCCCCACTGATGGTAGTTTTCCGGGCTGGTATCCAGCAGCGGGTTCACCGTCATGGTCCAGTTCAGGCGCCGCGCTAGCGCGCCCTGTTGGATGTTCAGCAGGAATTTGAGCGCTCGCTTGAAGATGCCCATTTCATGCGCTTTGGGCACCGGCGCATGCCATTCGAAAAAGTTCATGCCGATGTCGAAATCCAAGCTCCAATCAGCCTGCGTTGTCACCATGCCTGCGTCCATCCACAACATCTCATCACGCTGATCCAGCACGACAAAATCTCCCTGTGCCTGACGGGTGATGTATTCCATTGGCCCGTAGGGCAGGGTGGTGTCGTCCATGAATGTGAAGCTGTGGTCGATCCCCATTGGCTTGTTGATCCAACGCCATTGGTTGCCATCGCGATGCAGTTCAAACAAGTCGGGATAGTCCTCGGACTTGCTGACCATGATAAGCTCTAGCAGATCCCAGCCAGCCAAGGTCATATGCGGCATGGACTGACAGCGCAGAGGGTCTTGATCCAGAACCAAGGCGCGGTCTTTCATCTCGGCCACATAG
>NZ_JBVFTZ010000003.1:0-127447 GCF_055693495.1 Falsiruegeria sp. JB4-1
GACGGAAACCATCACGGTGACGATCCATGGCGCCA
The DNA here is from genome assembly GCF_055693495.1 of Falsiruegeria sp. JB4-1. Classification (NCBI taxonomy): domain Bacteria; kingdom Pseudomonadati; phylum Pseudomonadota; class Alphaproteobacteria; order Rhodobacterales; family Roseobacteraceae; genus Falsiruegeria; species Falsiruegeria sp. JB4-1. The sequence continues at coordinate 36 of NZ_JBVFTZ010000003.1, forward strand.
ATGACGATCCGGTTCTGGATGCGTCGGGCGAGGATGACGCGGCCAGCGGGGACCTGGACGAGACCAATTCGGGTCTGGTCACCAGCGACACGCTGAGCCTGTCGGATGTGGACACCAGCGATGTTGTGAGCGTGAGCGTGACCAACACAGCTGTGACGTCGGGCGACGCGAACGGCGTGGACATCTCGAGCATGCTGAGCGTGTCGGGCGGCCTGTCTGGCACCGAGACCTCGGGGTCCGTGACCTGGACCTTCGACAGCGGTTCCGAGGCGTTCGACCACCTGCCAGCGGATGCGACGCTGGTGCTGACCTACACGGTCACGGCACTGGACGACAATGGCGCGACGAACACGCAGGACGTGGTCATCACGATCACGGGCACGAATGATACGGCATCGATTTCGGGGACTGTTTCGGGTTCTGTGACCGAAGACGCGGTGATGAACACGGTGTCTGGCGATCTGGATGTGACGGACGCGGACACGGGGGAATCCGTCTTTACGCCTGTTGCTGCGAACACGGCGGGCGACAACGGTCATGGCACGTTCGAGATGGATGCCTCGGGTGCGTGGACCTATACGCTGGACAACATGGACAGCGATGTTCAGGCGCTTGGCGTTGGTGACACGCTGACCGACACGATTGACGTGACTTCGGTTGATGGCACGGCGACGGAAACCATCACGGTGACGATCCATGGCGCCAATGACGATCCGGTTCTGGATGCGTCGGGCGAGGATGACGCGGCCAGCGGGGACCTGGACGAGACCAATTCGGGTCTGGTCACCAGCGACACGCTGAGCCTGTCGGATGTGGACACCAGCGATGTTGTGAGCGTGAGCGTGACCAACACAGCTGTGACGTCGGGCGACGCGAACGGCGTGGACATCTCGAGCATGCTGAGCGTGTCGGGCGGCCTGTCTGGCACCGAGACCTCGGGGTCCGTGACCTGGACCTTCGACAGCGGTTCCGAGGCGTTCGACCACCTGCCAGCGGATGCGACGCTGGTGCTGACCTACACGGTCACGGCACTGGACGACAATGGCGCGACGAACACGCAGGACGTGGTCATCACGATCACGGGCACGAATGATGCTCCGGTTCTGTCGGACGTGACAACCACTCCTGTCGTTACGGATACGGCAGCCGATGACAGCTTTGCTGATGTGACCGGCACGCTGGTGGGGACCGATGCGGATTCCAATGCGGTTCTGGGCTACAGCATCCAGGGGCAAACCGTCACTGACGGCGAGACCTCGCTGGCGGGTCAATACGGCACGCTGACCCTGCAGGACGATGGCAGCTATACCTATGTTGTCGACCCGGCGGCGCTGCAGGCGCTGCCTGCCGGTGCAGCACCGGGCGAGACCTTCACCGTTGTGGTGACGGACGATCAGGGTGACAACGATACGGCCACGCTGACCATCGACATTACCCCGGCAAATGACACGCCGGAACTGGCAGCGGTTGCGCCAACCGGCATTACCGACACGGACGCAAGCGATGACTTTGCTGCCATCAACGGAACGCTCAGCGCAACGGACCGGGATGCCGGGCATGTTGCCGGAATGGAGTATTCGATCTCGGGTGAAACCGTCACGGACGGTGAAACATCGCAGACTTTCTATTTTGATCGCGATGCCGGAACCGTGGGCACCACGGCAGGGGCAGGGCTGATTGAGCTGGGCACGCTAACCGTCAACACTGACGGCAGCTACAGCTTCGAACCAGATGATGCGGGGATCAACAGCCTGCGGGCAGGGGAAACACCGCAGGTGACAACGACCCTGCGCGCCGAGGATCCGCAGGGCGCATTCGACGAAACAGCCCTGACGATCGACATCACCGGGGCCAATGACAATCCGGTGGTCATCGGCACGACTCCGTGCGGCCGTAGAAGGTGTTGTCGAAGCGCAGGCAAAAGAACAGGCCGAAGCAGACGAAGGTGATCTGGTTACCGTATCCGGTACAATCGATTTCGAAGACGTTGACAGCACCAATGTGCCGACCTTCGGGTTCAACCCGCAAGGGGCCGGATACCAAGGCACCATCTTCTTCAGCCCCTCCAGCGGCGGTGTCGACAGCGGTTCGGTCAGCTGGAGCTTCCAGATCGACGATGCAATCCTGAATGCGCTTGCAGAGGGAGAAGCCCTGAGTTCGAGCCCACAGATTTATGACATCACGATCAGCGACGGGGATGGCGGATCGGTTGTTCAGAGGTTGTCGATCAGCATTGTTGGCACCAATGATGCGCCGGTGATCTCCGGTGCGCTCGGAGGCGGGGCAGTGGCCGATACCGGTGCCATTACCGAAGCTGCAGATGGCGCAGTGGATGCGACCATCTCGACCTCGGGCACCTTGTCTGTCGCGGATGAAGATACAAGTGACGATGTTACGATTTCGGTCACAACGGCGACCATCACCGGCGGAACCTTTGGTGGAACGTCACCACTGGATTCAGCCGCCCTTCATGCGATGATGCAGGTGGCTGCGGGCACTGCCGCGGCAACCGGGTTCGGGTCATCGGCTACGGTCGGAGCCGATGGGGCCGGTTCGGATTTCACCTGGTCCTTCACCTCGGGTGCATCTGGCGATGCCTCGTTTGATTTCCTGGCTGTCGGAGAGACGCTGGAAATCGAATATCTCCTGACTGCTGATGACGGTTCGAGCACCAGCAACGCAAGTGACACCCAAACCGTGACCATCACAATCACCGGCACCAATGACAGCCCGGTGGCGGATGCGGCCGTTGCAGTGACGATTGCCGAGGATACAGATGATGTGACCGTTCTGGCCACGGCGTCGGGCACCGATGTCGATGACAGCGACACGCTGAGCTATGCGATCACCGCAGGCAACGATGCCGGGTTGTTCGACATCAATGGCATGACAGGTGAAATCACTCTGGCCACGGGTCAGTCCCTGGATGCCGAAAATGATCTGCAACATGTCCTGACCGTGACCGTTTCCGATGGGAACACCGGGACCGATACCCAGCAAATCACCATCAACGTCTCGGATGTGGATGACAATCCGACAACGGCACCGGCTGACACGGATGGCGCCGAGGGCGGCAATGTCGATGAAAACGCTGCGGCTGACACGGCTGTAGGCATCACGGCGGCCTCTACGGATGCGGATGTGACATCGGGTAATATCAGCTACGCCATCACCGGCGGCACCGGCGCTGCGCTGTTTGACATCGACAGCGAGACGGGTGTGGTGACTGTTGCGAGCGGGGCGGATATCAACCGCGAAGCGGCAGCGGATTACACCATCGAGGTGCAGGCGACGCCGACAAATGGCGCGTCAAGCGTAACATCGACCTTCACGATCACGATCAATGATCTGGATGAATTCGATGTCACGGCGCCGACCGATGACAACGCCGCAGCCAACGAGGTTTCGGAGAACGCGGCACCGGGTACGGCGGTTGGCGTTGTCGCGCTTGCGGCAGATGGTGATGCCACCAACAACGGTGTGACCTATACGCTGACCAACAGCGCTGGCGGTATCTTCGAGGTTGATCCGACCACAGGCGAAGTGCGCCTGTCGCAGGCGCCGGGTGCGCCGCGTCCGGATTTTGAAACCGATACAAGCCACATGATCACCGTTCAGGCCGAAAGCACGGACGGGTCGACGGCGACTGCCGACTTTACCATCAATATTCTTGATGCGGATGATACGGCTCCGACCTTCACCATCTCGGCGGCCCAGACCGTGGCCGAGAACAGCACCCAGGTGGTGGAACTGGCGGCTACCGATGTCGACACGGACGATGCCACGCTGACCTTCTCGATTGCTGGCGGTGACGACGCGGGTCTGTTTGAATTGTCAGGAAACACGCTGCAATTCAAATCCGCGCCGGACTTTGAAGTGCCCACCGACACCGGCACGGACGGCGTCTATGACGTCACCGTTGCAGTGTTTGACGGCGCAAGCACCACCATGCAGGCGCTGACCGTGACGGTCACGGACGTGAACGAAGCACCTACCGATGTGACGCTGCAAAATCAGCAGACCACAATTGCCGAAAACACGGCGATCGACGGTGGCATCAAGGTGGCGGACATTGCCATCACCGACGACGCCCTGGGCGAAGAGGATGTCACCCTGGCCGGTGCAGATGCGGCTGACTTCATGGTTGTATCCACCGAAGGCGGATTGGAACTGCACTTTGTGGGCGCTTCACCCGACTTTGAAAACGAAGCGGATGCCAACATGGATGGCGTCTATGACGTTACTGTTCAGGTCGATGACGCCACTGTTGGTGGCCCGGTTGACACCTCGGTTGCCTTCACGCTGACCGTGACCGATGTGAACGATGCCCCCGTCATTGACGAAGACTCATCGGATCTGGCGGCAAGCGGCGATGAAGACACTGCAATCACCGGCACCATCGTGGCCAATGATGAGGACATGGGCGACATGCTCAGCTATGCCCTCGCGACGGGTGGTGAGCCTACAAATGGGACTGTCACCTTCGACGGTGCAGACTACACCTATACCCCGGCCGGGGACTTCAACGGTTCCGACAGCTTCACGGTCGAAGTGTCCGATGGCGATCTGACCGATACGGTTACAGTCAATGTGACGGTTGCCCCGGTCAACGACGATCCGGTCAACACTCTGCCTGTCAGCTTTGGCACCGATGAAGACACCGACGTTGCCTTGGCGGGCCTGTCCGTCTCGGATGTGGATGTGGCGACAGGTGCGATCACCGTGACCCTTTCGGTTGGGTCCGGTAACGGCACCATCGCGGCAACCAGCGCTGGCGGTGTGACCGCGTCCGGCACAGGGACGAATTCTGTCACGCTGGATGGCACCTTGGCTGACATCAACGCCTACCTTGCCAATGTTGCGACACAGCCGGTCTATACGCCGGTCGCCAACGCCAATGGCGATGTGACGTTGACCATGAGCACAACGGACAATGGCAATACCGGCAGCGGAGGCGGCGCGCCTGTCGTGGATATGGTGACGATCACGATTGCACCTGTCGACGATGCACCAGTTGCCGCGGATGACACGGCGTCGACGGACGAAGACACCGGCACAACGATCGATGTTGCCAGCCTGATCACGGAAGTGGACGGCGATGATGTGATCGTGACGGCGAGCGTTGATGTTGCCGAGGGCACTGTGACGGTGTCTGGCACGGTGATCAGCTTCACGCCAGCGGCGAACTTCAACGGGGATGCCTCGATCAGCTACACGGTGACGGATGACACCGGCGAGATGCTGTCGGATGGCGGCACGGTGACGGTGACGGTGAACGCGGTTGATGATGCGCCTGTTGCGGCGGATGACACGGCGTCGACGGACGAAGACACCGGCACGACGATCGATGTTGCCAGCCTGATCACGGAAGTGGATGGCGACGATGTGATCGTGACGGCGAGCGTTGATGTGGCCGAGGGCACTGTGACGGTGTCTGGCACGGTGATCAGCTTCACGCCAGCGGTGAACTTCAACGGCGAAGCCACGATCAGCTACACGGTGACGGATGACACCGGGACGATGCTGTCGGACGGTGGCACGGTGACGGTGACGGTCAACCCGGTCAACGATCCGACCGAGATCGATATTACCACTCAGGGGACATCCACTCATACAGAGGCCGTGGATGATGCGGCGCCTGTACCCACCCTGGTTGCAGACAGCGTAACGCTGTTTGATGTGGATGGGCTGGACTATGAGACCGGTGTCTTCTCGGCGGCAGTTGACGGCGGCGATGCCACCGATCAGCTTGCCCTGAACACCTCTGGGCTCGTGGGCGTTTCTGGCGGTGATGTCACCGTCGACGGCACCGTCGTCGGTACAATGACGGGGCAAGGTACGCCTACGCTGAGCATCACCTTTGCGGCCGGTGCTTTGGCGGCGGATGTACAGGTAGTTATCAATGCGCTGACCTATGCAACCACCGATGACACACCGGTTGGTGCACGCGACATCGATCTGAACCTGAGCGATGGAGATGGGGCGTCTGCAGCACAGAAAACCGTGTCGGTGAATATCACGGCATCGAACGACAGCCCGACCCCCGAAGACGACGCGTTCAACGCATCCGAAGGGGCTTTTGCCTCGACCGTGAATGTCCTGAACTTCGGAACAGCCGATAGCGATCCGGAAAACGACCCCTTGCAGGTGGTTGCTGTTGCCGATGTGGCAGATGGTGAAGAACCCGTTGGTGGTTCGGCAAGTGTCGGCGGTTCGGCTGGTGTCATCACCACGGATTGGGGTGCAGAAGTTACGCTGCAACAGAACGGTCAGCTGTTCTACAACCTGACCTCGACCACGGCCCGGTTCAATGAACTGGCTGCTGGAGAGACCGCGGTTGACAGCTTCACCTACACCGTTTCGGATGACAGCGGGGCTGAAACGACGGCAACCGTTGAGGTTACGATCACCGGTACAAACGACGGTATCGTCGCAGTGGGTGACATGATCACAACAACCGAGGAAACCGCTGGCTCGGTCACCGGTAACCTTCTGGCAAACGACACGGATGTGGATGTCAACGACACCCGCTCGATCGTGAATGTCGGCAGCTCGGTCACGGCAACTGCGATTGCGACAGTTGGTGGCTACCAGATCACCACTGTGGACGGTGTTGTGATCCAACTGGCAACCGATGGCTCTTATACTGTCAGTGCGCCGGACAGCCTGGATGGTGGTCAGATTTATACGGCCAGCTTCCAGTACACGGTTCAGGATGGCGGCTCCTCGCAATCCACCGCGACTGTGGTGATCGAGGTAACCGGGGACAACGATGGCCCGACTGCGGGCACAGTGACCCTGACCGCCTCTGATGAGGACGCAACCCGGATCATCACCGAAGCCGAAGTCCTGACTGGTGTAACGGATCCGGATGCAAATCCATCTCTGGAGGTTACGGCCCTTACCTTGACGTCGGGCGGTGGCATGTTGGTCGACAACATGGACGGCACCTGGACCTATACGCCGGATCTGAATGACAACAGCGCTGTGACCTTCAGCTATACGGCGTCGGACGGAATCCTGTCGGCTTCGTCCACGGCAACCCTGGATCTGCTTCCTGTTGACGATGCACCAGTTGCGGCGGACGGCACCGGCTCGACGGACGAAGACACCGGCACAACGATCGATGTTGCCAGCCTGATCACGGAAGTGGATAGCGACGCAGTGATCGTGACGGCGAGCGTTGATGTTGCCGAGGGCACTGTGACGGTGTCTGGCACGGTGATCAGCTTCACGCCAGCGGCGAACTTCAACGGTGATGCCACGATCAGCTACACGGTGACGGATGACACCGGTGCGATGCTGTCGGATGGCGGCACGGTGACGGTGACGGTGAACGCGGTTGATGATGCGCCGGTTGCGGCGGATGACACGGCGTCGACGGACGAAGACACCGGCACAACGATCGATGTTGCCAGCCTGATCACGGAAGTGGATAGCGACGCAGTGATCGTGACGGCGAGCGTTGATGTGGCCGAGGGCACTGTGACGGTGTCTGGCACGGTGATCAGCTTCACGCCAGCGGCGAACTTCAACGGTGATGCCACGATCAGCTACACGGTGACGGATGACACCGGTGCGATGCTGTCGGATGGCGGCACGGTGACGGTGACGGTGAACGCGGTTGATGATGCGCCGGTTGCGGCGGATGACACGGCGTCGACGGACGAAGACACCGGCACAACGATCGATGTTGCCAGCCTGATCACGGAAGTGGATAGCGACGCAGTGATCGTGACGGCGAGCGTTGATGTGGCCGAGGGCACTGTGACGGTGTCTGGCACGGTGATCAGCTTCACGCCAGCGGCGAACTTCAACGGTGATGCCACGATCAGCTACACGGTGACGGATGACACCGGTGCGATGCTGTCGGATGGCGGCACGGTGACGGTGACGGTGAACGCGGTTGATGATGCGCCGGTTGCGGCGGATGACACGGCGTCGACGGACGAAGACACCGGCACAACGATCGATGTTGCCAGCCTGATCACGGAAGTGGATAGCGACGCAGTGATCGTGACGGCGAGCGTTGATGTGGCCGAGGGCACTGTGACGGTGTCTGGCACGGTGATCAGCTTCACGCCAGCGGCGAACTTCAACGGGGATGCCTCGATCAGCTACACGGTGACGGATGACACCGGTGCGATGCTGTCGGATGGTGGCACGGTGACGGTGACGGTGAACGCGGTTGATGATGCGCCGGTTGCGGCGGATGACACGGCGTCGACGGACGAAGACACCGGCACAACGATCGATGTTGCCAGCCTGATCACGGAAGTGGATAGCGACGCAGTGATCGTGACGGCGAGCGTTGATGTGGCCGAGGGCACTGTGACGGTGTCTGGCACGGTGATCAGCTTCACGCCAGCGGCGAACTTCAACGGGGATGCCTCGATCAGCTACACGGTGACGGATGACACCGGTGCGATGCTGTCGGATGGCGGCACGGTGACGGTGACGGTGAACGCGGTTGATGATGCGCCGGTTGCGGCGGATGACACGGCGTCGACGGACGAAGACACCGGCACAACGATCGATGTTGCCAGCCTGATCACGGAAGTGGATAGCGACGCAGTGATCGTGACGGCGAGCGTTGATGTGGCCGAGGGCACTGTGACGGTGTCTGGCACGGTGATCAGCTTCACGCCAGCGGCGAACTTCAACGGGGATGCCTCGATCAGCTACACGGTGACGGATGACACCGGTGCGATGCTGTCGGATGGCGGCACGGTGACGGTGACGGTGAACGCGGTTGATGATGCGCCGGTTGCGGCGGATGACACGGCGTCGACGGACGAAGACACCGGCACAACGATCGATGTTGCCAGCCTGATCACGGAAGTGGATAGCGACGCAGTGATCGTGACGGCGAGCGTTGATGTGGCCGAGGGCACTGTGACGGTGTCTGGCACGGTGATCAGCTTCACGCCAGCGGCGAACTTCAACGGGGATGCCTCGATCAGCTACACGGTGACGGATGACACCGGTGCGATGCTGTCGGATGGCGGCACGGTGACGGTGACGGTGAACGCGGTTGATGATGCGCCGGTTGCGGCGGATGACACGGCGTCGACGGACGAAGACACCGGCACAACGATCGATGTTGCCAGCCTGATCACGGAAGTGGATAGCGACGCAGTGATCGTGACGGCGAGCGTTGATGTGGCCGAGGGCACTGTGACGGTGTCTGGCACGGTGATCAGCTTCACGCCAGCGGCGAACTTCAACGGGGATGCCTCGATCAGCTACACGGTGACGGATGACACCGGTGCGATGCTGTCGGATGGCGGCACGGTGACGGTGACGGTGAACGCGGTTGATGATGCGCCGGTTGCGGCGGATGACACGGCGTCGACGGACGAAGACACCGGCACAACGATCGATGTTGCCAGCCTGATCACGGAAGTGGATAGCGACGCAGTGATCGTGACGGCGAGCGTTGATGTGGCCGAGGGCACTGTGACGGTGTCTGGCACGGTGATCAGCTTCACGCCAGCGGCGAACTTCACCGGGGATGCGACGATCAGCTACACGGTGACGGATGACACCGGTGCGATGCTGTCGGATGGCGGCACGGTGACGGTGACGGTGAACGCGGTTGATGATGCGCCGGTTGCGGCGGATGACACGGCGTCGACGGACGAAGACACCGGCACGACGATCGATGTTGCCAGCCTGATCACGGAAGTGGACGGCGATGATGTGATCGTGACGGCAAGTGTTGATGTTGCCGAGGGCACTGTGACGGTGTCTGGCACGGTGATCAGCTTCACGCCAGCGGCGAACTTCACCGGGGATGCGACGATCAGCTACACGGTGACGGATGACACCGGTGCGATGCTGTCGGATGGCGGCACGGTGACCGTGACGGTGAACGTGGTGAATGAAGCGCCTGTTGTTCAGGATTGGACACCTGATCCAATCGAAGCAGGAACACATCGTGGTGTGATCACGCCTGAATTCATTGCAAGCGATCCGGAAGGCGAAGATCTGACGTTTACCGTGACGTTTGCTGCTTCAGCGATCGGTGCGCTCTATCTGAATGATGCGCTCTTGGCTTCGGGCAGTGTTCTGACCCGTGCCGAACTGGACAGTGTGACATTTGCTGCTGGTGAAGCAGAGGGCGTGTTCATAGCAACGGTCGAAGCCTCTGATGGCTCTAAGGCATCTTCCGGTACGCTGACTCTGACCGTCGGCGCGGCGCAGAACAGCACCCTGATCGGCACCGACGGACGGGACATGCTGGATGGGGCGGCTGGCGACGACACCATTGATGGTGGTCGGGGAACCGACACGATCCTGGGCGGCAGCGGTGATGACTTCATCTCAGGTGGTCGTGGGTTTGACAGTCTTGATGGGGGTATCGGTAACGATACGGTCGATTACTCCTTCTCGTCCTCGACAGCGGACCTTGACCTGTCCACGGGTGTCGCCACCTTCGGTAGCCGGGTTGAGACGATGGAGAACTTCGAGAACCTGATCGGGACCTCGGGGAACAACACCATCACCGGCACCGATGATGCCAATAACCTGGATGGTGGCGACGGTCGCGACAGCATCGACGGTGCAGGTGGTAATGACACCATCGAAGGCGGCAACGGAACCGACACGATCCTGGGTGGCAGCGGTGATGACTTCATCTCGGGTGGAGGTGGTTTCGATAGTCTTGATGGGGGTATCGGTAACGATACGGTCGATTACACCTCCTCGTCTTCGACAGCGGACTTCGACCTGTCCACGGGTGTCGCCACCTTCGGTAGCCGGGTTGAGACGATGGAGAACTTCGAGAACCTGATCGGGACCTCGGGGAACAACACCATCACCGGCACCGATGATGCCAATAACCTGGATGGTGGCGACGGTCGCGACAGCATCGACGGTGCAGGTGGTAATGACACCATCGAAGGCGGCAACGGAACCGACACGATCCTGGGTGGCAGCGGTGATGACTTCATCTCGGGTGGAGGCGGGTTGGATGACCTCGATGGGGGTATCGGTAACGATACGGTCGATTACACCTTCTCGTCTTCGACTGCGGACTTCGACCTGTCCACGGGTGTCGCCACCTTCGGTAGCCGGACTGAGACGATGGAGAACTTCGAGAACCTGATCGGGACCTCGGGGAACAACACCATCACCGGCACCAATGATGCCAATAACCTGGATGGTGGCGACGGTCGCGACAGCATCGATGGTGCAGGTGGCAATGACACCATCGAAGGCGGCAGGGGAACCGACACGATCCTAGGCGGCAGCGGTGATGACCTCATCTCGGGTGGAGGCGGGTTCGATACCTTCATCTTCTCGGATGGGTTTGGTGCGGATACGATCACCGATTTCTCGAGCAATGACAGCGAGAAGATTGACCTGTCCGGCGTCACCGAGATCACCGATTTCGATGATCTGATCAATTTCCACCTGACCGAGGTGGATGGCTCAGCCGTGATCACGGATGGTGCCAATTCGATCCGACTGGATGGGATCGACATTTCTGAAATTGGGATTGGCCTTGCCTATTCGGCATCCGATTTCGATTTTGATATCTGATGAGATCCTTGACCCGAGGCTGCAGGGAACGATCCCTGTGGCCTCGTGATCGGCGGTTTTGCCTCTTTTACTTTTGGCTAATAAATTACCTGACCGATCCCGTGAAACGTGAAATTTCGCGATGTAAGGTAATTGCGAAACTCTCTAAAAATCGTTTGATTTTAATGCATTATGCGTCGGTCGGAGTTTCGGGATTTCATCAAAAGCTTTAGGTGAAATCCAAGTCGTTTTGCAGCAAGCTTGTGGTGGTGATCCCCTTCAGGAACAGGGTTAGGCCGCTGCCGAAATCGAATGTTGTGCCACTGGTATCGGCAGAAGCATATGTGTCAATCACTTCATCCACACTCAAGGTGCCAACCCACAGATCCCGATCCAAGTCCAGCGTGTCTATGTCGTCTTCGAAGTCGGTGATGACATCTTGGCCTCCGGAAAAAATAAAGACATCTGCGCCGTCTCCGCCCGTCAATTTATCGTTCCCGTTGGGGCTACTTAGGCTGCCATTACCATCCAGGCGATCAGCGCCAGCACCCCCTCTCAGTCGATCGTCTCCCTCGCCTCCGACCAGGGTGTCATTTCCATTACCGCCCCAAAGCGTGTCTTGACCTTCATTACCCCACAGGGTGTCGTTGTCGTTTTCCCCTTTGAGGCGGTCGTTGCCTGTACCACCGTACAAGTCATCGTCTTTACCGCCGCCCCATAGCCGGTCATTTCCGGCTTCTCCGGACAGGCTGTCCTCTCCATCATTGCCCCATAGCCGGTCATCATCCTGCATGCCGAACAATTTATCGTCGCCACTACCGCCTTTCAGAGTGTCGTTTCCACGGCCTCCGTGCAGTTCATCTTGATCTGAACCACCGTTGAGGAAGTCGTTGCCGTCTTCGCCCTGAAGCGTGTCGTTCCCATCAAGCCCCTTCAGTGTGTTGTGTGCTGAGTTGCCTTGAATGTCATCCTGACCAAAGCCCCCGCGGACATCTTCGATGATTGTTCCACGGGCAATAATCAGGTTGCCAGTTTTCCCCGCGATGTCGGAGATCGCCTCGGGGGTGAGGTCGATCCGTTGGTCGGCCGTCTCATATTTCAGGTTCAACAGATCCTTGCCGCCTGCGTCATACAGGGTGAATGCGTTCCCTGTCGCAGCCGTGCCTTGGCCAAAAGCTCCATCAAAGAGCGTTTCAAGATAGCCCCCGACGTTGGACCCGGCGCCATATGTTGTATCGCCTGCCTGCTTTTGTGATGCGCCATACAGCCGTTGAGCCGCCACGATATCGGCTGCCATCAAGGTTGCGGTTTCAGCCTTATCTGCTTGGACATGGGTGTTCTCTTCCTGATCGAAATAGGACATGAGCGTCATCTGCCAACTATCGTTCAGATAGTGGTTGTCGGCAGAATTGCCGGTGCCGTAGGTGGCTCCGCCGTCATAGTCGCCGGAATGTCCCAGCCCCAGAGCATGTCCGATTTCGTGCATGAAGGTCTGCATCGAATAACTGCCGAGCGCGGTGCCTCCGAAGCTGAACCAGGATGTCGAGACATTGGCGTAGGCGTTGCTGATCGTGTTGCCAGAAAAGCCGTGCCCGCCGCTGGCACCGCTTGCGGCATGTCCGATCGTGAGTTGCCCCCTGCGGCAACTTCTTGAAATTGAACGTCAATAACGTTCTCCCATGCCTCCAGTGCAGCGCGTGTCAGCGTCAGACCGATTGCATTCAACCCGGTAAGGTTGACTGTGATGGTGCCGCCCGCCCCGACGTCGAAAGCGCGCCAGTCACCGCCGTTCTTGTCGTCCCAGTACCCGCTCACGAGGTAGTCGGCGATCTGGTCGATTGTATACACCGGTAATGGCATGTACTTCAGCTCCTGATGACTTTGCGCACAGGGTACGCAAAGAGACGTTTCGAAACCCGACCAGGGCAAACTGACCGGGTCTGAAAGCACTCCATACCGGATCAGTTGGAGGTGTCAGCAATTAGGTCGAAACGCGGCCGGATTGCGCATTTCTCTGCCGATTATGTCCGAGACCTTGCTGTTCCCTGCCGTGCGTCACCGGGGTCGGGCGGGGTAATCATCAGGTGCTCACAAACAGCAGGTAGTCTTTGATTCTACTGATGGTGTGCCCGTGGATTTGCCGGGGGATACTCCCAAATGGGGACATCTTGGATCACCATTCGTCGATACTATCGAGAGATAATTTCGGGGAATGACCGCACTCCATGGTTGCGTCTGCAATAAGCAGCTTCTGGGGTGTGGTTTGTTTTAGGGTCATATAGCCTTGTTTTTAAGGCTGCGATGTTTGGAGAGAACCATGTCTTTCCCATTTGGTGGTGAGAAGTCATTCTTTAAATCCGGTCGTTTCCAGAACGTGGAAAAATTGTTTCCAAATACGGAACGATCTATTCGAGAGGGGGGCTCTTTCGGCGACGTCGTAGCAGACGGGGAAAACAGGGGGGCGATGGGTTCCGGATCGAAGCCCTGGAACCGCGGTACCTTTTGTCGGCGGACGCCATGCCGTTCCTCGTCGATATGCAGCTTGATGGCGATGACCTTTCCCTCAAATATGATCGCCTGACTGAATCCGTCCAACTGTTTGACCGCACCACCGGGACACAGATTGGACATCGGCTGGTGCAGCAGCTTGAATATGTGCGTGTGAACGGGACCTCCGGCGATGACCTTCTGGAGCTCGATTTCAGCGACGATTACGTATTCCCCCTTGAAATCCAGTTCGAAGGTGGCGACGGCAACGATACCCTGGTTCTGACCGGCGGTGGTGTCGACAGCGTCGTGATCAACGCCGATGGTGCAGGCAGCGGCGATGTTCTGCTCGAAGACGGATCCGATAGTATCCAGGTGCAACTCTCCGGCACCGAAGCTGTCGAGGACCGGACCGAGGCTGCTACACGCGTCTTTGCCGATCGCAGCGGCGCGGGCAACACCCTCAGGCTGCAGGACACGGGCAGTACTTCGGATGGCGTGTCGCGGATCTCCACCGGTGGTGCGCTTCTGGACTACACGTTCGACACACCCGGCACCGAGCTTGTGATCGACGCTGGTGACGGCGATGACACGATTGCCAACGACAGTATGGACCAGACCCTGCTGGGCAAGGTCGTGGTGCAAGGCGGGGCGGGCAGTGACACGCTGACCGGGCCACCGGACGACACCACATGGAACATCACGGGCGAGAATGAAGGCGATGCAGCAGGCGTCGCCTTTGTCGCGGTTGAGAACCTGGTTGGGGCAGCTGACAACGAGGATATTTTCCTCGTCGCTGCCGAGGGTGGTCTGGACGGTGTCGCCGATGGCGGCGATGGCGGCTATGACGTGATGGAATTCACCGGCGGCACGTTTGACAGCATTACCTATGTCGCTTTCAACGAGCACTCCGGCACAGTGGCCCGTGACGCGAATATCATCGAATATTCCGGGCTCGAGCCCATTGTCGACAACACCGATGTGACCAATCGGGTCATTGATCTGTCCAGCGATTCCGACACTGCCACCCTGAGTCAGGATGGCGGCGGGATGCTGACCGTGGGCACCACGGCCGGGGCGCTGATGACCTTCGAGTCCGTCACCTTTGCCAAGCCTGCGACCAGCTTGACCATCAACATGGGCACCAGCGTTGAAGAGCTGTCAGGCCAGGAAATCCCCTTCCTGTCGCGCGATATCCTGACCGTGGATGGCACCGGCAACGCCATTGATCTGAGTGGTGTAACCCTGACCATCAATGGCGAGGATGGCGAGGACACCGTTGAATTCACC
Organism: Falsiruegeria sp. JB4-1; assembly: GCF_055693495.1. Taxonomy (NCBI): domain Bacteria; kingdom Pseudomonadati; phylum Pseudomonadota; class Alphaproteobacteria; order Rhodobacterales; family Roseobacteraceae; genus Falsiruegeria; species Falsiruegeria sp. JB4-1. Next base: position 15,339 of record NZ_JBVFTZ010000003.1, read on the forward strand.
GGCGATGTGACCACCGGCAACCTGGAGGTCAACGCCGAGACCATCACTGTCAGCGGTACGCTCGCGACCGAAGACCTCACGTTCAATGCTCTGGCCGAAGACGATGGTATCGTTGTGCCAAATGGCGAATTGGGTGGCTTGTTTGATGGCCTCTTTGTGGCCTTGCCCGAAGCCAGTATTGATCTGACCGGCGCCAACATCACTGCCAGCGGTGCAGTGGATATGGATGCCACCGCCACGGCGACCATAAATACGATGGCCAGTTCACTGGGCGGCGTGGTTGATGCCACGGTCCTGACCCTTCTGCCCAAGGCCAACATCCTTCTGGACGGCACTTCGCTGACTGCGGCTTCGGTTGCGGCAGATGCAACGGTTAATGTGACCGCGGCCTTCGAGGATGAGGCCGATACCGATGACACCACAGATGCCACTGCCGATGCAGCTGTGTCGGTGGTTGTCGTGGTGTCTGAAAGCGATGTCACCGCCACAGGTGCGACCGCGATTTTCTCGGGCGGCGATGTGGCGCTGAATGCCACCACCAACCTGGATATCAAATCCACTGCCGATGGCGGGGCCGAGGGCAGCGCCGTGGGTGCGACTCTGGCCGTGACCGAAATTTCTGCCGATACCGATGTCGAAATCAGCGGCAGCACCTCGATCGGGGCCAATGGCGGCGATGCGACCGACAGCATCACGGCTGCAGCGACCCTGACCGCCGAGGTGGAAACCATTGCCACCTCGACCGCAGGTGGCTCGCAGGAAGGCGATGGCAGCAGCCAGAGCCAGGAACGTCTGGAAGACCCAAACCAGGACGGCGATGATTCCGATCAGGCCCAGACCTCGGATGGCGGCGTAAGCTTTGCCGGTGCAGTCGTGGTCTCGGATTATCGGCCCTCGACGCAGGCGATCATCGACACCAGCGGTGCTTTGGAAACCGATGGCGCGCTGATGCTGACCTCGATGTCGACCGACAGCGTGACGGCACAGGCCAACGGCTCGAACACCGGTTCGGGTTCCACTGGCGTGGGCGTGGCCGTGGTTGTCGGCGTGGTCGATACGGTCAACCGGGCCTCGATCATGGATCAGGGCAGCCTGACGGCCGCCAATGGCATCACCGTGCGCGCCGAAATGGATGCGGATGCAACCTTTGCCATCGAGGCCGTTTCCGGCGCCGGTGGTGGGGCACAGACCGGGATTGCCGGATCGTTGGCCATTCATGTGGTGATGAACACGGTCGAGGCGCTTGTTGCCAATGGCGACGGGGCTGGGCTGGCGCTCAATGGATCCGACCTGAGCGTGACGGCACTGGCGGCGACGGCAGTGAAAACCCATGCTGTCCCGGACGAGGATGGGGCCACGGGTGAAAGTCTTGGCATTGGTGCCTCGGTGGCGCTGACCATTCTGGATCAGGACACAAGTGCCGGGATCGCCGATGATGCGGTCGTGACCGGGGCAGGGGCCATCAGCCTTGCGGCCACCGGCACCCATGCCGCCGACACACTGGCCAAGGGCGCGGCTGCAGGCGGTGGCACCGTGGCGGCTGCGGTTGCGGCAACCACATTGAATTTCAACGACACTTCGGTCTTTGTTGGGACCGGGGATGCCCTGACATTCGGCTCGCTGGATGCAGTAGCAACTCATAGCGGAAACACCACCAGCCGTGCGGTTGGCGATGCCGAGGGCGGCAGCACCGCCGTGGGTATTTCCTTTGCCCTGACTCTGTCCGAAGAAACCTCGACCGCGCGTCTGTTGCGCGATGCCACGGCGACGGCAGGGGCTGTTGGACTGGCGGCAAGCGGGGCCATGCGCACGCGCAGTTTTGCAGCTGCCTCGGCGGCAGGGGCGAGCGATTCAGGGTCCGAGGGTGACGTCGATGACGGCAACCAGGAACAGCAGGATTTTGCCACCGGACAGGCGGCGGACCGCACCGGTGAATCCGCATCGGAAACCGAGGCCCCCGATGCCTCGACCGGGGATGGCTCGCTGGCGGTGGCGGCTGCCATTGCCATCAATATTCACAGCACTCAGGTCCTGGCAGAACTGGCCGACGGTGTGACGGTCACCGCCTCTGAGGCGGTTGAACTGCGTGCACGCGGCAATCAGGATTCCTTTGCCGAAGCCACCGGCGAGGCGGCCAATGGATCGTCCGGCACAGTTGGTGCCGCGGTGGCGGTGAATGTCAGTACGCCTGATATTCTGGCCCGCACCAACGACACCACGATCAACGCTGACGGTGTGACCGTTCTGGCGGGTATGACCGAGGCCCAGACCGGCCTGTCGGTCGAGGAAAGCAAAGTCGTCGATACCGAGGATGACTCGATCTTCCTGGGCGACGATCACGGGCTCAGCACCGGTGACGCGGTCACGTATAATGCCAATGGCGGCACTGAAATTGGCAATCTGGCCGCGGGCAATTATTTTGTCATCGAGGGCGAAGATGGTCGTATCAAGCTGGCCGCATCGGCGCAGGACGCCACGGATGGCACAGCGGTTGATCTGACCAGCACCGGCGCGGGCACCGGCCACGCGCTGGAACGTGCGGGCGAGGACGACATCACCTTTGATCCCGATGGTGATCTTTTTGCGCTCGACGGTGACGGTCTGGCCCTGCGCACCGGGGATGAGGTGACCTATTCCAATGGCGGCGGCGATGATATCGGCGGGCTGGAAGACGGCACAACCTATTATGTCATTGCCGACGGCGAAGGTGGCATTCAGCTGGCCGAAAGCGCCGCTGATGCCGAAGAGGGCAATGCAATCGAGATCACCTCGGCCGGTACGGGTGATGACCACTCATTGTCGGAATCCGTCCACCGTGCCGCAGCCGATGCCACTTCCGGCGCCTCGGGCGGCGGTCTGGGCATTGCCGGTTCGGTCGGCATCAACGTGGCCGAAACCGAAGCCCGCGCCGAGCTTAGCGACGGGGTCAGCCTAGCGCTGGCCGATGGCACCGATGGCGACACGGATGTGGACCCGATCCTGGTGTCGGCAGAGTCCCATAATCTGACTGCAACCACTGCCAAGGCGGCCCAAAGCTCCGAAGATGACGGTGCCACCGGCGTGGGTGCCAGCTTTGCCCTCAGTGTGACCGATCACGTGACCCAAGCGCGGGTGTCCGGGACCGCAGCCATCACCGGTGGTGCAGACCTGACCGTGTCGGCGACCGGCAGCTATGACACTGAAACCGTTACCGAAGGCGGTGCCGAAGGCGGCACGGCCGTTTCTCCGGTCGTGTCCATCAGTGTGGTGCGCAATGTCACCGAAGCCATTGTCGAGGCGGGTGATGCCCTGACCCTGACGGGCGATCTGGAAATCACGGCAAGCCATGATGCCAACACCGTGACGGCGGCCTCGGGCGACACCAAGGGTGCCAGCGCGGCCGTGGGTCTGGCCCTCGGTCTGGGCGTGGTCGACGATCAGGCCAGCGCTCTGCTGGAACGCGATGTGACCGCAGGTGGCGGCGTGACGCTGGAAGCCACGGGCTCGGCTGTCAGCAAGACGACCTCGGGAGCCTCGGCTGCGGGTGCGGCGGGCGATGACGAGCCTGACACCGACGAAGGTGCGGTGGATGCTGAAAACGAACGCCAGTTGGGCAATGCCAACACCCAAGCAGCGGATCGACGCAGCTCGGGCGAGGGCTCGGGTGAAACCGAGACCCCCGAGGCATCGACCGGCGAAGGCGACAGCGGCGGATCGCTGTCTGTTGCGGCGGCGGTTGCGATCAATCTGAATGATGCGCTCTTCCGCGCCGAACTGGTGGGCGCGGTGACCGTGGCCGCAGGTGGTGCCGTGGTGCTGCGCGCCAAGGCCAATGCCGATGGTTGGGCCGCGGCCACAGGCGAAGCGGTCGATGCGGGTTCCACCGGGATCGGGGCGGCTGTTGGCCTCAACGTTTCTGATGTGGACGTTATTGCGCTGACCAATGCCGGAACCATTACTGGCGAGGGTCTGACCGTCGAGGCGGGCATGACCGAACGCAGCGCGGGTATCTCTGTCGAAACCCGGCAGGTGGTTGATACGGATGAAAACACCATCCAGCTGGACGAGGACCACGGGTTCTCGACCGGGGATGAAGTCACCTATGCCCAAGGCACCGGTGGCACCGCGATCGACGGGCTGACGGATGGTGTGAATTACTTCATCATCAAGGGCGAAGATGGCAAGGTTCAGCTGGCCGAAGACGCCACAAAGGCCGCTGATGGCGAGGCCATCGAATTGGGTGATCAGCCTGCCGGTGACGAACATTCGCTGACCTCGATCGAGCCGGACAGCGAAGCGGTGACCTTTGACCCGGACAAGGACCTGTTCAACCTGGCCTCGGATGATGCCGATGACTTCCGCACCGGTGATGCGCTGACCTATACCAGTGGCGCCGGTGATGATATCGGCGGGCTGGAAGACGGCACCACCTATTTCGCGATTACCGATGGTGAGGGCGGCTTTGCGCTGGCCGAAAGCCGCGACGATGCGATGTCGGGCGATGCGATCGAGATCACTGGCACCGGCACCGACGAAGAGCACACTGTCACGGAATCCATCCACCGTTCAGCGGCAGATGCCACATCCGGCGCAGGCGGTGGCAACACTGGCATCGCGGGTTCGGTTGCAATCAACCTGGGCGAGACTCGTGCCTTGGCTGAAATCGACGGTGCGGCCTCTGTCACGATGATCAATGACGGCGATGTTGCCGTGTCTGCCGAGGCGGCCAGTTTTGCCGCCGCAAAGGCCGCAGCGGGCCAGAGTTCTGAAGAAGATGGCGCCTTTGGTATTGGCGCCAGCTTTGGTCTGACCATCACCGATCACGCGACCCGCGCGGCGATTGCAGATGGCGCGACAATCACGGATGCAGATGATATTTCCGTAACTGCCAAAGGCACTTACGACGCACGAACCGATGTCGAAGGTGGCGCCGAGGGTGGCACGGCGATTGCTCCGGTCGTGGCCTTGTCGATCACCCGCAACCTGACCGAAGCGGTTGTTGGTACCGGCGGTCAGCTGACCCTGGGCGGTGACCTGACCATCTCGGCCACGCATGAGGCGGAAACCGTGACGGTCGCCAAGGGCGATACCACTGGGACCAGTGCGGCCGTTGGGATCGCCTTTGGGTTGACTGTTGCCGAGGATGATGTGACCGCGACGCTGCTGCGCAACGTGGATGCGGGCGGCGGGGTGACCTTGCTGGCACAGGGCTTTGCCGCGACCCGAACCGAGGCCGAAGCCTCAGCCACCGGCGCGGAAGGTGAAGACGAGGATCCGTCGGATGATCCAGATGTAAACGACACCAACCAGGCGCAACTGACCAACGCCAATACCCAGGCGGGCGACCGCCGGAGCTCCGGCACCGGCAGCGATCAGAACACGACACCGGATGCCTCGACGGGTGAGGGTGACAATGGCGGCGCGATCACCGTTGCGGCGGCGATTGCAATCGACCTGGGCAGCTTTGATGCCACGGCCGTGATTGCCGATGGTTTGGTGATCACCGCAGGTGGCGCCGTAGGCATGACCGCTCGCGGCAATGCAGATGGCAAGGCGCGCGCCGATGGGTCGGCTGCAATGGGTGACGGCGGCTCGATCGGGGCAGGTGTTGCGATCGTCAAGGCCGACGCCAATGTGACCGCCGATCTGGACAACGCGACCATCACCGGTGGCGGGCTCAGCGTTCAGGCGCTGAACTACGAAGATGGCGGCGACGGCAAGAGCCGTTCCGAGGCGGGCGCCACCTCTGGCGCGTCCGGCAGCGGGTTGGGCGTTGCGGGCTCCTTTGCCCTGAATCTGTCCGCCGTGGACGCGACCGCGCGGGTCGGCAGCGGTGTGACCTATACCGGTGACGATGCCGGTGCGGTGACCGTTGCGGCGGCCAATGCGATGGAAAGCGATGCCATCGCATCAGCGGCGCAGGAAAAAACCGAAGCCGAAGAGGAAGCCGAAGAGAACCAGCAGCCTCAGCAGGGCAGCGGCAATGGTGGTGAGACCAATACCGAACAGTCCGGCAATACGCTGGGTATCGGCGCGTCCTTTGCCCTCAATATCGCGGATATGTCCGCAACGGCCGAGATTACTGATGACGCCGCCCTGACCGGGGCTGGCAATACGACTGTCAGCGCGGATGGATCGCACAAGGCGATCAGCAAGGCCGTGGGCGGCGCCGAAGGTGGCAACGCGATCACACCGGTGGTGTCGATCACCGCCGTACAGAACAACGTGCGCGCCGCCATCGACAGCGACGCTTCCGTAGGGGCGACCGGCGATGTGGCGGTTACGGCCAAACTTGTGGCCGACAGCTCCAGTGACGGCGAAGGCAGCGCCGATGGCACCAATGCTGCCGTGGGTGTCAGCGTTGGCGTAACCGTCAGCGAAGATGTGGTCCTGGCCATGATCGCAGGCGAGGTGACGGCAACGGGCGGGGTCGATGTATCGGCCACCGGTATCGCGTCATCGCGTGCAGATGCGACCTCCAGCGCGACGGGCAGCAAAGGTGAAAACGAGGACGGCACCACCGATGGTCCGACCACGCAACAGACCACCGATCAGCAGGTTGGCACCGCCAACACGCGCGGTGGTACCAATGCCTCCTCGCCCAACACCGATACCTCGTCGAACCAGAACAATGGCGGCGGTGCGGTCAGCGTTGCGGCTTCGATCGCGGTCAATGTCTCGACCCTGAGTGTGCAGGCCCTGATCGAAGGTGCTGATGGCGATCCGGCCCAAGTGGATGCGGATGGCGCAGTGGCTGCGAAATCCGCGGCCAATGCCGATGCCGGTGCGGTTGCAAGTGGCTCGGCCACCAATGAAACCACCGGTACCACGGTGGGGGCCGCCGTGGCGGTCAATGTCTCGGATGTGGACAACCTGGCGACCATCGACAACGCCGTGGTCAGCGGCGACGGTGTCAGCGCCGACGCGGTTATGGCCGAGCGCGCGCTTGAGTTCGAAGTGACCGAGCGCCAGGTGGTGGATGTCGAAGAAAACACGATTTTTGTCGGCGATGCGGACCTCGAAGTGGGTGACGAGGTTGCCTATTCGAATGGCGGTGGCAGCGACGTCGAGGGGCTGACCAACACCAACAACTACTTTGTCGTCTCCAACGAAGATGGTCTGATCAAACTGTCCGACACGGACGGTGGGGATCCAATTGACCTGACGGGCCAGGGATCGGGTGATGCGCATACCCTGACCGTGAGCGGTGAGGATCCGGTCGAGTTCGATCCGGACGAGAGCCGCTTCGAGGTGGATTTCGATACACCCTATGGATTGGTGACGGGTGACAAGGTTGTTTATGCCACCGATGGGGCCGCGATTGGCGGGCTGACCGATGGCGATCCCTACTTTGTGTTCCTTGAAGATGATGTCCTGAAACTGGCCGAAACCTATGAAGAGGCGGTCAAGGGCGAGGGGATCGAACTGACCAGTGCGGCCTCTGACGACACGCATACGCTGACCAATGCCAGCCACAGCGTGATCACGAGCGCCAAATCGGGCGCGGGCGGCGGCAAGACCGGCGTGGCCGGATCGGTGGCGATCAACATCGCCCGCGGCACGACCGAGGGTAAGTTTGGCGAAACCGCCGAAGTAACCGTGGACGGCACCGGCGCATCCTCGATCAAAGGCGAGGCCGATACGCTGGTTCTGACCCGCGCGACACCATCCATTGCAACCACGGGCACCAGCACGGGCATCGGTATTTCCTTTGCCCTGGGCATTGCCGGGCATGATACTGACGCAACCCTGGCCGCAGGGGCCACGGTAGACGGGGCCGAGGATCTGGAGATCGCGGCCAAGGGTGATCACGTGATGCTGACCCTGGCGCAGGCCGGGGCCACCGTTGCCGCCAGCGGCACTGGCGTTGGCGGGGCCGTGGGTCTGTCGGTTGCGGAAAACAGCACCGACGCCACAGTTGCGACCAGCGACAATGTTCTGGATGTTGATGGCAACCTGACGGTGTCTGCGGACAGCACGCTGCGCCTGCAGACCGAAGCGGATGCCGACACCAAGGGCGGCAAGACCGGTGTGGGCATTGCCATCGCGCTCAGCTGGGCCGAAGACGACACGTCTGCCCTGTTGGATCGGGATGTTTCGACCGGTGACGCGGTGGCCGGTGACGTGGCCGTCACGGCCAGCGGCAACATCGATGCGACCACGCTGGTGACCGGCAGTGCCGAAGGTGCCAAGAAGCAATCCAACGGTGGTCAATCCGCGAACCAGCGTACGCAGCAGGAAAGCAGCTTTGTCGACACGCGCTCGAACAGCAGCCTGTCGGATCCGCAGCCTGCGACGCAGGTGCAAAGCGCCAACACAACCTCGCAGAACCAGACCTCGAACCCGGGTGGTGGCAACAACACCCAGAACTCCACCCAGCAAACCCAGGGCGGCAGTGTGCAGGTGGCGGCGGCCATCGGTGCCACGGTGTTCACCCCTGAGGTTTCGGCCACGATTGCCGACGGTCGCACAGTGATTGCCGATGGCGATGTGCGTGTTGCCGCGATCAGTGACGCCGATGCCGATACCCAGTCCACCGGGCTGGCGATGTCTAAATCCGGTGGCACCACGGTCAGTGCGGCCGTGTCGGTCAACGTGGGCGTGATGGAAACCACCGCCTATTTGGGCAACGGAGGCACCGAAGGTGGTTCGGTTACAGTCGAAGCCGGTACCACCGAAGGTGAAGTGAATGAATTCAAGACCCTGGCACTTGCCGGGGCGGGCTCGACGCAGAACTCTTCCGGCGGCGGCGGCGGCGGCGGCGGCGGCGGCGGCGGCGGCGGCGGCGGTGGTGGTGGTAGCTCCACAACCTCGGTTGCCGGTGCAGCAGGCGTCAATGTGGTCGTTTCGGACACCAAGGCGGAAATTGCTTCGGACGCAACCGTCGACGCGCACGCAAACGATATCGAGGTCAAGGCACGCCAGGATGTTGGCCTGCAGAACCTTACAGGCGGTGCGTCCTTCGTCAAATCCAGTGGCAGCGGCAGCAGCACCTCTGTGGGTGCTGCCGTGGGCGTCAACATCGTGGATGCCACGACCGAGGCACTGGTTGGCGAGAATACCGGCATCAACGCGACAGCGGGCAGTGTCACTGTCTCGGCCGAGGCTTCGCTCAACCCGATCGATTTCGAGATCCCGATTGTCGGTGATCAGATCGAACTGGATATTTTCGACAAGCCGGTCACCAACATGATCATTGGTGCGGGCATCAATGCAGGGTCTGGTGGGTCCGGTTCGGGCGGTGATGGCGGTGCCGGATCGGCGGCGATCAACGTGATCACCCCGATCACCCGTGCGATCATCGGTCAGGGATCTCAGGTTGCCGCGGCAGGGGACATTTCCGTCCTGGCCGAAGACATCTCGGAGATTATCAACGTCGTTGGTGCGGTGGGTGCCTCGCTGAGCGGCAAGGGCATCGGTGCGGGGCTGGATGTCACCGTGCTGACCAAGACCACCGAAGCTGCGGTGATCTCGGCTGCGACCGGGGGCAACAACACGACGCTTGAAGCGGGCGGTACCATTGCGATCCGTGCGAATGCGGTTGAGGACCTGTTTACCTTGTCGATCAATGTCGGCATTGGCGATTCCACGGCCGTTGGCGGCAGTGTGGTTGTGCTGGTCTTTGACACCGAAACGCTGGCTTATGCCGGTCATGACGGAGACATCGCCGACGCGGCTGATGGCAATGTGGTGCTGGATGCGGGCGGTTCCGTGGTTGTCACGGCCGATAGCAAGACCATCACCGAGGCCAGCGCCGGTGCGCTGGCAGTGTCGCTCTCAGCGGACAGCATTGGCGTCGCGGTCACCGTGTTGGTCGACCTTGACGACACGATTGCCTTTATCGGAGACGATGCGGTTGTCACTGCTTTGGGCAACAGTGCCGCGGTTGATGTGAACAATGGCGTCTTTGATGGCGACGGCAATCAAGGGACGGAGTCCGTCCGCGGTTTGGCCATCGGATCCACCTCTTTCGAGGATCATTTCCTGCTGGCGATCGGCGGCTCAGGCGCGCTTGATGGTACCGGCGTGGCGCTGTCGGTTGTGGTCGGCGTGGTGCAAGGCCGCACCAAAGCGACGCTGGGCAACCGCGCGACGGTCAATGCCGACAACACCGGCGCCAATGCGGGGCAGGGTGCCCTGCTGCGTTCCTCGGATGAAACCAACATTCAGTCGATCATCGGCGGTCTGGCCTTGTCAGGCGATTCCGGTGCGGTTGCCGGCGCGGTTGGCGTGGCGATCGTGTCCAATCAGGCCCATGCCGAGGCCCTTGGTGAAAACACCATCAACACCGCGGGCGGCGGTGTGACGCTGGATGCGGATTCCAAGACAGAAATCGACGCGGTGGCAATCGCCGTGTCCGGTACGATCTCGACCGGTAGCGATACCGGCGCGTCCTCCTCGTCGACCGGCTCGGGCGGCACGGGTTCGGGCAATTCCGGTATGGGTCCAGGTGGCGGCGGCGGTCAAAGCTCGAACAGTTCGTTCTCCTTTGCCGGGGCCGGATCAGCCGTTGGCAATACCGTGGACAATTCGGTGCGTGCCACCATCGGTGCGGGCAGCACGGTCAACACCGACGGAGACGTTACCCTGTCGGCGAAGGATTCCAGTGACATCACCGGCGATGCCGGCGGTGTTGCGATTGCAATTTCGACCGGCGGTGACGACACCGGAGCGGTCGGCGCTTCGATTGGTATCAACTTCATCACTCTGGGTATTGTTGCCGAGATTGATGACAGCACGGTTGTGGCTGGCGGCAGCGTCTCTGCCGAGGCGGTCAGCGATGCCAAGATCGACATTCTGACCGTGGCCGGATCGGCTGGCGTCTCCGCAGGTGGCGGTGGCGGTGGCGGCGGTGGTGGCGGCGGCGGCGGTGGAAGCAGCAACAGCAGTGTTGCCTTCGGCGGTGCTTAGCTCGGGTTCGGGCAACAAGATCACCCAGGATGTGATCGCGCGCATCGGCGATTCAACCGTCACAGGGACAGAAGTCACGGTGACGGCCACCGACAACAGCGACATCACCTCGGATGCGGGCTCTGGCGCATTGACGATTTCGACCGGTGGCGGTTCCGGAACCGACGCTGATATCGCGGTTGGCGCAGCGGCGGCCACCAATGATGTGCTGGGCACAATCGAGGCGGTCATCGAAGACAGCGACGTGACTGCCACAACCGGTGACATCCGGACAGAGGCGGAATCCACGGCCACGATTGACACATTCGCACTGGCTGTTGCGGGGTCGATCTCGCAAAGCTCGGGTTCGGGCAATTCCGTTGCGATCAACGGATCGGGTGCGGGCAATGGCAACCTGATCAACAACACGATCCGCGCGGGTGCGTATCGGTCCGATCTTGACGCCTTTGGCGATGTCGTCGCGACAGCCGCCGACAATTCCACAATCGAGGCGCTGGCGGGGAATGCCGCCTTGAGCATCACCGTAGACAGCGGCTCGGGCACCAATGTGGGTGTCGATCTTGGGGGTGCGGTCTCGATCAACGAGATTTCCAACTCGGCCCTGGCGCTCTTGCAGGACAGCAACGTTGTGGCCGGTGGCGCGGTCACCCTTGATGCGCAGTCAAATGCTGACATCGACGCCACCGCCTTTGCTGCGGATCTGAGCATCGGGACCAACAGCGGTTCGGGCACGTCGATCAACGTCGGCGCCATCGTGGCGGTGACCGTCAACGAGATCAACAACACCACCCGTGCCGAGATCGTCGACAGCGACGATTCCGGGGACGAGTCCGTCCAGGCGACCGGCGGGGTCACGCTGAGTGCAGCTGATACCGGCACGATCAACGCCAACGCGGTTTCGGCCTCGGCCGATATCTCGGTCGGCTCCGGTTCGGGCAGCAATATCGGGGTCGATATCCAGGCTTCGATTGCCAAGAACGATATTTCCAACACCACCCGCGCGGGCATCCTGGGCGTCGATACGACGGCAGGCGGCAGCGTGGATATCGACGCGAGCTCGACCAAGGCGATCACGTCGAATGTGGTATCGGCGGGCTTTGCCGTCGACACCAGCTCGGGCTCGGGCACAAATGTGGGCGTGTCGCTGATGGCGGCCGTGGGTCTCAACGAGATCTCCAACACCAATGAGGCGATCATCGACGATGCGACCGTCACCTCGGGCGGGGCGGTCACGCTTGATGCCGAGGAAACCGGCGCGATCTCGACCACCATTGTCACCGCCAGCCTCGGCGTATCGGTCGGCGGCTCGGGCAATGGCGTGAGCATCGACATGGGCGCGGCGGTCGCGACCAATGACATCGACAACACCACTCGCGCGGTGGTCGAGGGCGGCAGCGACGTGGATGCCAATGGCGGCGACTTCCGTGCGCGCGCCGAGGCCTCTGGCGACATCTCGGTTGTCGCGGTGGCGGTCTCGGTGGGCTTCGGCTCCGGCTCGGGTCAGCTTTCGGTTACCGGCAACGGTGCGGGCGCGGTTGCGCTCAATGAGATCAACCGCGATGTCACGGCGGGTATCTTCGAGGGTTCAACGGTCGATGCCACTGGCACGGGCCAGATTACGGCAACGGATTCCGGCGCCATCTCCGGCTCGGTCACCGCAGCAGCAGCGAGCATCGGTGCTGGGTCCAGCAATGTGACGATCACCGTGGCGCTGGCGGCGTCCTATGCGCAGAACACCACCGGCAGCACGACTCGCGCGCTGGTGGATGCATCCTCGCTGACGGTGACGGGTGGGGCCATCGACATCACGGCATCCTCGATGGGTGATATCTCGGTCGTGGCGGTGTCTGCTTCGATTTCGGTCTCGGCCTCCTCGGGCAACGTGAACTTTGCAGGTGCCGGTGCGGGCACCAACCTGATCAACTCGATCGGCAATACGGTCGAGGCAGGGATCATCAACGACTCCGATGTCACCGCCACCAATGGTGGCATTGGCATCGCGGCCACCGACAGTTCGGCCATCACGGCAACCGGGGTCGCCGCGGCGGTTTCGGTCGCGGTTGGCTCGTCGCAGCTTTCTGTTTCGATCGCCATCGCAGTGGCGCTGACAACGAATACCGTCGCCAACACCACGCGGGCCGTGGTCGACAATTCGACGGCAGCAGCAAACGGGGCAGGCGGGCGTCTTGACGTGCTCGCGACCTCGTCCGGCGATATCGAGGCCGTGGCGGTTGCTGCTTCGGTTGCGGTGTCTGCGGGCTCGGGAACCGTGGGCTTCGCCGGTGCCGGTGCAGGTGCCAATGCGGTCAACACGATCAACAACACGGTCGAAGCGGGCTTGTTGAACGGATCGACGGGCACCAGCAATGCGGGTTCCGAGATCCGGGCCAATGACAGCGCAGCGGTCTCTGCCACCGTGGTTTCGGCGGCTGCCTCGGTCACGGCCGGGTCGAACAATCTTGCCGTTTCGCTCGCTGTTGGCGTGGCGCTGGCGCAGAACACGATCAACAACTCGGTTTCGGCCAAGGTCGACGATTCCCGTCTTGATGCGGGTGGCTTGGTTGTGGTGCGTGCGCTGTCGCAGAAGGACATCGACGCGGTCAATGTTTCTGCTTCGATTGCGATTACGGCTGGCTCGGGTCAGCTTAATCTTGCGGGCGCGATTGGCGTCACGCAGCTTATCAATGAAATTGGTGGTACGGTGACAGCGCTGGTCAGCGATGCTGATGCGGGCGATGTGCAGGGCGTCTTTACCAGCGGTGGCCTGAGAATTCTGGCCGACAATACCAGCGACATTGACGCCGTGGGCGTTGCAGCCTCGGTCTCGGTGGCCGCGGGCACCGGTGCACTCAGCCTCGCCTTTGCAGGCGCGCTGACATTTGCCACCAACACGATCACCCAGACCACCCGTGCGGGCATCCAGAACTCGGTTGTCGAAGCGGGCGGTGCGGTTGATATCGACGTCATCTCCTCCAGCACGATCGACGCGACCACCGTGGCCGTGGCGATCAGCGTGGGCGCAAGCTCCAACGGCGTGGCCCTTTCGGGCGCGGTGGGTCTTGCTTCGGCAGAGAACGAGATCACCGGCCTGTCCGAGGCGGTCATCAACCCCAGTACTGTGACAGCGGGCGGTACCGTCAGCGTCAATGCGCTTGATGGGGCCCATATCAAATCCGACGTAGTTGCAGCGGCAATCTCTGTCGGCGTGTCGTCGAGTGTTGCGGGCTCCATTGCCGTGGCGGTCACGCTTTCCGAGAACCGTCTGGGCGGGCAGACCCTGGCGCGGATCGAGGATTCCACCGTTACAGCCAATGGCGCGGGCAGCGATGTGATCGTTGGGGCCGATAGTGCCAACAATATCGACGCGGTTGCGGTCGCAGCTTCGATCAGCCTGAGCGGGTCGGGCACGCTGGCGCTGAGCGGTGCTGGCTCGGGCGCGGATCTCGCGCAACGTACTGACCAATGTGGTTGCTGCCGATGTGACCGGTTCGACTGTGACGGCGGCTGACCGTGTTGCAGTCACCTCGGATGACACGTCGTCCATCGACGCCACCATCGTGGCGGCCTCGGTCGGGCTTGCCTTCTCGGGCACTGCCGCGATCTCGGGTGCCGTGGCGGTGACGTTGACCGAAAACGTATTGAACGGAACCCATCGCGCGGCGATCTCGTCCTCTGACGTGACAACGAACACGGGTGGGGTGACGGTCAGTGCGGATGCCATGAACCAGATCACCTCGACCGGTGTTGCTGTGTCTCTGTCGATTGCCGGCTCTGGCGGGGCGGGCATTGCCGCGGCCGTTACCGGCGTGATCGCACGCAACGAGCTGGGCAATACGCTTGAGGCCTCGATCTCCGGAGGCAGCAGCGTGGATTCAGGTGACTTCGTTTCGGTCACAGCCAGTGACACCTCTGTCATTACCGCGACCAACGTATCTGTTTCGGCCTCGATCGGGGTTGGTGGTTCGGCTGGTGTGGGTGTTTCGGTCAGCGTGACGCTGGCGGAAAACGTGATTGGGTCGAATACGGCCGCCACCATCAGAGGCACTGATGTTGATGCGGATGGAGCCGTTACGGTCACCGCAACAACAGCGAATACGGTTGATGCAACCTCGGCTGCGGTTTCTGCGTCGATTACCGCCTCTGGCGGTGTTGCAGTGGGCATTTCGGTCGCAGCGGTCGAAGCCAAGAACACCACCACGAATTCGACCAAAGCCACGATCAGAAACGGCTCGGATGTGAATGCGGGCGGCGCAGTGACCATTGCGGCATCTGACAGTTCGACCATCGATGCCGAGCTGGTTGCGGTTGCGGTCAGCGTGGGTGGCAGCTCGAGCGCTGCGTTGAACATCGCCGTGGGTCTGGCCTTGGCCGAAAATACCATCGGCAGCGATGTGATCGCCGGAATCGGCAAGGCGTCCGGTTCGGACGGCACCGTTGTTGTGGCGCCAAGCGTTGATATCGACGCGACAAATTCGACGGTGATTGATGCGATTGGCGTGGCTGTGGGCTTCTCGGGTGGCGGCTCGGGTGGCGTTGCAATCTCGGGTGCAGGCGCGGGCGTCAAAGCGCGCAACGAGATTTCGGGTAAGACCGAGGCGCGTATTCGCGAATCCGAAGTGACCACCACCGGTGCGGTCACGGTCGATGCGCGCGACAGCGCACAGATCGACGCGACGTTGGTTTCGGCCTCTGTGGCCTTGTCGCTTTCGGGTGGAGTGTCCGTTTCGGTTGCGGTCAGCGTGACACTGGCCGAGAACGTGTTGACGGGTGGAGCCACTGCCAAGATCGACGGGTCGACTGTTGATGCGGGCGGGCTGGTGACAGTTGATGCGCGCAGCACCGGTACGGTTGACGTTGTTGGTGTCGCGGCAGCCTTTGCGCTGTCGGCTTCGGGTGGTGTCGGTGTCTCCGGTGCCGGCGCAGGTGTCGAGGCGCGCAATGTTGTGGGCAGTTCCACCAGCGCGCTGATTGAGGATTCGACGGTGGATGCCGGAGGCGCGGTCACTGTGAACGCGCTGGACGACTCGACCATTGACGCAACGCTTGTCTCGGCCTCAATCTCGCTCGGACTTGGCGGTGCGGCGGGTATTGCCATCGCGATCAGTGTGACGTTGGCCGAAAACGTGCTGACCGGTAGCACGATCGCGTCCATCGACAATTCGGACGTTGATGCCAGCACGGTCACGGTCGATGCGGACAGCACGGCCACGATCAGCACCGAGGCCATTGCGGCCGCGGTCTCGGTCTCGGCTTCGGGTGGGTTCTCGCTCTCGGGCGCGGGCACTGGTGCTGTGTCGCGTAATACGATGAACAACACGGTCGAAGCTTCGGTCGTAAACGGCTCGGACGTGGATTCCGATGGTGCAGTGTCAATCGAGGCAACTGACCAGTCGACGGTGGAGTCTCTGGTGGTGGCGGTTTCTGCTGCGGTGGGTATTTCCGCAGGTGGTGCGGTCAGTCTCGCGATCTCGGTCTCGCTGGCCGAGGTTGATTATGGCACTTCGACGCAGGCCCTGATCGACAATTCGATGGTCACGGCAGAGAGCGGCAACATCACACTGCGCGCGCTTTCGACTGGCCTGATGGATGTGGACGCTGCTGCGGCGGCGATCTCGATTACCGCATCGACTGGCGTGTCGCTTTCGGGTGCCGGCGTGGGTGCGATCGCACGGGTCAACTCTTCGAGCCTGACCGAAGCGGCGATCCGGAACGGTTCTGACGTGGATGCGCAGCAAGGCGCAATCCTGCTTGATGCTGATGACAGTCGCGTTCTTGATACCGACGTTGTTGGTGTGACGATTGCAATCAGTGCGTCCTTGGGTTTCGCCGGTGGCGGGGCCGTGACGGTGACCGAAGTCGATAACGATTATGACGGTACCGTGCGGGCCGCGATCGATGGCAGCGACGCTGATGCAAGCGGTACAGTGAGCGTGCTGGCCGATGCGACCACGAATGTCGCGGCTGACGCCTTCGGGTTGTCCTTCGCCCTGTCGGTGGGCTCCGGAGCTGCAAGCTTTGGTATCGCCGCCGGTGTCGTCAACAGCGATATCGGTCAGACGGTCGAAGCTCGGATCATGGATGCCAATGTCTCGGGCAGCGCGGTCTCGGTCATGGCCGAAGATCACATTACTGCCACTGCCGTAGCACGCGCGGTCTCGGTCTCTTTGGCCGTGGGTTTTGGCGGCGGCGCACTGTCGATTGCTGCTGCAGTTTCGAACCTGCGTCTCAATGGTGTGACGCGTGCCGTCATCGATGGAAGTGAGGTCACTGCCACCTCGGGTATGGTGACCGTGGATGCACGCACTACGTCCGATCTTGAAAATAAGCCTTGGGCCTTCTCGGTCGCGGCTACAGTGGCTCTTGGCGGCTTCTCGGTCGCGGGCGCAGGTGTGTCGGGTATCACAACGGTGACCCAAGAAGTGACGGCGCGGATCGGCGATGGCTCGGACGTAACGGCGGCAACGTCGGTCGAGGTCAAGGCGCTCGATGATCTGACATCTGAAGTTGAACTGATTTCCGTTGCAGTGGCAGGGGCACCCACCGGGGCCGCGGCCATCGGTGTAGGGATCGGCGAAAACCGCATCACGTCTGATGTGTCCGCCTCGATCGAGGACAGCGATGCCGAAGCACAGAACGGTACGATCACGATTGATGCCGACAGCACCCATCTGACAAATGACATCACCACAGAAGTCTACGTTGTTGCTGCTGCTATCGCCATTGGCGGCGTGGCCGCCGCAGGTGGTCGCTCGATCGTGGCCATCGACAACACGGTCGAGGCCAAGGCCAGCAACGCCAACCTGACCGCATCCGGTGCGGTGACCGTGGATGCGGACAGCCAGCATTATGCCGAACCCTATATCTTTGGTCTGGCTGGTTCGACGGGTCTTTCGGTTTCGGTCACTGTGGCCGAAGCGCAGATTGGTGGCGCGACGCGCGCCTTCGTCGACGGGGCGAGCACCATTTCCTCGGCAGGCGCTCTGAACGTCACGGCCGACAGCGTGGCCTTTGCGACACCAACGGGTGAATCCATCGCTGTTGGATTGGTTGGCGGCGTTGCGCTGTCCGAGTTCCTGGCACAAGTCGATCGCGAGACTGCAGCTTATGTTGGCACCCGGACCGGCGAGGCTGCTTCGGCACTTGGTGCGATCAACCTGGGCTCCCAGCAGCTTAACCTGCGCTCCAACGCGACTTTGAACGCGACGGCTGACAACTTCGCGGGTGGTTTCGGCCTTCTGGGTGGTGGCGCGGCGTCGCGTTCGACAGCGATCGTCGAAGGCCGCACATTGGCCTATGTGGGCGAAGGCCAGCAGGTCAATGCAGGCGGTGTGGAAATCACCGCATTCTCGAACGATACGGCAGTCGCCAGAAACGATGTGGTTGCGGCAGGCGGTATCGCCGCTGTGGTCGTATCTGAGACCATTGCGCGCGTCTCCAGCCGCACCGAGGCCTATGCAGGTGCGGGTGCCGACTTTGTTGCGTCCACCGTTCCGATGGGCATCAATGTGGGCTCGACAGGCGCGATCGTGATCGACGCCGATGCCAATATGTCTGCGACTGCAGAATCCAAAGGCGGCGGTTTTGGCGGCCTGGCAACGATGACACTCTTCCGGCCTCAAGCCACTGTAGAGGGCGCGACCCGTGCGTATCTGCGGGACGGGGTTGATGTGACAGCCCAGAGCCTGTCGGTCACGGCAGGTGACGAAGCCGAAGAGGTCGATTACACCGCGACGGCGATCGGTAATGCGATCGGGATCTCCTTCGGTATCGTGGTTCAGGACATTGCGCCCGAAGCCATTGTTTCGGGTGTCACCGAGGCCTTCCTCGGCAGTGCCACCAACCGCGCTGACGGCGGCGATCCGAATGCCCAGATCGATATTTCCGGTGCCGGTCCGCTGGTTGTGCAGTCCTTCTCGGACATTGATGCAACGGCCACCGTCACTGGCGGCGGCGGCTCGTTCGTGGGCACCGTCAATTCCTTCCGTCCAACGGCTGCGGCCGGTGGGGCCACGCGTGCCTTTGCGGGTGGTGGAGTTGATCTGCAAGGACCCGATCTGCGGCTTCTGGCGGATGGCGACGCGCTGTCGAATGCAAACCTGTTGGCGATCACGCTTGCTGGTGGTGCGGCGGTCAACATTCTCAAGCCTATTGCGCGCACCAACAACGAGGTCGAAGCCTACCTGGGACACAACCGTCTCAGCACCTCGACCGATACGCTCAACATCAATATCGCGGGCAGCGTCGACATCGATGCCGTGGCCGACAGTGTTGCCAATGCCACCTCGTTCGGCGTGGGCATGGCTGCTGGTGTCGCGGTCAACGTGGTGGATGCCGAGGCCAACCTCACAGGTGGTACCCGTGCTTATGTTGGCCCCAATGCAGACGTTACAGCGGTCAATGTCGATCTTGATGCCCGAGAGCGTACTGCGACGGCCAATTCCAATGTCGAGAGCGTGTCTGGCGCCTTGATCGGAGCCCTCTCGTTCCTGGAAAGCTCGGCTTACGGATCGCGTCAGACCGATGCCTTTGTTGGCAACAACGCGACGCTCTTGCTGTCAGGCAATCTTGATGCGACCGCAAATACGGTCTTGGCCACTCCGCTGTCCAATGCGGTCGTGGAGTCGATCAATATCGCCGGCGTCGTGGGGGTTTCCGATCTCAAGGCAACGTCGGTCGTTGGTCAGAACGATGCGCCTGTTGCTGCAACGGGGTCGGTGACGCTGGCTGGCAGCGCCGGTGGCGGCACTGTAACTTCGCTTGGCACCGACTGGCGGCAGGAAGGGTTCGCAATTGGTCAGGTTGTGACCATCAGCGGGCTGAGTGGTTCCTGGACCGTGGCGAATATCTCTGACGGCAACGGCCCGACAGCCGAGGACAACGTCAATGCTGTGCTGCACCTGGTTGGTGGCAGCGCGCTGGCCGCGAGTACGGCCAACCGCACTGTGACCGGCACCGCGCCGGCTGTCGGCCACGCGTGCCTTTGTGGGTGCAAGTGCTGATATCACGGCGGCAACGGTCGATCTGGACGCAGATTCCAACACCGAAGCGAGTGCAATCATCAATTCGGGCTCTGGCGCCGGTATTGCCGACATCAATATCACTACGATCATAGGCAGTGCTGCGCATGACACCGAAGCGACGGTGGGCAACAACACCGTGATGACTGTCACGGGTGCGCTGAACATGACCGCCGATGCGGTCACCACGGCCACGCCGTTCTCGTCTCGTGGAAGTGGTGCCGGTATCGTCAGCTATGGTTCCGCCGACCTGATTACCGAGATTGACAGCGACACTACTGCTGCAATCGGGGACGGGGTCGACATCACAGCAGGATCGATCCGTCTTGATGCCGATGCCGATCACAACGCTGCGGCTGCGGCTACGGCTGCTTCGGGCTCATTGGTTGTCGCCATCAGCGATCTCGATGCGATCGCGCGTGACAAGGGCTCGGTCAATGTGGCGATTGGTGGTACCGGTTCGGGTGCCAAGGTCACCACGACGTCGGGTGGTATCGATGCCGATGCCGAACTGACATCGGATGTGTCTTCGATCTCCAAGGCGACCAAGTTCAGCCTTGTGGCAGTTGGCAACGTGACCTCGAAAGCCGAGAACACGGCCAAGGCAACCGGCCGGATCGGTAACAATGTCGATATTACTTCGGCAGGGGCCTTTGACATGCAGGCCATGCTGATTGGTGATGCGGTTGCTTCGGCCACAAATGTGGGCGGCGGTGCGATTGCGGTCGACGTGGCCAAGGCCGATGCAGATTTCAATGCCAATGTCGATTTCACCACCGGCACCGGCGGTTCGATCCATGCGGACAGCAATGTCAATCTGACGGCGTTGCTGAACCATAACGGCACCAACTTCCTGTCGAACAATGGCGGTGCGCTGACAGGGCGTGGCGCTATCGGGACGGCCGACAATACTTCTGGCGGTATCGGAGCCGTGCAGTCGGGCAATGTGGATGTGGATGCCGCATCGGTCCTGACCCTGACAGTGGGCACCGACTTGTCGCTGACTTCTGATGGTGGCAACGTCAACATTGCAGGTCGCCACGCCAACACGGCCATTGCCAGCCTGTCCAACGCGGGCGGCGGCCTGGTTCAGGTTTCGACCGGTACGGTACGGGCTGACGCAGGTGGTTCGAGCACCGTGAAGTTCGAAGGCGATGTGAACCGTGGTGTCGATGACAGTGCCAACAACCTCAATGTTCTGGCGGAAACGGAATCCACTTCCGAGGCGATCATGTCAGGCGCCGGGGGCGGCGGTGTGTCGGTTGACAGCGGCGGCACGATTGCGGCCACCACCAATACCACCCAGAACCTGACGTTTGCCGGTCTTGGCAGCATCATGCGCGTGGGCGGTAACATCAATGTTTCCGCGAACCTGATTACCGATGCCGACAGCAAATCCAGATCGGCGGGCGGCGGTGCCGTTCGGGTCAGCAACATCAACCCATCGTCGAACGGGACCGGGACGGTCAACTTCAACATGGGCAATTCGGAACGTGTCGAAGCCGGTGGTGATGTCACCCTGACAGCCAACCACGGTGCGCCGGGGCAAGCGTTCTCGGATGGCACGATCATCAGCGTCAATTCCGGCAACCCGGGTGGCGGCGCGAGTGCGCCGGGTGCGTCCAACAGCATCAACTTCGGGTTGGATCACCTGTTGCAGAATGGGGCGTCCATCACCTTCACCGGCTCGACTGCCGGCGGGGTCGAGAATGATCGCGAATACAATGTCATTCGCCGGGATGCCTCGACCATTCACTTGGGCAATGTCTTTGGCGGCGGCGGCGTGAATACCGCACGCGACACCATCACCATTGCCAACCACCTGCTGGAAGATGGTGATCTGGTCTACTACCACTCGAATTCGGGTGACGTGATCAATGGCCTGAGCAATGGCACACGCTATGAGGTCAAGGTGATTGATCTGGATACGATCAAGCTGCAGACCGTGGGCTTCTCGGAGCAGTCGGCAACCATCTCGCGTGGCAATGTCGATGACGGTGCCGAGACAATCTCGGGCCTGGGCGGCTTCGCGGCCAATCAGCCGGTCACGTATCGTCCGGCTGAGGCCAAGCTCTTTAGCAGCAACCTGGTGGATGTGGACGTGGTCAATCCTGACACGGATTTCACCATCAACATTGACAGTCGTAACCGGATCTTCATGCAAGATCACGGGTTCACCATCGGTGAGCAGGTCCGGTATCGCGCCTCGGGCGGCGGTGCACTCGGCGGGTTGAGCGACGGTGCTATCTATTACGTTGCAGGTGGCAGCCAGAACCTCTCGGGCGGGTCGCAGCCGACTTACACGGCCCACAACGACTATATCCGTTTGGCGGATACTCTGGAGGAAGCCATTGGTGAGCTCGACACTGGGCCGGACCCAGACGTCTGGATTCCGCCTTCGGTCAAAAACCTGATCTACGACAACAGTAGTGCAGGCAAACAGGTCGAGCATTCGCTGCGCAATATCGATGACGAGCCGATTGGCGGGCTGATCGAAGGCAACGTCTATTATGTGGTTGGTGGGAACCAGCTTTCACTGACCCAGGGCGGGGCGGCGATCCCTCTGAATCTTGGTGGTAACACCGGCGGTGGCACGCACCGCTTCATTGCCGAAGGCATTGACCTGCAAGATAGCGGACCGGGTGCGAACCAGTATCTGGTGCTGGATATCACCGGCAATGTGTCCGGCGTGTTTGATGGCATCGGCGGCGCGGTCGGGTTCACGAACCCGGCGGCAGGCGATGGCACCTATACGGCTTCGGCCACGGGTGCCGGCGGCGGCATCGTCGAGGTCGGCGGGGCCAGCTCCGAGGCCGACGGCGCGGTGACAACAAACCTGACCATTGCGGGTGGGGCGCACCTGAAGGGTCAGAACGTTACCATCGAAAGCAACTCCACCATGGGCGTCACCGCCATCTCTGATGGTGCGGGCGGCGGTCTGGTGGCCGTTGGCGGTGCCTATGCCGAGGCTGACGGTGTCAACGAAAGCACCCTGACCATCGGTGACAACGCCGAGATTGAGGCGCTGAATGATCTGACGGTTAACGCCAATCAGACATCGAGCGTCACCACCAAGGCACAATCGACCCGTGGCGGCGTTGTGGCCGTGACCGATTCAACGTCACATTCGGATCTGGACTTTGGCACCAAGCTCATCGTCGATGGCAGCCTGATTGCGGGACGCAATGTGGCAGTTACCACCGGTGTCGACACCAATGCCGATTCTGATGCGCGCGCCTATGGTGGTGGCCTGGGTGCCGACACCGAAGTGCATGCAACCTCATTGATCAATGCGGAATCCGGTTTTGAGGGCAGCGAGATTGAGCTGCGCGACAATGCGGATCTGCGCGGTGACATGGTGACCGTGTCCTCCGAGATCAAGAAACAGCGGACCCGCTCTTATACCGACACCACGGCGGGTGGGGCTGGTGGTGTAGCCGAATCCTACTCGACCAGCCGGATCGATGCCGACAACCTGATTCAGCTGCTGAACGGGTCGAACATCGTTGGCAACGACAGCATCCTGATCGAGTCGAAATATTCGCAGACCAACAACTATTCCCGCTCCAAGGCGCGGCTCTATGCGATTGGCGGCTCGACCCGGGCGAACTCGACATCAACACTGAGCAATCAGGGTAAGGTCGAAGGGTTCTGGGAATCCACGCTGACGACCGCACGGCTGGATGTCGATGTGATCGAGAACAACACCAGCAACACCCGGTCGCGCAGCGCAGGCGGAGGCTATATCGGTCCACGCCGCACGGGTGGCAGCATCTCGGCCACGCAGGATCGCGACATCTTCTGGGAAAGCCATGTCTTCCTGCTGGGTGAACCGAACCCGGAACTGGTGGTCGATGAAAACGGCATCATCCAGAAGATCACCAATGTGAACATTCTGGGCATCAGCGGCGAGGATGTGGGCACTGATCTGTCGGGTCTGGCGCAAATTGTCGTCGACGACCTGATCTATGACGAGGTGGGCAAGGCCGAGTTCTTTGCCACCAATATTAGCGGCAAAGCGTCGAATATCTGGGGCAACCGCGGTGTGTTCGAGATCGAACGTACCTGGGGCAACGTGCTGTTGCAGAATGCCTCGGACAAGGATCTGGTGGTCAACATCATCGACCCGGTTCTGGATACGCCTGTTGCTTCGGGTTTCGACCCGGCCGATATCGAAATACGTCTGAACAATGTGCCAGGCCCGGATGAGATGGATGGCAGCAATAACAATAATTCGCTGCTTGCAGACCCGGTTGGCAATACGTTTGAATTTGACGTGCTGAACAACTGGACCCGCACGGTCATCGACATTCTGAACTTGCAGACCAACGGGACAGCTCCGTCTGACATCATCCTTGATGGTTGGATCCAGAACCCGATCGGCATCACCAACATCCGCAACGAGCGTGGCAATGTCTTTGCCGACGGGGATACGGACATCGAAGTGATCCGCACCAACGAGATTGATCTGGACGCCATCGGTGGTTCTGTCGGAACCGTTGGCGATGTGGGCGATGCGGTGGGGTCGAACAACCGCACACCGATTTCCATCGAACTGGTCCGGTTCCAGGATGCGGGTCTGGCCAAGCTGACGCCCAGCCTGACGCCGAACCAGATCTACACCCCGGATATCGAAGCCGATGCAACCGGTGATGTCGTGCTGGATATTTCCTACATGGATCGCGCCGACAGCAGTGCTGGCGGGGACTTCTCGCAGGGTGCCACGATCCGCCATATCCAGGCGGGCGACGATGTTTCCATCGTGGTCAATGACATGCGCGAAGGCACCGCAGGTGGTTCGCTGGGCGTTCTGACTGTTGCGGATCGCGGCACCTCGGAAGATGAGCGGGTCGTGGCCAACCACTTCCGTCCCGATGACAATCCGGGTCCGGATTACATGAACATCCTGCGCGCCTTTGGCACCGATGCCACCGAGATAGACTCCAACTGGACCTTCCTCGCTGTGCGGGCCGGGGACGATATCGATATCGGCCATGTGAATGGCGATGCGGTGGGCGGCGAGCCGCGCACCTATGCCACCACCAGCATCGGTGGTGTGCCATACGGCAGCGAGGCTGCGGCCGATATTCCGGACACCACGATCAATTTCATCATCAACACGGATGTGAACTGGAGCGGTGGCAGCTCGGACGATGATGCCGAGCAGATCTTCCTGACCACCAATGGCAACATCACCGCGACCGAGCTGGTGGGCAGCATGCAGGTTGGTCATATCCATTCGACACTGGGTGACGTGGTGCTGAATTCGCCACGCTACATCACTGATGCGGATGGCGCGGTCACCATCGACGTGACCGGCACCAACATCACCATGACGTCGGGCACCGACAATGTCGGTGGCGGCGTGGGCGGCATTGGCGCGTCCAGCAACTTCCTCGAGATCAACACCGACCGCAACTCTTCGACCGGCGTTCTCAAGGCTTATGACACCAGCTCCAATGTGACGAGCCGCGGTATCTTCCTTGACGAGATCGTGGGCAGCATGCCCGTTGATCAGGTCTTCTCGAAGGCAGACGTGTCGCTGCGCACAGTGGCCGGTTCGGTTCTGGATGGACGAAACGACACTGTCGTCAATGTACGCGCCCAAAGCCTTGATATCGACGCCCATGGCGGCTCGATCGGGCAACTTTCGCAGGAACTCGAGGTGGACACTTCGCGCGGCTCGCCTGCGCCAACCGGCACGGCGCCGGGTGGCGATGACGTGGCGCTCGAGGCAAGCGGCGACATCTATGTCGAAGAGACAGATGGCTACTTGCGGCTTGTGCTGGCGCACAGCTTTACCGGCAATATCAGGCTGGATGTACGTGAAAGCGCCGATCTGGACGAGGATCTGATCCTCGTTGAAAGCGGTGCGGCGCGCTTTGCCGAAAGCAACAACCGCGGACCGGCCAACCAGGCCGATGCCAACCGGATCATTTCCAATGGCAGCATCTTTGCCGAAAGTGGTACTGTGAGCCTGCGTGCGGGTGATGATGTCATCACCGATGACAACAGCGATATTCTGGCGTCTGGAAACATTATCATCGTTGGCGATGCCTTCAACGCGGATGCGGGTCATGGGACCGACATCATCCTGCGTGGTCGGATCATTGCCGGGGCCGATGTGACCCCGGGCAGCCAGTCCGGTGGCGACCCGATGGGCGTGGCCGTGCCGACCTTTACGGCGCCGCAATTCGGCACGGTGATCTATGGTGGTTCCGATGTGGACCTGATCCAGTTCGGTGATACGACCGGGGCGGCGGGCACCACCACGCAAGGTGAAGACGGCTATGTCTTCCTCGGCTCCAAGACCCAGGTCTTTGCGGGCGGCAACGAGGATAACGTCAAGGTCTACTTCCTGCAGGATACCGCCACCGTGACCTCGCCAGCGCAGCTGGCTGCGCTGACGGCATTGGGTCACGAGGATGCGGAACACACCCTGCGTCTGGATGGTCAGCAAGGCACCGATACGTTCGAAGTGTTCACGCTGGGTTCAAACGGGCCGGATCAGCGGAATTACATCATCAACGTGCTGGACACTGGCGCGTCTGACGATGGTGTGGACGAGCTGTTTGTCTACGGCAATGACGGCACCGACAATGGCATCGATCCTGCCACGGACGAGGCCTATCCGGCGGATGACATCTTCCTGCTGCGTCAGGCGGCCTTCCTGCCGAATGAGACAGCGGACAATCCGGGTTACGTGGCGCTGGTGCATGGCGATGAATCGCTCTACCGCAATGTCACCGAAGGGGATGAAATCCCGGCCAATGGCGGCAGCCCCGAAGTGCAGCGCATCGGCTTTGACAGCGCGCTGAACGGACGTCTGACGGTGCTGGGTCTGGGCGGCAATGATGCCTTCTTTACCGATGACACCTCGGTCATCACCACGCTGGATGGTGGCGCAGGCAACGATCGGTTCCAGATCGGTCAGATCTATGGCCTGAAGCGCAACGAGATCGATGGCAACCTGCTGCCGCAGGACGCCTTCCCGAACGTCGTTGCGACCACGCGCGGCTTCCTGTCGGCGGGCACCAATTCACCGGTTCTGGTCCATGGTGGCAGCGGCGCGGACGAGTTCACGGTCTACTCGAACCAGTCCGAGCTGCGCCTTGAGGGCGACGATGGCAACGACATCTTCACCGTGCGGGCCTTTGCGCTGGCGCTGGTCGATGAGTTCGGCGATCTGATCTTGGGCGAAGACGGGCTGCCACAGCCGATCATCGGCGCGGATGGCTTCTCGGTCGATCGTCCGGTGGATGTACGCACCGGCGGCGGCAATGACGAGGTCCGCTACAACGTCAACGCACCGGTTTCGATCGAAGGCGGCACCGGCTTTGACAAGGTGGTGATCCTGGGTACCGAGTTTGCCGATGACTTTGTCATCACCAAGGACGGTATCATGGGCGCGGGTCTGAACGTGCGCTACTCGACCGTCGAGGTGATCGAGGTTGATGGTCTGGAAGGCGATGATGAGTTCTTTGTCCAGTCCACTGCGTTTGGTGTGGCCTATCGCGTGATCGGCGGGCTTGGCTCGGATACGATCAACGTGGTAGGCGACGTGACCGAAGACATCGTCACCCGCGAGCTGGAAGGCGCCTCTGGCGCGGTCAACCATCTGCTGACTTCGGATGATCTGCGTTATGACGGCCTGCTGGTTGACGGGTTCGACTACAACGTGCCGACCGAAGACGAAGGTCTGGTGGTGATCGAGGAAAGCGGTGGCTTCACCTCGATCCTTGAAGGTGGCGGCGAAACCGCAACCGACAGCTACACCGTGCGCCTGGCGCAGGCGCTGACAATTGGGCAGGTGGTCTATGTTACTGTCTCGGGTGCGCGCAGCACGCAGGAAGAGCAGGACGGAACCCTGATCAATCCATTCCCGCTGCCGGGTGGCGCGGGCGACAGCTTCTGGCTGTCGGCAGCAGCACCTGCGGATCCGATGAACCCGCTCAACGGCGATTTCCAGCGGACCGTAACGGTTGACGGTGTACCGACACAGCGCGAGAACCGCGCTCTGGTTCTGCGCTTTGATCATACCAATTGGGATCAGGCCCAGGATGTGCACCTGTTTGCCTTTGACGATCTGCGCGCCGAGGGCGATTTGCGGGTTGTCTCGCAGCACAGCGTAATCTCGAATGTCGAGGAATATGACGGCATCGCGGTTCGCAACGTCGAGGTCGACTTGCGCGACAACGACACGCCGGATGTGCAGATCTTCCAGATCGAGGCCGGCAGCTACAATGCTGGCGACGGCACATTCGTCGAGGATCAGGACACCACCGTCATCGAAGGTGACGCGGTAACCCAGCTCAATGACGAGCTGCTGGTCAAGCTGGCCAAGGCGCCGGCCAATGGCACCGTGGTCGTGGTCGATCTGAACCTGGGTGAAGAGGCTGATAAGGACATCAAACTGTCCAGCCTTGATGGCCGCTTCAACATCGTGAATGGCGTGGCCAAGATCACCTTTGATCACACCAACTGGGATGATGCCGTTCTGGTCACGGTCGAGGCACGCGATGATGCGCGGGTCGAGGATCCGGGCGGGGCAGTGATTGCCTTTGAACTGGACGCGGTGGCAACAACAGACGGCGATTATGTCTTCCCCAACCTGCGCTCGGGCAATGGCCTGTTCGAAGTCCGTGTTCTGGACAATGACAGCGCCGGTGCGCTGGTGCAGCAGTCGGGCGGCGAAACGCTGCTGGCCCCGACGGATGACTATACCATCCGTCTGACCGGAGCGCCGACGGCGCAGGTCGATGTGGCGCTGCTGACCGATGGTCTGGCAAATGTGGTCGAGGTGGACGGCGTGGCCGTCACTCCGGATGACTATGTGGCCGTGGGCGGCCTGCGTGCCGTACAGCAGTTCCAGGGACAGGTCGTGGCTGAAAACAGCGGCGGCGTCGGGGTCATCACCCGCGATGGTGTGGCCCAGTCCTATGGCAGCTTCATCGATGAAGGGTTCGAAGCCGGTCAGCAGATCCGGGTCGAAAACCTTGGTGCGGGCTTTAATGGTGATTATGTCGTGGCCTCGGTCACCGATCTGGCCATCACCCTGACAGACGCCTTTGCAGGTGCTGGTCAGGCTGCGTCCGAGATTGCACTGCTGTCCGACCTGGCCCGTATCGGCTTCTTCGAGGGCGAGGTGAACTACGCCCCCGATGATGGCGGCACCTTTGACGGTGAACAGCTGGTCCGCAATGACGGCTCTGGCTGGCTGGCCGATGGCTTCCTCGAAGGACAGTGGGTCCGGGTCACCGATCTGGACAATCCTGCCAACGAGATCGAGCTGAAGATCGAACTGATCCGCGGCGACAACGACAACAACGATGAAAAGCTGCAATTCACCAGCACGGTGGCTGTGCCTGCCTGGCTGACTGATGGCAGCGCGGACAATGTCCGTATCGAACGTATCGCGGCCAGCGTCAGCTTTGATGGCACCGATTACTGGCTGCAGAAATCTGTCGTGCTGGAAGCGGATGGCGACTTTGATGTGCCGATCACCCGCGAAGGCAGCAAGGTCTTCCCGGCGTCGGCACACCTGTTGTCGAACCTGCGCGGACCGCTTCAGGTCGAAGGTGGTGTCACCGGTGCAGACCGGTCGCTGCAGAACGGCCTGAAACTGCCGGGCGAGGCGGATGACTTCCTGTTTGCCATCGGTGAACAGCCGCCTGAAAGCCAGCAGATCGACGTGCTCAACATCTTCAACGACAGTTCGGTCGAAGATGGCGAGGGTCTGATGACCGAAACCACGCTGACGGGCTTTGGCATGGCGGATACGCTGGACTTCGGTCCAACATCGGCCAACGAGTTCGGCGAGCCGACCGTGGTGCCGGGTGGCATCAGCTTTGGCCGGATCACCTTGGGTGGCGGTGGCTTCCAGACCGACAGCGGCAAGAGCACCATCGAGGTGGTCAACGTCATGCTGGGCGAAGGCAATGACAGCCTGACGGTCGAAGGCACGCTGAACAACGTCTCGGGCGTTGACACCACGGGCGAATTCACCATCACGCCGAACGGCAGCAATGGTGGCACGATCTCGCGCGAAGGCATCGACTGGCTGAGCCTGGGCTTCCTGCCGGGTCAGACTATTCAGATCGAAGGCCAGACCGGAATCTGGACTGTTGAATCGGTTGACGATGTGGTCACGCCTGAAGGGCAGGACCCCAATGACAACTCAATCCTGGTGCTGTCGGGTGATCCGCTGCCGGTTCTGACCGGCGAGATCACCGTGATCGGCGTAGACGCTCTGGTGGAAACCGCAGGCACCTTTGCCGTGGCCACAACTGGAACCGAAACCCGCGTCACCCGCAGTGACGGCGGCGACTGGGAGGATGACAACTTCATCATCGGTCACCTGGTGCGCGTGCAGGGCGATGGACAGGATCAGTCCGTCCGCCTGATCGACATCGAGGACGATGGCGCCACGCTGGTTCTGGAGAACGCAACGCTGTCCGACAGCTCTGCGCTGGATCTGGAACTGTCGGTTCAGGGTCCGCATGGTGGCCTGACGGTCCTGCATGGTGGCGGCAACCGTCCGCTGGAGCTGTGCATCGACCTGGACGGTCAGAATGTCGAAGGCGGCGTTGAGCTGACCCGCATCGACGGGCTCGACTGGGTTGGTGACGGTTACACCGTTGGCGACTACATCCAGCTGGAGGGTGAAAGCGAAACCCGCAAGATCACCGCGATCATCGATGCTGATCCGAGCCTTGAGCCGGACGATGCCTTCCAGTGGCTGGGGTGCCGGTGCGGTACTGGTTCTGGATGGCGGCCCATTGGCAGCAACCGGAACCCTGGAAGACGCCAAGATCCACGTGGCCAAGCCTAAGGAAATCTCGACCGAGGTGACCCCGGATCTTGATTGCTGTGACAAGGGCGAAGGCACTCTGGAACTGGTCAGCGAAGACGACTGGGCTTCCCTCGGCTTCGAGGTTGGTCAGCTGATCACGATCGAGGGTTTCCCGGGCACTGCCGAGGTTATCTCGATCGATGGCAACACGCTGACGGCGCAATATGACCGGATCGGTCTGACCGTCGAAGGTGTGGTCACGGTCTCGGCACTGCAGCCGCGGCTTGATGGCGGCATCGAGATCGGTGGCGATACCTTCACCGTTCTGGGCGGGGCAGGGCCTGACAGCCCGCTGGTCATCTATGGTGACACCAGCCAGGACGGCAACTGGTATGCCGGTCAGCCCTTCTCTGTCTTGGGCTATGACTATGGCGAGAAACCGTTCGATCCGTTCCCGCAGCTGCCTGATGGCGACAACGAGGACGACGAATGGGTCATGCCACTGGCCAATCCGTTCGATCACTTCGGCAACGACATCATCGACGCCAGCGCGCTCTTTGCGGGTCTGGACAGCGATGAGCTGCCCAGCGTCGGCATCACCGCCTATGGCGGCGGCGGCGACGATCTGATCATCGGCAGCCAGGCGGGCGACCACCTGGCCGGTGGATCGGGCAATGACATCATCTTTGGTCAGCGCGGCACGGATCACATCTATGGCGACAGCGGTGTGAACGTCGATATCCTGACCCGTGCGCTTTACATTGCCACGGATGATCAGAGCCCGCTGCCCACGGTGGATCCGTCGATCCAGTCCGATGGCACCACGCTGCAACCGGCACCCTCGCCGGTGCGTGACAGCCTGGTTGCTGGCGATGACCTGATCTATGGCGATGGTCCGGGCAGCACCGATGGTGGCGCCGAGGCCCCCGAAGAGCCGTTCCGTGACATCATCTTTGGCGACCATGGTGTCGTGGTGATGAATGTCGAGGATCCGAACCTGCCACCGATCCCGCTGCAGCGGATCCAGACCACGGATCTGGAGTTGGTGACCGAGGTTATCGGCGTTGGTTCCGACAATGGCGGCAATGACGTGATCTTTGGCGGCGAAGGCAGCGACATCCTGATGGGTGGTGCGGGCGACGACGTCATCGAGACCGGCCTGTTGCAGAACCTGCGTGATGTCGTCTTTGGCGACAACGGTCGGGTGACGCTGAACGGCACCGAGATGTTCGATGCGCCAAGCGAAGCGGATGTGACGGGCGAAGAGTTCTCGATCCTCAGCTTCAACTTCGACAGCAAGCCGGGTCAGGCCACGGTGGACGGCGTTGCCGGCACCAATGACTCGATCTCAACCAATGGTATACCTGCGCCACGCGCCGACAATTGGATGAATTTCACCACCAGTGGCGGCACATGGGGCAATGAAGCCGGTGAATTCATCACCGACGAGAATGGCACCCACCATGAAGGCATCACCTTCCAGTGGCGGCAGAAGAACGAGGATCTGCCGATCTATGACGATGATGATCGGACAGATGGCTTTGGCTATACCGATGCTGATTACGATGGTCGTGATGCGCTTTGGGACAAGGAGGACTACTTTGATGAGGACCGTCATCTCGGAGAAAACAAAGCCCGGTTTGACGCGCACAACCAGATCAAGAACAATAATAGCACCTCGGATGATCGTCTTTTTGAAGGCTACACAACGGTAACGCGCAAAGAGACGATTGAAATCGTTCTCGAAGGGTTGACCCAGCACTTCTCGGAATATGACATCTACATCTACCTGGATGCGGACAACGGCAAGACCCCCAACAGCGGTGACGCAGTTCGCGTGGTCTCTGTCGGGCCTGACAATACTTACTATGTCAGCGA
The DNA here is from genome assembly GCF_055693495.1 of Falsiruegeria sp. JB4-1. Lineage (NCBI taxonomy): Bacteria > Pseudomonadati > Pseudomonadota > Alphaproteobacteria > Rhodobacterales > Roseobacteraceae > Falsiruegeria > Falsiruegeria sp. JB4-1. The sequence continues at coordinate 47,916 of NZ_JBVFTZ010000003.1, forward strand.
CCCTGAGAATGTGCACTTTACCGGGCAGTACATTCAGGCCACATCGACGGATCCGAATGCGCCGACCCAGGGCAACTATGTTGCAGTGGGTGGTCTGACAACAGACAGGCTGGTCATTGAACTGTCCGTACCGGAAGGATCGATTAAGGGCTCCCGTCCGGTGATCGCCGGCTTCCAGATCGTTGGTAAGTCCAACCCGATCGACCGGGCCGAAAGCGTTGACGCCGAAGTGGGGGGCAATGATGCCATCTACACCGGTGGAGGAGATGACCTGGTCTTTGGTGGCACCGGCAGCGACTGGATCGACACCGCCGGGGATGCGGATATGGGTGCGACCGACTTTGACGCCGTCTTTGGCGACAATGGTCGGGCCACGCTGATGCGGGATCAGGCGCCTGAGACTTATCTTGGTGGCGAGTTGGGCGAGCTGCGCAATATGCAGACCATCTCGGTGCTTGATACGTTCAACATGAACGACATCATCCTGACCGGAAACGGCGATGACATCGTCATTGGCGGGCAGGGCGAAGATTGCATCGAAACCGGGGACACCCGCGGACACAATGCGGTCGATGATGCTGTCTCGAGCGACGACGTCACTTCGGTTGGCATCAACTTCGGTGCCGGTATGGACGAAGGTTTTGTTGAAGGAACTCTGGGCTATGTTGCAGCCAACGGCTGGAACAACCTGGATACCGGCAGCTTTACTGATCCCAACGATCCGACAGACGGGATCGACAATGAAACCGGGATCAAGACAGCCAATCCGGAGCTGTTCACCACCGCCGAGGGTATTTCGGTTCTGGTTGGTCACAGCCTTGACAGTGATGATCCGAAATCCGCTGGTACCTGGGCGCAGGATGATATCGACCCGGATACCCAGAATGGCCGCCTCTACAACGGGTACGTAAGGTCTGGCTACCGTGACACGCTGGGGATCAACGTCGGACAGCTGGATCAGCACTTTGGTGAAGATCAGTCTTATGACGTCTATCTCTACGTCGTGTTCCAGGGGAACCGCGACCGGTTCTCGAGCGATATCGTCCTGATCGACGAAAACGGCACCGAGCATTTGGTCGACACCCTGCGGGCCTCTGATTTCGAAGGCGATTTCGACGCCTATGATCCCAGTGATCCGCTGGCGCGGGCCAATGTCGTGGTGTTCCGCGATGTGGTCGGCGATACCTTCCAAATCCGGATCCTTGGCGAGGACGAGGCTGGCTATGATCGCCGCGAACGCAACCGTCCGAGCATCTCGGGTCTGCAGATCGTAGGCGGGACCGATAAGGACAACATCGTTCCCCAAGGCGATGTCGACAGTGATCGTGTTCTGGGTGATCAGGGGTATGTCCGGATCATGGACCGCGCGGTCTTTGATATGGCGTCAGAATCCCGTGGCATCGACTATGCGGGTGACGTGATCCTGACCGGCGACGATGGCGATGTGGTTGTGGGCGGCGATGGTGCCGATTACATCCACACCGAGATGGGCGATGACGTCACCGCCGGTGACAACGCCCGCGTGCGTCTGTTCGGCGGCGAGGTCATCCAGATCAATGTGGCAGACGAAGCCAAGCGCAACCCAAGCGCCCTGGTGGACTCGCCCGACTTTGATCCGTTTGCAGCCACTGGCATGCAGTTGATTGATGTGTCGTCGGGCTGGGGTGACGTGATCGAAGGCGGTCGTGGTGACGACTGGGCCTGGGGCGGCGCTGGCGATGACAACTACATCTTCGCCGGTGAGCGTCTGGGCTCTGACAGCTTGGTCGAGGCGGGAACATTCCCGGCCAACGACAGCGATCCTGACGATGACGGCGACGGCGTCAAAGGGACCGATGTGCCGATTGGCCTGCCCAATGATACTGGTGATTTGCTGGACTTCTCCGACTACGAGCATGGCATCTACATTCGCCTGCAGAATGTCGAAATGCGCAGCTACAACACCGACGTCATCCGGGGCGACATGAACGGCGCCGTGCGCCTGTTCTCGGCTGACGCCTATGAAGATGTTGTGGGCTCGGAATATGTCGACATCATCCGGGCCAATGACCGCAACAACGCCCTGATGGGTCTGGGTGGCAACGACACGCTGATGTCGGGTGCTGGCCATGACTTTGCAGATGGCGGGGCGGGCGACGACAAGATCTGGATGGGTCTGGACGCCGGAGACGAGGACTTCTTCGTCGAGGGTGCCGATGAGTTCACCGTCTGGCGTCATGTCGCTCTTGGCGGGACCGGTAATGATGACATCTGCCTGTCAAATGGCATCGATCTGGTTGATGGCGAAGAAGGCGACGACCTGATCTTCGGCGGCGGAGCCGACGGAGAGCAGGGCTTTATCAACATGTCCAGCGACTTGCTCTTCGGTAGCGGAGGTAGTGATCGCATCCGGGGTGGCCGTGGCATTGACACCATCGTTGGTGGTGACGGACCCGATGACATCAACGGCAGCTTTGGTGATATCGAAGTGGCGCAGAACCTTGATCCGGCAGTACGTGACGATCTGATCGCGACCATGCTGACGGCCTTCGAGGCGGACTTTGGCCGCAGTGATTTCGTCTTCGTTCCGGCCAATGGCGAGCCTCTGCGGGACAAGGTCGTTCCCTTTATCGACACTATTCCGGCGCCCGAGAAATGCCCTGACGACGCCGTTGAAATGGCAGCGTTGACGGCAGCTTCTCTGGCGAATGCAGACAGCCCGACTGAGGTTCTGGATGTCCAGGCCGCACAAGCCGGTCTTGCCGCTGCGCGGACGTTGTGGGCCGATAGCGGTCATCTGGACGCCGGGCAGATTGCAGTTCTCAATGGTCTGAGCATTGAGATTGTCGATCTGGATGGCCTGGTTCTGGCCCAGACCGATGGGGATGTGATCCAGCTGGATGCAACCGCTGCTGGTCATGGCTGGTTCGTCGAAGTTGGTCCGGACGGGGCTGCAACCTTTGCCGAAGATGCCGATGGCATTCTGCGCGCTGTCGATGGCAGCGAGGCCGAGAACCGGATGGATCTGCTCAGCACACTCAGCCACGAGCTGGGTCACGCTCTGGGATATGACCATCTGGAACAGGCCGATGCGGGCCACGTCATGAGCGAAACCCTGGAAACGGGCACCCGCTTCGATGCTCCGTCGACCCTGGTCTTTGACGAGGTCACGGGAACATTCGTCGATCCGGATACGGCCCGCGGCCTAGATGCCCTGAGCCATGTCTCGGAAGGTGGTGACGCTGCTCCGATCACCCTGTCCTCTGGCGCGCCTGCGGGCGATGGCAGTGGCGTGGGTCAGTGGCGTAGCATGACCAACAGTTTCATGAACCGCCTGACGGCACTGTTCAGATCCTGATCCCCCCTAGCGCGCGCGCGCCCGGAGCCATTCGGCTCCGGGGCCTTTTTTGGGGTTGTTAATGGGCCGCGGCACAAATGTCATACCGGTTTCCCTGAAGCGGACGCTGGGGAAACCGGTACTTGCGCGATCCGTCCTGCAATGTTTTGCTCATCACATAGCCAGCTTCGGGCGGGAAACGGCCCCGGAGATGGTTTTTGATTTTTGAGCGAATTGTTTTTGTATGACCGGAAGCGAGGCACATAAGGGCGCGGGCCTGGTTCAGGCCGCACAATCCGACGGCGTTGCCGTTCTGGATCAATCGCTGTGGGCCCAGTTTCACGAAGCCGAAACCGCCGAAGGGTTCTTACAGGCCTGGTTGGCCCTGCAATGCCGCAACATTTCGGGAGCGCAGGCTTCGGCCGTCGTGTTGGGCGAACCCGAAACCGGGCCGTTCACCCCGGTTGCGGCCTGGCCGCGCGATGATGACCTGTCACCCGATCTGCTGCATGCCGCCAATGAAGCCGTCACCAAACGCCAAAGCGTCGTGGTCGAAGCCGCGCAGGATGAGCGCACGCTGTCGTTGCCGGTCGAGATGGAGGGCCGGATTTATGGCGCAGTCGCTGTCCGGCTGGGGGCGGGAGGGCCCAGCCCCGTTGAAGTTCTGCGGCAACTGCGTTGGGGGGCAGGGTGGCTTGAGGCCCTGTTGCGCCGCGACCAGAGTGCCATAGACAGTGCCCTGAGGGGCCGAACCATGGAAGCGCTCGATTTCGTTTCCGTTGTTCTTGAACATCGCAGCTTTCACGAGGCTGCCACGGCGCTGGTGACCGAACTGGCCGGGCGGCTGTCGTGCGAACAGGTCGGGCTGGGGCTGCTGCGCCGCAAGCGTTGCAAAGTCGCCGCCCTGAGCCATGTTTCGGGTTTTGGCACCCGTATGAACCTGGTGCGCGATCTGGGTCTGGCCATGGACGAAGCCATGGATCAGGGCGATATCGTGCTCGCGCCGCTGCCCGAGACCTGGGATTATCGGATCACGCGCATGCACGAGGATCTGGTGCGCCAGCACAAGGTCGGGTCAGTGCTGACGATCCCGCTCAGGGTTGATGATGAACCCTTTGGTGCGATGACCTTCGAACGCGCCGAAGGTAGGCCTTTCGACGAGGAAACGGTCGAGCTTTGTGATGTGGTTGCCAGTATGGTGGCCCCGATCCTGGCCGAGAAACGCAAAAACGACCGCTGGCTGATTACCAAGATATTCGCAACGATCTGGCGACAGATCACCCTGTTGCTGGGGCCACGGTATCTGGGGCGCAAGCTGGCGACCATCATCATGGTGGTTCTGGTCTGGTTGGGGGCCACAACCTATACCGACTTCAAGATTACGGCCCCTGCCCGGGTCGAAGGGGCGGTGCAGCGGACCGTGGTTGCCCCGTTCAATGGCTACATTCAATCCGAAACGGCACGCGCCGACGCGCAGGTCGAAGAGGGCGAGGTTCTGGCCGTGCTCAATGATCAGGATCTGGTGCTTGAACGCCTGCGCCTGACCACGGCCCGCAGCCAGCGCGAGATCGAATACAGCCGGGCCCTGGCCAATGCCGAGCGGGCCGAGGCCAATATCATTCGCAGTCAGATCGACCAGGCTGACGCCCAGCTGGCATTGATTGATGCGCAGCTGTCGCGCACGCGGATTGCAGCCCCTTTTGACGGTATCGTGGTATCGGGGGACCTCAGTCAACTGGTTGGCACCTCAGTCGAGCGGGGTCAGGAACTGTTTCGGATCGCACCGCTGGACGCCTATCGGGTGGCGTTGGAAGTGGACGAAACCGATGTGGCCGAGATCATGCTCGGACAAAGCGGCGAGCTGCGGCTGGCGGCCAGTCCGGATCAGGGTCTGAGTTTTGCCATCGAGCGGATCACCCCGGTTGCCCGCCAACGGGACGGGCGCAACTTCTTTCGGGTTGAGGCCAGCCTGACCGACAGCCAGAACTGGGTGCGCCCCAGCATGGAAGGGGTCGCGCGGGTCGAGGTTGACAGCCGGTTGGTGGTCGCGGTCTGGACCCGCCGGATGAGAGATTGGCTGCGGCTGAAAGCCTGGCAGTTCAGCCCGTGATCTGCGCACCATGAGCAAGAGTTTTCATAGCCCGCACTGGTACCGCGTCAAAGACAAGCGACCGCGTTTGCGCAGTCACGCCCGGTTCTTTCGCACTGAATACCGCGGGCAGATCTGGTATGTGTTGCAGGACCGTGGATCGGGTCGCTTTCATCGGTTTTCCGGCGCAAGCTATTTCATCGCATCGCTGCTTGATGGTCAGCATACACTGGACGAGATCTGGCAGATTGCCTACGACGCGTTGAGCGATGAGGATGCCCTGACACAGGATGAGATCCTGCAATTGCTCAGCCAGTTGCACAATGCAGACGTGCTCTATGCCGATGGCGCCCCTGATATCGTCGAGATGGTCGAACGCGGGCAGAAGATGCGCCGGAAAAAACGGGTCATGAGTTTTCTCAACCCGTTGGCCGTGCGTATTCCCCTGCTGGACCCCGAAGGTTTTCTGAAGGTGACCATGCCGTTGGTCCGGCCTCTGTTTTCGATCTTTGGGCTGATCGCCTATCTTGCGCTGCTGGCCTATGGCGGCACGTTGGTGGTGACCCATTGGGGCGGGTTGACCGAAAACGTGCTGGACCGGGTGCTAAGTGCCGAAAGCCTGCTGCTGTTGCTGGTGACATATCCGGTGGTCAAGGCCATCCACGAGTTGGGGCATGCCTATTCGATCACCCGATGGGGTGGAGAAGTGCATGAAATCGGCGTGATGTTCCTGGTGTTCATGCCGGTGCCTTATGTCGATGCCTCGGACAGCCTGTCCTTTCCCAGCAAGTGGCGACGGGCCTTTGTCGCGGCAGCGGGCATTCTGGTCGAGCTGGGGCTGGCGGCACTGGCCATGATCATCTGGGTCAATGCCGAAGGTGGTCTGGTGCGGGCCTTTGCGTTCAACACGATGCTGATCAGTGGCGTTTCAACGCTGTTCTTCAACGGCAACCCGCTGCTGCGTTTTGATGGGTATTACGTGCTGAGCGATCTGCTCGAAATTCCCAACCTGGCCGCACGGGCCAACCAATACATCGGCTATCTGGTGCAGCGCTACGCTCTGGGGGTGAAGGATGCGCGCAATCCGGCGACCGCGCGGGGAGAGCGGAGCTGGTTCGTACTCTACGGGATCGCGGCCTTCATCTATCGGATTTTCATCACCGCGGCGATCATCCTGCTGGTGTCGTCAAAATTTTTCTCACTGGGCATCTTACTGGCGATCTGGTCCGTGGTGCTGATGTTTGGTGTCCCGCTGTCCAAACAGCTGTGGTTCCTGCTGGCATCTCCGAAATTGCGGGACAGGCGCACCCGGGCGCTTGGCGTGGTGGTCAGTGCTGTCGGTGCCCTTTGTGCGGTGCTGTTTCTTGTGCCGTTGCCCTATTCCACGATTGCCGAAGGCGTGGTCTGGGTGCCGGGAGACGGCGCCGTCCATGCCGAAGAGGGTGGGGTCGTCACCGCCGTGAGCGTCCGCCAGGGACAAGCTGTTGAACCGGAGCAGATCCTGATCCGGATGGAGGATCCTTTGCTGGCCGCCAGGGTTGATCTGCTAAAAGCCACGGTTGCAGAAACCGGCCTGCGTCGGGCCAGCATGGCCGTCAGCGATCCGGCGGCGGCTCGCATTGCGGCAAGTGAACTGGAACACGCGCAGGCCGACCTGGCCCTGGCAAAAGAACGGCAACAGGCGCTCGACATCCGGGCCGGTATCTCTGGACGGATTGCCTTGATCGAAACCACCGACCTGCCGGGGCGGTTTGTCAACAAGGGGCAATTGCTGGGATACATCAGCAGTTTCAGCGATCCCGTCATCCGGGCCGTGGTCCCCGAACAAGATGCCGACTTTGTCCGGCAGCGGACCAGGGGATCGACGTGCGCTTCGTCACGCAACCCGAAAACAGCTATGTGGCGCGTGTCATTCGCGAGGTTCCCGCACTTGAGGCTTCTTTGCCCAGCCTGGCGCTGGCAACTCAGGGCGGGGGCAACATCGTGCTTGATCCAGGTGATTCGTCAGGCCTGCGAACCCTGCAAAACCTGCTGCATCTGGACCTGAAACTGGACAAAAGCCACGATTTTGAAACAATCGGGGACAGAGTCCTTATTCGTTTCGCGCATGACCCCATGTCCTTGGGGGAACGTGTCTACCGCCGCATCAGACAAGTTTTTTTACGGCAGTTTAACATATAACATTGGCAAAAATCGGGGTGATCTGCTCAAGTGGAGCGGCAACAGTTGTTAATATGCTCACTCAATAAGGGAAAGAAGCTCTTTATGCAGGCGTGAATTCTGCAGATGAACAACCCAACGCCAGGGAGGAAATTATGGCGACACAATTACTATTTTACGAAAATGCGGTGCCAGTCAGTGCCAAGAAACACGCAAAGCTTTGCGTCAAGGCAGGCGACAGTTATGCCTTTGCCAGCAAGGTCAATTCGGTTCCCTTGACGGCTGCAGAATTTGCCGAGGCCGGGGCAGAATATCCAATCGTTTTTGCCGGTGAGGGAGACGCCGTCATCCCGACCGCCATTCTGGGCGTGGCCGGAGAAGAGAACGCGTTCGTGTCCAGCGAAGGCGGCTGGGGTGGACGCTATATTCCGGCATTCATCCGGCGTTATCCATTTGTCTTCAGCCAGGAGACCAGTGAAAACCAATTGATCCTGCACATCGATGAAAGCTTTGAGGGTTGCAACGAAGACGGGCGCGGCGAGCGTCTGTTCGACAGTGACGGGAACCAGACCCAGTACCTGAAGAACGTGCTGGCGTTCCTGCAGGATTACCAGGCGCGCTTTGCGCGCAGTCAGGCGTTCTGCAAACGTCTGGCGGATCTTGAGCTGCTGCGCCCGATGCAGGCGCAATTCACGCTTCCTGGCGGTGAAAGACGGTCGCTGACCGGTTTCCTGACCGTGGATCGTGAAAAACTGAAAGCACTCGATTCCGAAACACTGGCTGCAATGATGGGGACCGATGAATTGGAATGTGTGTTCTTGCATCTGGCCTCGCTGCGCCATTTCGGACAGGTGGCCGATCGGGTTTCGGACAGTGCTGACGGAGATCTGATGTTCCGTCGCGCGGAGAACGCGGACGAAGCCGGATCGGAGACCGAAGAGGCGGATGCCTGACGGCTCCGGCGCGTCAGGCATTCCAATGGGGTCCGGGGGCCCCATTGTCGGGCCGGTATCGACCTATGTCTTTCCGGCCCGGCGCGACGAGCGCCTGAGCAAATTTGATCAGGCGGCACAGTTAGCCTGGGGTCAGGTGCGGGGGCGCCTGACCCTGTTGCAGCGCCTCAAGGTGGCATCCCGCGAACGTGCGGTTTGCCGCCTTGAGGGCCGCTTTAAAGCCCTTGATGACACGCAACTGCGCGCGCAGCTGATACAGGTCCGCGCTCAATTGGTGCGCAGCGGATTGCGAGGAGCTCCTCTGTGTGAGGCGCTTGCTGTGGTGCGCGAAGCGACCCGGCGCACTTTGGGGTTGCGGCCGCATGACGTTCAGATCCGCGCGGCCCTGATCCTGCTGGATGGCTGCCTGGCTGAAATGGCGACAGGCGAGGGCAAAAGCCTGGTCGCCGCATTGGCCGCGGCCACTGCGGGGCTGGCGGGCATCCCGACCCACGTGGTTACCGTCAATGACTACCTTGCCGAACGGGACGCCGAGGAGATGGAGCCACTTTTTGCCTGGCTGCAGCTGCGGGTGGGGTGCGTGGTGCATGACGCCACTCCGGAGGCACGCCGGGACATTTATGAACGTGACGTGGTCTATGCTTCGAACAAAGAGATCTCGTTCGATTACTTGCGCGACACCCTGCGCATGGGCGCAGGGGCGGGCGAGGTGCGGCTCAAGGTGCAGCGCCTGGCCGGGACACCTGATCGGCGCCCGGTGATGACGGGGCTGCATTTTGCCATCGTGGACGAGGCCGACAGTGTTCTGGTCGATGATGCCAGAACCCCGCTGATCCTGTCGCAAGAGACCGATATCGCCGCCGAGGCCGAATGGGCCAAAACTGCCCATGCACTGGCTGACCGCCTGCATGAGAGGCTCCATTACAAGGCCAACCCCAAGCGGCGTACGATCGAGTTGACCGATCTGGGCAAGGACCACCTGGCCACTCTGGCACAGGCCTTTGGGCCGCTGTGGCAGAACAAGGTCCAACGCGAGCAAGCCGCGTGTCAGGCCCTGACGGCACATCGATTTTTTCAACATGGTGATCAATATGTCCTGCAAGAGGGCAAGGTTGTGATTGTCGATGAATATACTGGTCGCCTGATGCCGGAGCGGTCCTGGAACGACGGACTGCATCAACTGGTCGAGTTCAAGGAAGGGGTCGAGATCACCCCGCGCAAGCTGGCCATTGCCCGCACCACCTATCAGCGGTTCTTTCGCCGCTATCTGAAATTGTCGGGCATGACCGGGACCGGACGCGAGTTGCGGGGCGAGATTGCCGCGGTCTACAGGATGCCGACGCTTGTTCTGGCCACGCGCCTGCCGGTCCGGCGCCTGAACCTGGGCACCCGGATCCTGAAATCCGAAGACGCCAAACTGTCCCTGCTGGTCGACCGTGTCCACAACATGCGGCGCGAAAACCGACCTGTCCTGATCGGAACGCGCACCGTGGCCGCTTCAGAGGCAGTGCATCAGGCGTTGGAGGCTGCGGACATCCCGCATTGTGTGCTCAATGCGCTCAACGACGAGGAAGAGGGCGCCCTGATCGCGCAGGCCGGGCAGGCCGGGCAAGTCACCGTCGCCACCAACATGGCCGGTCGGGGCGTGCATATTTCGCTGGCCGAAACGGTGGTCGAAGCGGGCGGATTGCATGTGATCCTGACGGAACGGCATGATTCCGCGCGGATTGACAGGCAATTGCTGGGACGCACGGCCCGTCAGGGCCAGCCCGGCTCATATGAGGCTGTTCTGAGCCTGGATGACTTCCTGCTGCGAACCGTCAAGGCGCCGCTGCTTCGGATGCTGACACGGTTTCCCGGCGGTGTTGGGCGGGTCTCTGGCCTGCTTTTGTTTCGCCGCGGGCAACGTCGTGCCGAACGTCTGAACGCGCAGGCACGGCGAGCGCTGTTTTCCCACGATCAGCGTTTGCTGAGTTTCCTGGCCTTCTCCGGTGTTGAGGATTGAATATGACACGTTTCCAAAAAATCGCCGTGTGCCTTTTGGGTCTGGGCCTGGCCGGAGGTGAGGCCGGTGCCGAAACCTATGATTGTGTGATTGAGCCGTCCCTCGTTGTGGAACTGGCCAGCCCGACGGGCGGTCTGTTGCAGTTTGTGGACGTTGCCCGGGGCGATCTGGTCACCCAGGGCCAGCTGCTGGCGCGGCTTGTGTCCGATATCGAAGAGACAACCGTCGAGTTGATGCGCGAGCAGGCCCTTGGATCCGAAAACGACATTGCAGCCCAGAGAGCGCGACTGAAGCTGGCGCACAGCCGGGCAGATCGCATCCGCAGCCTTGTGGAGCGCAAGATCGCCCCACAAGCGGATCTGGATGAAGCTGAAGCCACCGCCGAAGTTGCGATCCGTGATCTGTCGACGTCGGAAATGCGCAAGCGCATCGCGGCCATGGAACTCAGGCGCGCCGAAGCTGTATTGAAACAGCGCAGCATTGTCAGCCCGATCGATGGCGTGGTGATCGATCGTCTGCTCTATGCGGGTGAGTTTGCCGATCAGGACACGCCGGTTGTGCGCATTGCACAGCTCGATCCGCTGCATGTCGAAGCCTATCTGCCCGTCACGGCTTATGCCGGGATGGAAGTCGGCACGACCGCAACCATCATACCTGCATCAACTCCGGATGACAGCTATCCCGGGGTCATCACCGTGATCGACAAGGTGTTTGACGCGGCATCGAATACATTTGCGATCCGGGGGCAATTTCGAACCCTGATCTGGTCATTCCCGCAGGCAACAGGTGCAGTATCCGTTTGGATGCGCTGAACTCGCAATAGGTCCGACAAGAAACAGGACCCAACCTTCAGGAGCGTTACCAATGGGAAGGCAACCAAAGTCCAACGGGAATTCAGGGTATGCAACGGGCGCTTACTGGCGGTCGCGATCCGATTTGATCTACTATCGCTACCTGGACTACATCCTGCGCGTGGTTGGGCGGGATGCCGACAGCCTGATTGATGTGGGCTCCGGAAACTGCCCCTATTTGGAATGGTTTGACTGGATCGACGACAGATGCTCGGTGGATATTCGCGTACCCTATCAATCCGATACGGTGCGTGGCATTCAGGGCGACATCCACACGCTGGCATTCGACAAGAAATTCGATATCTGCACGTGCTTCCAAGTGTTGGAACATGTGCCCGACGCCAAGCTGTTTGCCCGGAGGTTGCAGGAGCTGGCTGACATGGTCATCGTTTCGGTTCCCTACAATTGGCCTGCCAATAAAACCACAGGTCATATCCATGATCCGGTCACCGACGACATGCTAAGAGACTGGATGGGGCGAGAGGCAAACTACAGCATCATTGCGACAGAACCGTTCAGGGCCACCAAACATCAACGTCTGATTGCTGTTTATGCAGGGGATCCGACCAAGCGATATAACTTTGAGGATGTAAAGCAGCGCATCCCACAGAAGCTCAGCTCCTGAGCATCGAGCATCGAGCATCGCACGGGTTCGGGTGTGTCCCGTCCGCATGTCCGGCCGAGTTTTTCCGACGTTTCAGCATCAGACCATTGCGAAAGGCCCCGTTTCACAAGGAAAAAGGTCGTGAGTCGCCACATGATTTAACCCACCCGAGGATAGTCCGGCATGAAATTGTTGTTCGTTCACCAAAACATGCCGGGGCAATACCGTGAATTGCTGCAATGGCTGGCTGCAACAGGCAAACATGACATCGTGTTTCTGACACAGCGCCGGGACGCACCGCAGGTGCCCGGGGTGCGAAGGTTGATCTACGAACCCCATCACCGCCCCAAGAAAACCGCCTATGGATTATCCAAGGTCTGGGAAGAAGCCACTGGGGCTGACTACGGTGTTGCCCTGGCGGCGCAAGCTCTGGAGCAAAAACACGGGTTTCGCCCGGACCTGATCATGGGCCATACCGGTTGGGGCGAGCTGCTGTTTCTAAAGCAGGTCTGGCCGGATATCCCTGTGTTGGGATTTTTTGAGCTGTTCTATCGATTGAAGGGCGGCATTGTGGGGTTTGATCCCAGTGAGCCGGTTCAAGCGCACAAACCGTTCACCCTGGAGGCCCGCAACGCAATCCCCTATGCCAGCCTGCATGGTGTGGATCTGGGCCATTGCCCGACCAATTGGCAGGCGGAAACCTTTCCGCAGGTCTTTCGCGACAAATTCTATGTATGCCACGATGGCATTCGAACAGACATGCTGCGCCCTGATCCACAGGTCTCCGTCAAGTTGGGCAGCCTTGAGCGTCCCCTGACGCGCCAGGACGAGGTCTTTACCTATATGGCGCGCAATCTCGAACATGCCCGGGGGTTCCACATCTTCATGCGCGCCTTGCCCCGCATATTGTCGGAACGACCCAACGCGCGCGTGGTCGTCATCGGCGGAAACGAGGTATCTTATGGGCGCGAAAGCACCCACCCCGACGGGTACCGTGCGCAGTTGATCGAGGAACTGGGTGACAGCGTGGATTGGTCCCGGGTGCATTTTGTCGGTCGGGTGCCCTATTCGACGTATTGCCAGATTATCCAGCTGAGCCGTTGTCACATCTACCTGACCATGCCGTTCGTGATGTCATGGTCCTTGCTCGAGGCCATGTCGATGCAGGCGACGATTGTCACCTCGGATGTCGCCCCTGTTCGCGAAGCCATCACCCATGGCCAGACCGGCCTGCTGGTGGATTTCTTCGACAGCAACGCCCTTGCGGATCAGGTCGTGGATGTGCTGGCCAAGCCGCAGGATTATGCCCATATCGGCCCGGCTGCGCGCAATCATGCTGTCGAAACTTATGATTTCCTCACGCGCTGCCTGCCCGAACACCTGGCCCGCATGAACAGTCTTCTGCCCGAAAACCTGCACATCGCAATCCCATAGAGCGGTTCAGAGCCGCGTTGCTTCACGGCTTCCGAACCCCTGCGTGATCAGATCAGTTTCCGATCGAGCTTGTCGCGTTGAAGACACCCACGAAGTTACCAACGATATTCGAGATCGTCAGGACGTCGTTGATCGGCGATTCCGTGGCGATGACCAGATCATCTGAGTTGATCTGGAACTGACGCGCCGAAAACAGGCCATCCGCCGTATTGAGGTTGATGGAAAAAACCACCTGCGCCTTGCGGGGGCCACGGACACCGCTTTGAATGGCAGAGCCAGGATACTGCCGCAGGATCAAAAGTCCCTGGGGATCCGCCTTGTTGTCCTTGAGGCCGCCCATGATCGAAATGGCGTCCATCGCAGACACTTTGTCCTTGGTGAACGTATGCAGCGCTTCGGTGCCCGTGGCGCCAAACGACAGGAAATGCCGTTCGTCTTCTTCGACAAAAACCCGATCACCGCCCCGCAAAAGCGTGTCGAGCCGCGGATTGTTGAGCAAGGCATCCACCGAAGTACCGAAAATTTGCCCCCCGCGGACAAGCCGGATTTGCGGATTGTTCAGATTTGCACTGATCCCACCACCGGCAGAGATCAACCCCATCACCGTATAATTGCGATCCGGCATCGGATAGGTCCCGGGCGTCAGCACACCGCTGACCAGATCAACCGAGTTGTTGCGCCCTTCGCTCATGACAAGCTGCAACTGTGCCGAAGGGACAATCTTTTCGAGCGCCGATTGCAATTCTTCGCGCGCCAGATCCGGGGTCAGCCCGATGACGCTGATATTGCCGACATAGGGCATGAAAACGCTTCCGTTGGCGGCAACAACAACGTTTTCCAGCTGAATAACTTTCTGTTCCTGCGCGGTGAGCAGGGAATTTTCACTGCTATCCCACACGCTGAGCAGCAGACGGTCGCCAGGTTGGATGATCTGGGTCTTGGCCCCTTGGCTGGCCCCGATCCATGGCAGGTTTTCCTGCGTTCCTGTTGACGGCCATTGCGCAACCGTCGGCAAAAATGCCCGCGTGACCGGATAGAGAGCGAAAGCCGCGTTCCCTTCCTGACTTTCCTTGAGAATCTCTTCGCTGATCGGCGCCCCTCCCGGCAGGCGTCCACGCGCACATGCGGCAGGCAACAGGCATAAGCTTGCCATTGCAAGAAAGGGGAGAATAAAACGCATGTGTTGATCCGAAGTGAAAAGGATAGTGAGTTTTGCGTGCGCAGGATACTGCCAAAGGGCATGTCGTCAACCGGAACAGGAAAACTGATGCCTTTCCCTGAAATACTGGTTCTGGGTGCCACGGGCCGGATCGGACAAATCCTCCAGATCTGTTGGGAATCGCACGGCCTGACCGGTTCGGTACTGTGGCAGGGAAGACATGATCGCTCCCTATATTCAGCGGCTGATGCGGACCTGGCCTGGGCTGTCTTCGATCCGCTGAAAGAGCCCGAGGCTTTGTACGAGGCGGCCCGGGGGCGGGCGGTCATCCTGTGTCTGGCCGGTGTCATTCCCGGGCGACCTGGAGTGTTGGCCGATAACCAGGCTCTGGCCTGCGCCGCCGTACGGGCCGGTGCAAAAAGCGGCGCCCGGGTATTGCTGACGTCTTCGGCAGCGGTCTATGGCAACGGAGCAGGGCGCCTTGTGGAAACCACGGCCCTGGCCCCGGTGGCGGATTACGGGCGCAGCAAGGCCGATATGGAGCGTGAAGCAACCCACCTGGGAATTGAACTGGGCGTGCCAGTCTGTTCCCTGCGGATCGGGAACATTGCCGGACTGGATGCCATTCTGGGTGGATGGGCCCCTGGCTTCAGCCTTGATGTATTTGCCGACGGCACAAGCCCGTGCAGATCTTATGTTGGAATCGAAGATCTGGCGTTGGTGCTGGCGGATCTGATGACGTGCCCCGATCTGCCGCAGGCCCTCAATGTGGCAGCTCCGGAGATGTTGGAGATGGGGCATTTGCTGGATGCTGCCAACTTGCCATGGACAAGCAGACCGGCACCTGACACAGCCATCCGCGAAGTGCAACTGGACACCGGACTGCTGCAGGGGCTGGTGGCGTCCGGAAAGCCAACATCCGATCCCGCCCGAATGGTCGCGCAGTGGCAGAGGGTGCGCCGACACCTGCAACGAAAGGACACCGCGCAATGACATGGCGCAAGCGCATATTCGACCTGTTTTTTGCAACCCTGCTCATCGTGGTTCTGGGGCCGGTTCTGCTGGGCTTGCTGATATGGCTGCTGATCCGTGAAGGGCGGCCTGTGTTTTATGTCGCCGAGCGGATGAAAACGCCGTCGCAACCGTTTCGGCTGTGGAAGCTGCGCACGATGACGATCGTTGACGATGATCTCGGGGTCTCTGGCGGGGATAAGACAGCCCGCATCACCCAGACCGGAGCCTGGTTGCGGTCGCGGCGGCTGGATGAATTCCCGCAACTGTGGAACATCCTGCGGGGAGATCTGAGCTTTGTCGGGCCACGCCCCCTTTGCGAGAGTATGTCGAACGCCACGCGGCCCTGTATGAACAGGTTCTCAAAAGCCGCCCCGGCGTCACAGGATTGGCATCAATCACATATCACAAGCATGAAGCGGCCCTTTTGAAGCGCTGTTCTGACCCCGGAAGAGACCGATGCCGTCTATTCCCGCGTGTGCGTTCCGGCCAAGGCCCGCCTGGACCTGATCTATCAACGCCATCAGAGCACTTGCTATGATTTTGCATTGGTATTTGAAACAATAGGCAAACTGTTCCGCAGGTGACCTGGATCCGGGGTACTGGTGCGCCCACGGTCAAATTCCCCCACAACAGATGTTCCATACCCTTTTGATTTCGCGTAAACGGGGCGCATGTTGTCGTTCGTTAGAACAATCTAGGGCTGCAGGCAAAGCCCGGTGTATCTGATTTTGAGGCTAGAATGCGTAAGAAGGTAACAAAGGCTATTTTTCCGGTTGCAGGATTGGGAACACGATTCCTGCTAAGCAACAAAATCTGTGCCCAAGGAAATAATGACCCTCGTGGACCGTCCGCTGGTGCAATACGCCATCGACGAAGCCCGCGCCGCCGGAATCAAGGAATTCATTTTTGTTACCTCCCGCGGCAAAGGCGCTCTGGAAGATTACTTTGACCACAATCCCATTCTCGAACACGAACTGAAGAAAAAGGGTAAAACCGAACTGTTCGAAACCCTGAAATCCACCAACATGGAAAGCGGGGCGATTGCCTATATTCGCCAGCACCGTGCATTGGGGCTGGGGCATGCGGTTTGGTGCGCGCGCAGACTTCTGGCGTCGAACGAACCCTTTGCCGTCATTTTGCCTGACGACGTGATCGCTGCCGAAAAACCATGCCTCCAGCAGATGATAGAGGCCTATGAAGAAACCGGGGGCAACATGGTCGCCGCCATGGAAGTGCCTGCCGCACAAACCAGCTCTTATGGTATTTTGGATGCCACAGGGGACACGGGGTCGGTTGTGTCAGTCAAGGGCATGGTCGAAAAGCCCAAGGCCGATGAAGCGCCGTCCAATCTGGCGGTCATCGGGCGTTACATCCTGAACCCATCCATCATGCGGAACCTTCATCAGATGAAGAAGGGCGCCGGAGGTGAAATTCAGCTGACAGATGCCATCGCGGAAGACATTCGAAACGATATTCCCGTCTATGGCTATCGCTTTCATGGTCAGCGCTTCGATTGCGGTTCCAAGGCTGGCTTCTTGCAGGCAACCGTTGCCTTTGCCTTGGCGCGCGATGACCTGCGGGACGACCTGCAGCATTACTTGAATGGCCTGACCCTGGCTTCAAAGGCTGCCGAATAGCTCTTGAAGGAAGCTACATTTTTGGACTTGATCAACTCCAAAAAAGCGCAATAATCAACCTTTGAGTGTGCATTGCAGCAGATTCCTGCTTGTTCTATCGCTCTTGGAAACGGCAATTGCCATTGCAGCGAGGCCATGTTTTTTTAAGACTGGAAAATCGTTTACCATTCAATGGCATTCTGAGTTTCTCTGGGGCTCTCTCCGGGGAAAATAATTTAAAAGGCTAACGACTGGATGATTGGGTTGATTGGCGCTCTGCCTCGGCGGCAGAAAGCTTACATTTTCTTGGGTATCGACCTGCTTCTGATTCCAGTGGCTTTTCTTTTTACGTTCACCGTTCAGGTTCTGCCCCAGCCACCGCTTCAGACACTGATCTCGATATTGCCGGTGCTGCCTTATCTTATGGCAATTGCAGTTGGCATGCTGTTCTGGCTGGGTTTGCCTTTTGTGCGTCTCAATGCCTACGAACGTCATGCCATTGGTTTGACTGCCGTTCTTGCGATTATTTTGGCTGGCTCTTCGGCTTTGCTGATGAACATGGGGAGCGTGTTGGGTATTCCTCAGGGTATGTTGCCTATGGGCACCCACGTTGTCTTTGGTATCTGTTTCTTTCTGCTGTCCGTTTCAGCCCGGGTGATCCTGCATCAGTTTGTCCTCACGGTATATCGCAGCGTGCGGCCAAGGCGCAGGGTTCTGATCTATGGGGCCGGGACCACCGGCACGCAGCTTGCCCAGGCCCTGAAGGCGCATGAAAGCATCGATCCCGTTGCTTTTGTCGACGACAACACATCGCTCCAGGGCATGATGTTGATGGGACTGCCGGTTTTCCCGCCATCACGCACTGCGGAAATCGTGGAATCCCGCGATATCAGCCGGGTGCTTCTGGCGATGCCTTCGCAAAGCAGACCCAAGCAGGCTCAGGTTGCCAGGCGGCTGCAAAAGCTGGGACTGGAAGTTCAAACCCTGCCGTCCTTCGCTCAGCTCATTGGCGAAGAGGCTCTGGTCGAGAAACTGACCCCCGTGGCACCCCAGAATTTCCTCGGGCGGGCGACCCATGACATGCCCCTGGAAGAAAGCCAGAGCAGCTATAGCGGACGTTCCATTCTCATTTCCGGGGCAGGCGGCTCGATCGGGTCCGAACTTTGCCGCCAGGTTCTGACATGTGCCCCCTCGCGTCTGGTCCTGTTCGAACTCAGCGAGCTGGCGCTCTACACCGTTTTGCAAGAACTCGAACTATTGACCGAAGGCACGGATATCGAACTGGTTCCGGTGCTCGGATCGGTTGCCGATGACCGGCAGGTGCGGCAGGTCCTGCGAGAGTTCGAGGTTCAGGTGGTGCTACATGCAGCGGCCTATAAACACGTGCCACTGGTCGAGGCCAATCCACTGCCGGGATTGGCCAACAACGTTCTGGGCACGCAGGTTCTGGCACAGGAATCTGCGCAGGCCGGAGTAGAGCGGTTCATTCTGATTTCCTCGGACAAGGCGGTGCGCCCGACCAACGTGATGGGCGGATCCAAGCGGTTGGCAGAACTTGTCGTGCAGGACCTCGCGTCACGATCCCATACAACCATCTTTTCCATGGTTCGGTTCGGAAACGTTCTGGGCTCCAGCGGTTCGGTGATCCCGCTGTTTCAGGAACAAATCAGTCGCGGTGGCCCTGTCACTGTCACGGACCCTGATGTCAAACGCTACTTCATGACCATCAGCGAAGCCGTGCAACTGGTTCTCAAGGCGGGGGCCAATGCCAATGGAGGAGAAGTCTTCGTCCTGGACATGGGACCTCTGGTCCCAATCCTGCAACTGGCCCGACAGGTAATCCAGAGCGCCGGGTATACCGTGCGTGACGACGAGACCCCCGATGGCGATATTGAGATCAAGTTCACCGGCTTGCGTCCTGGCGAGAAAATTGTCGAAGAGCTGGCCGTCAGCGGGCAGTTGTTCGGTACACGTCATCAGAAAATTTTCCAGGCACGTGAAAAGCTTCTTTCCGAAATTGAAGTCGCATCCTTTCTGAAGGCCCTACATCAGTCGATTGATACACAGGACACAGAAGCCGCCTGTGCGGTTGTCCAGCGTTGGGTCGAAGGGTTCAAGTTCGACGATACCAAGCGGAAGTCATCCTGAACCTGTGCCTTGCCGTGTTTCTGCCACAGCTGTGGTGAGAATTTCCGACCCTGCGCCTGCTGCGTTGATCCCCTCTCTTCTTGCTCATATGTTGACGCCGTCAGTGACGACTTCAAAAACCAATCAGAGCAACCTCGTGCCCTTCGATCGAACATCCAAATCGCTGATGCGTGCGGTCGGCGCAGCATGGGCTGCCTGCATTGTATTGGCAAACCCGGTATACGCACAGCAGTCACCGGAACCCAGCTTCACCCCTTTGCCTCCGCCAAGTTTGAACTTCTATGGCAACCCGGGCCTGATCGACATGCCTACGGGCGAATCCCTGCCGGATGGTCATTTCACCACGACGGTGTCGAATTTTGCAGGTCAAAGCCGGTTCACCCTGACGTTTCAGGCAACGCCCTGGATGTCAGCCAGTTTTCGGTACAACGGTATCGAAAATCTGAATCAATTCGGGTTTTCAACTTATTACGACCGCAGCTTTGACGTTCGTTTCCGGTTGCTCAAGGAGAGCCCCTATCGCCCGGCAATTGCCTTGGGGCTACAGGATTTTGCAGGAACCGGGATTTACTCGGGCGAGTATATCGTCGCGACCAAGACCTTCGAAACCAAGGCTCTGGGACGGTCCAAAACACCCGGACGCCTGAAGGTAACTGCAGGGCTGGGGTGGGGCCTAGCTGGGAACCCATGGCTCGATCGGATCCTTTGGCACGCGCCCCGTGTTCGACGGCTCAAGCAGCGTTGGTGGCGAGTTGTCCGTGGACCAGTGGTTTCGCGGCCCCTTTGCCCCCTTTGGCGGGGTCGAGTGGCAGGTTAACGACAGGCTGGGGCTGAAGGCCGAATATTCGTCAGATGCCTATGTGCTGGAGACCCAGACATCGAATGTGTTCGAGCGGCGATCGTCGTTGAATTTCGGCGTTGAATACCAAGCGTCCGAACGCACCCGGATCGGGGCCTATTACCTTTATGGCTCCAGCTTCGGGATCAGTGCACAGATCCAGCTCAACCCCAAGTATCCGGTGACGCAACCCTATGCGCCCGCGCCGTACCCGATCGCACCTCGCCCGGATCGGGCAACCAGTCCCGAGTTATGGCAAACCAACTGGGCCGAAAGCCAGAGCGCCCGTTTGACCGTGCGGGACGTGTTGTCCAAGCAACTGGCACAGTACAATCTGACCCTGGAAACCATCGATATCACGGCTTCCACCGCTGAATTGAGATTCCGCAATCATACCTATATGGCCGAGGCGCAGGCCGTGGGGCGTGCAGCCCGGGCAATGGCGCATGTTCTGCCTGCATCAGTCGAAACCTTCCATCTGGTTCCCGTGTCAAACGGCATGGGCCTGTCGACGACGACGATACGGCGGTCTGATCTTGAAGCTCTGGAGTTCGCTCCCCAGGCGACCGAGGCCCTGCTGGCGGTCACCGGATTCTCAAGCGCTCCTCCCGTCTCGGACAGCGCCCTGACAGGGCCAGAGCTCTATCCTGCATTCAGCTGGGCGGTTACACCCTATTTTGCTCCGGCCTATTTCGACCCGGCACGCCCCTTCCGTCTGGACGTTGGTGTAGATTTCGGAGCAACCTACCGCCCGGCGCCAGGTTGGGTGATTTCCGGCAAGCTGCGCCAACGTCTTGCCGGAAACACGGCCGATGGGCGTCGCTCAGGTTCAAATTTGCCGCCCGTCCGTACGGATCAGGTTGAATATGCTCAGTACGACACCACGCTGAACCAACTCTATGTTGCAAAATACTGGCGTCCGGGTCGCGATCTCTATGCCCGGGTGACTGCGGGGTATTTCGAATACGGATACGGCGGTCTCTCCGGAGAAGTTCTGTGGAAACCGGTCAGCAGCCCCTTGGCGATTGGTCTTGAAACCAACTATGCGATCAAGCGTGATTTTGATCAGCGGCTTGGGTTTCAGGACTACCGGATCGTGACCGGTCACCTGTCGGCCTACATGGATTTCAACAACGGGTTCCACGGGCAGATTGATGCCGGCCGCTATCTGGCCGGAGATTACGGAGCCACGTTTTCAATGGACCGGGTGTTCAACAATGGCTGGTCTGTCGGGGGCTTCTTCACTTTGACCAGCGCATCGGCAGAGGAATTTGGTGAGGGATCGTTCGACAAGGGTATCCGCTTCAGCATGCCCCTGAACTGGTTCCTGGGCAAACCATCGAAGAGATCACTTGGAACAACCGTTCGCCCGATCCAGCGGGATGGCGGGGCCAAGGTATCTATCCCCGGACGGCTCTATCAGCAGGTCCGCCCTGCGCATCGCCAGGCGCTCGGCGACAAGTGGGTGACGGTATGGGAATGACAATACGCACCCTGATCCGGCTGATGATCGTCCTGACCCTTGTGGCAGCTTGCGCGGGGGGGACGATGGTACCCCCTTGCAACTTGAAGTCATTCAATCTGTCCAGACCAGCATCGTAGAAAGACGTGCAGCAAGACAGGGCGGTGAGCGCCCGCCGGTGCGCCGGGCAGATCTGGACACAGTGGAGGGATCATTCCTCGAGGTCACTGTCGAACGCCGGGACCAGTTGGCCTATCTTTTTCTCTCCATGCAACGTGATGATGCCACTTTGGGACGCATCATGGTCTGGCGCACCGAAGACAACGTCACCATAACCACACGCAATGGCATCGTGATCGCAACCCGAGGGCTGGGAGGAGACCTGATTTCAAGCTCAGTTCAGACCCATCAGACTCAACCCGGACCCGCAACAGGTGGCGAACACGTGCAATGGGTACGTGCATTGGACAACCGTGAATTGCAGGTTTCATTTGCCTGCACTCTTGAGAATCTGGGGGCAGAGACCATCGTGATTGTTGAGCGCAAACACCCAACACAGCACTTGCAGCAGCGATGCGAAGGTGGCGGCGGGCAGATCGTCAATGATTACTGGGTGGACAGAAGCAACGGCTTGATTTGGCAATCCAAACAATGGGCTGGCCCAAATGTCGGCTATCTGAAGCTGCGGCGACTGACAAAATAACCACACTCGAAGCCAGACAGCAGAATGATCGGAAACTTTGACAGATTTCATGCGCAGAACGCGTTGAATTACAATTCTCTTTGAGGTAGATTGCCGTTTAAACACACTTGGATAAGGGTCCACGATTATGAAAAAGATGATTGCAATTATGACCGTCGGCCTTCTGGTATCGGCCAACGTCACTTCGGCTCAGGTTGTTGAAGCCACACCGGTCGTCGTCGGTAACACACCTGGCTTCCTGGTAGGCACTGGTCTGACCGCAGCTGCGGTAGGCGGTATCGCCGTGGGCCTCATCGGCTTGGGTATCCTCATCAGCGACGATGATGACAGCTCGACAACCACAACAACTGGTTCGGGAAGCTAAGTCGTCGAATAAGACGTCGGCATCCTGACATCATGAATTGCGAAAAGGCCGATCCTTTTGGATGCGGCCTTTTTTGTATTTGGCACCAAGAAAGCTTGCTACAAGGGGTTGTCCTGATCTCCGGGACTTGGCCCTCTCTGTGGCGGGCGACATATAAAAGTATTTATAATCAATATCTTAAAGGGATTCCTCTTTGCGGGAATCTGCCTTGTCAGGTTTCAAGAGACAGCCAAAAACACCCGCAACGCACAGCCCGAACGCCATGTTTTCGATACCGGTAATCGACTGCACTTTCCGGTATAAATTCGTTCTGGGTTGTTTCCGGCCCCTCGCCTACAGTAGGTCAAGGCCCATATCTTTCTTCGGAAAACATGAGGACAGGAGCAGATCGGTTCCATGGCAAAAACGGCACTCATCACAGGCGTAACAGGGCAGGACGGCTCCTATCTGGCAGAGTTTCTGCTGGAAAAAGGCTATGAGGTGCACGGCATCAAACGTCGTGCGTCATCGTTCAATACGGCCCGCGTGGATCACATCTATCAGGATCCGCATACCACGCAGGCCAATTTCAAGCTGCATTACGGGGACCTGAGCGACACATCGAATCTGACGCGACTCATCCAGGAGATCCAACCGGACGAGGTCTATAATCTGGGAGCTCAGTCACACGTGGCGGTCAGCTTTGAAGCCCCGGAATACACGGCGGATGTCGATGCGATGGGAACGTTGCGCCTGCTGGAAGCCATTCGCTTTCTCAAACTTGAGAAAAAGACCCGATTCTATCAGGCCTCGACGTCCGAGCTTTTTGGTCTGGTGCAGGAAACGCCTCAAAAGGAAACGACGCCATTTTATCCGCGGTCTCCTTATGCAGTGGCCAAGCTCTACTCCTACTGGATCACGGTCAACTACCGCGAGAGCTATGGCATGTATGCCTGCAACGGTATCCTGTTCAATCACGAGAGCCCCAGACGCGGCGAAACCTTTGTGACGCGCAAGATCACGCGAGGGCTGGCCAATATCGCACAAGGCCTTGAGCCATGTCTTTACATGGGCAACATCGATGCGCTGCGTGACTGGGGTCACGCCAAGGACTATGTGCGCATGCAGTGGATGATGCTGCAGCAGGACAACCCCGAAGACTTTGTCATTGCCACCGGCAAGCAATATTCGGTCCGGCAATTCATTTCCTGGTCCGCCGCAGAGCTGGGGATCACCCTTGAGTTTGCAGGGGAAGGGCTGGAAGAAACTGCGACTGTCACCGCCATTGAGGGCGAAAACGCACCCGCCTTGAAGGTTGGTGACGTGGTGATGCGCATTGACCCGCGCTATTTCCGCCCTGCTGAAGTGGAAACCCTGTTGGGGGATCCAACCAAGGCACGTGAGACATTGGGCTGGGAGCCGGAGATCACCGTTCAGGAGATGTGCGCCGAAATGGTTCGCGAAGACCTCAAGACTGCGCGGCGCCACGCTTTGTTGCAAGCCCATGGCATGGATACGCCGATCGCGCAGGAGGACTGAACCGATGCGTATTTATGTGGCCGGTCACCGCGGCATGGTGGGCGGGGCGATCCTGCGCCAGTTGCAGGCCCGCAAGCAGGCAGGCGCCGAGCTGGAACTGATCACCCGCACCTCCTCGGAGCTAGATTTGACGGATCAAGCCGCCGTGCGCCAATTTTTTGAGGATGAGCGCCCCGATCAGGTGATCCTGGCGGCAGCCAAGGTGGGGGGCATCCTTGCCAACAACAGCTATCCGGCTCAGTTCATCTATGAAAACCTGATGATCGAAGCCAACGTGATTCATCAGGCCTATGCCACCGGGGTCACGCGACTGTTGCAACTTGGCAGTTCCTGCATCTACCCCAAACTTGCCCAACAACCGATGCGCGAAGATGCCTTGCTGACTGGTGTGCTGGAACCCACCAACGAGCCCTATGCCATCGCCAAGATCGCCGGCATCAAGCTGTGTGAAAGTTACAACCGCCAGTACGGTGTGGATTATCGATCCGTCATGCCCACCAACCTGTATGGGCCCGGCGACAACTTCCACCCCGAGAACAGCCATGTTCTGCCCGCCATGATCCGCCGCTTCCACGAGGCCGTGCACAGCGAGGCGGAGCATGTCGTGATCTGGGGGACCGGCACCCCGATGCGAGAGTTCCTGCATGTGGATGACATGGCGGCAGCATCCCTGTTTGTGATGGATCTGCCCAAGGACGTCTATCAGCGTGAAACGCAGCCGATGCTCAGCCATGTCAATGTCGGGTCAGGAGTGGATGTCTCTATTCGTGAACTGGCGGAAACCGTGGCACGGGTCACCGGGTTTACCGGCGCTTTGAAATTCGACACGTCAAAGCCCGATGGCACGCCCCGCAAACTGATGGATGTCTCACGCCTGGAGCGCCTCGGTTGGGTTGCCACGATCCCGCTGAAAGACGGTGTGCAGAGCACCTATGATTGGTTTCTTGCGCAAAGTTCCGAAACACTGAGACAAGTGTAAGGTCGCCTTTAGTGTAACATATTTTTTAACATAATTCACATTATTGGGCGCTCGGAAATGACTCTGAATACGCCCTCAAAAATTTATACCTTTCACTTTTAAAACAATACCTTAAGATGCAACCGACCCAAGGGAACACGTGTCTTCCACGTCATAGTACTCCCGATACCAGTCTACGAATTTCCGCATTCCATGTTGCAGCGGTGTTCCCATTTCAATTCCGGTCAGATCATGCAGCAACCGGGTATCCGCCCAGGTCGCATGTACATCGCCAGGCTGCATCGGAAGCATCCGCATTTCAGCCTTGCGATTACAGGCCCCTTCCAACGCCGCGATGAAATCCATCAGCGCCGTGGGTTGGTTGTTGCCAATATTGACGGTCCGAAACGGGGCCACAGGGCTGAGACTGTCATGTGCACCAACTGCAACATCGCCGGGGACGGCGTCTTTCAGAGCAAGGATACCCTCGACCAGATCATCAATGTAGGTGAAATCCCGGCGCATCTTGCCATGGTTGTAAACGTCGATGGGTTCGCCCTGCAGAATGGAGCGCGTGAACTTGAAATACGCCATGTCCGGGCGTCCCCATGGTCCATAGACCGTAAAGAACCGGAACATGGTGATCGGCAAGCCATAAAGATGCGCATAGGAATGCGCCATGGCTTCGCCCGCCTTCTTGGTTGCCGCATAAAATGACATCTGGGTGTCGGTTTTGTCGGTCTCGGCGTAAGGCATTTGCGTGTTTGCGCCATACACGGAACTGGTTGATGCCAGCAGCATATGTTCAGGCGGATACGCGCGGGCGGCTTCAAGCAGTTCGAACGCGCCCAGCAGGTTGGCCTCGACATAATCCCGCGGTGCGTCGATCGAATGACGAACACCAGCCTGCGCCGCCAGATGGATCACCACGGACGGGGTGTGAGTTGCAAAGATCTCCCGCAGCACGCCGGGCGTTTCCTGTCGGGCGATCACTGGCACAAAATTCTCATCCGGCTGCAAAAGCGCATGCCGTCGTGCCTTGAGATCAGGGTCGTAATAGTCATTCAACGCATCAAGACCGACCACGCGCCAACCCATGGCCAGCAACTGCTGGCATACGTGGAACCCGATGAATCCGGCGGATCCGGTAACAAGTGCTGTTTTCATATCTGTCGTCCAAAGTAGAGGCGATGGCCCTATTTCTCGTAGCGCCCCTTGCGATGCCAACGCCAGGCATCGGAAATCATCGTTTGCATGTCCGAGCGTGACGGGAGCCAGCCCAACTCGGATTGTGCCCTGCTCGAGCCTGACACCAGTTTGGTGCAGTCCCCTGCCCTGCGCGGGCCGATCTCATAGGGCACCTTGCGATTGGTCACCAGGCGGGAATGTTCGATGACATCCATCACAGAAAACCCGCTGCCAGTGCCCAGGTTGAAATCCCGGCTTCCCTTGCCTGCCTCGAGCCATTTTAGTCCCTGCACATGCGCCTCGACCAGATCGCAGACATGGACGTAATCCCGAATGCAGGTGCCATCGGGCGTGTCATAATCCGTGCCGAACACGGTCAAGGCGTCCCGCTTGCCGTCAATCGCCTCCAGCATCAGCGGCACCAGATGTGTCTCGGGGCGGTGAAACTCGCCGATCTCGGCAGAGGGATCGGCACCGGCAACGTTGAAATAGCGAAACACCACCGATTGCAGCCCGTGTGAAGCACCGAAATCACGCAACATATCCTCGACCGCGCGCTTGGATGCACCATAGGCGTTCAGCGGCATCTGGGCCGTGTTCTCGTCCAGAACGACATTGTCGTGATCACCGTAAGTCGCACAGGTCGAGGAATAGACGAAATTGTGAACGCCTGCAGCCAAGCTGGCCTCGATCAGGTTCAGCGAGCCGCAGACATTGTTGGACCAATATTCACCCGGCTTGCTCATGGCCTCACCGACCTGGCTCAGGGCTGCGAAATGCATCACGGCTGCGGGTTTATATTTGGCAAAAACCTCGTCCAGCCGGTCGCGGTCGCGCAAATCCCCCTGCTCGAAAGGGCCAAACTTCACCGCATCCTGCCAACCCGTGATCAGGTTGTCATAGGTCACCGGCACATAGCCTAGCCGCCTTGAGCATTTTACAGGCGTGAGACCCGATGTAGCCCGCGCCGCCGGTAACCAGAATAGACGTCATGCCCTTCTCCATGGACAAAGTAGTGCAAGGTCACTGCGACACTGCCGGGTTCGGTTCCTGAGCACACTCACAAACCGAAAAGAAGTATGTGCTGTCTGAACCATTGCGGGAGAATGATCAATGCTTGTAGGGTCATCCTATAGAGAACCCAATGTTTAAGAACGGAGATGATCCTTTGGCAATTTTCCATCTGACGTACGACCTGTTGCATGAGGACGGCATTCAGCATTACCAGAAACTGCGCGAAGAACTGACCCGGTTACGAGCCCATCAGATATTGTCGAACAGTTGCCTGATCAATCTCAATATTGACGATCCTCGCAGGCTTGTCGAAGCCCTGCAGCCCCTTGTCGAAGCTCCAGATCGCCTTTTTGCAATGCGTGTTGAGCCCCAGACATACTGGTATGTGAACGCCCGCCAGAACACCAATGACTGGCTGGAGAACAACCCTCCCGTGGTCCTGGAGCAGACACAAGAGTCCGAAGAAAAACCTCAGACGCACTAATGCCCGCTGCCTAAAATTGGCAACAGACAAATCGCGACATGACAAAAAACCTCTCCGGTTCAGAACCCTGAACCGGAGTACAAAACATCAAAAACGAACCGCGCTTTCACTGCTCTGAAAAAACTGGCGAAACATCCGTTTCACGGTAAAAGCCGCTGTGGTTCAATCCGCCCCGAACAAATCCCGGGTGAATATCTTTTCCGGAACATCCGCAAGATCGTTGGTGCTGCGGTTGGCAATGATAACGTCACATTCTTCCTTGAATGCCGCGAGATCATGCACCACCCGGGATCCAAAAAGGATTCGTCCTGCATTTCCGGCTCGTAGATGATGACCTCGACCCCTTCGGCCTTGATCCGTTTCATCACGCCCTGAATCGAACTTTGGCGGAAGTTGTCCGAGCCGGCCTTCATCACCAGCCGATAAACACCGACACGCTTCGGCTCCCGCTCAAGAATCTGACCGGCGATGAAATCCTTGCGGGTGCGGTTGGCCTCGACGATGGCCCGGATCATGTTTTGCGGAATGTCCGAGTAGTTGGCCAACAGCTGTTTGCTGTCTTTGGGCAGGCAATAGCCGCCATAGCCAAAGGACGGATTGTTGTAATGTGTCCCGATCCGCGGATCCAGGCCGACCCCTTCGATGATCTGGCGGCTGTCCAGCCCATGGGTCAGCGCATAGCTGTCCAATTCGTTGAAATACGCGACCCGCATGGCGAGATAAGTATTTGCGAACAGTTTGATGGCCTCGGATTCGGCGGCATGGGTGTAAAGGGTTGGCACGTTTTCACGCAATGCCCCCTGAGCCAGCAGCCCTGCAAACTCCCGAGCCCGGGCCGAATGCTCTCCTACGATGATCCGCGACGGATGCAGGTTGTCATGCAAGGCTTTGCCTTCGCGCAGGAATTCGGGGCTGAAAATGACCCGGTCTCCACCCAACCTGTCCGACAGCTGGGCCGTAAACCCCACGGGCACCGTGGATTTGATCACGATGGTGGCGTGATCGTTTACGGCAAGCACAGCCTCAGCAACCGCTTCGACAGTCGAGGTGTCAAAGAAATTGGCATCGGGATCGTAGTTTGTCGGGGTGGCGACGATCACGAAATCGGCCTGTGCATAAGCAGCCGCTGCATCGGTGGTCGCTGTCAGGTCAAGATCATGATCGCGCAGGTACCGTTCAATGTCATGATCGACGATGGGGCTGTGACCTGCATTCAGCTGCTTGACGCGTTCAGCGTTGATGTCCACTGCCGTGACCTTGTTGTGCTGTGCCAACAAAACCGCATTGGAGAGCCCGACATATCCGATCCCGGAAACGACGATGTTCTTTCCAGACATAACTATTCCTATGTTTCTGTATCTAAGTTCTTAATTCGATTGCTGTTCAATCTCGTGCATAGACATCCGCATAGCGGATAATATCGTCCTCGCCTAGGTATCCGCCGGTCTGCACCTCAATCAAAACCATCGGCATCTTGCCAGGGTTTTCCATCCGGTGAACCGACCCCAGCGGGATGTAGACGGATTCGTTTTCGGTCACCAGTTTGACCTCGTCATCTATCGTGACCCGCGCCGTGCCTTCAACCACGATCCAATGCTCAGATCGATGGTGGTGACTCTGCAGGCTCAGCGTGCCACCTGGGTTGACCACGATACGCTTGACCTGGAACCGGTTGCCCACCACCAGGCTCTCGTACCAACCCCAGGGACGGTAATCGCGCGGCAACTGCACCGCCTGCGAGGCGTTCTTTTGCCTGAGCGCCTCGACCGCCTCCTTGACGCGCTGCGCCTGAGATTTACGAGCCACGAGAACCGCATCATTCATGGCAATCGCCACGATATCTTCCAGACCGATCCCCACCAATTCCAACCCCGGTGTTTCCGAACGAAGCAGGGTGTCGTTGCAATCGATCGCTGTCGCGCCTTCGGAACAGACATTGCCCTGCGCGTCGGGACCGCTCTCAAGCCAGACCGCGTCCCAGCCCCCAGATCCGACCACCCCGAACCAAAAGGCATCACCGCCAGATTGTGGACCTTTTCCATGAGTGCATAGTCGATCGAGATATTGTCAGCCTCGGCCCATGGCGCGGGTGCAATCCGGGTAAAACCAAGGTCGGTACCGGCCTGTGCCATGGCCGCCGTCACCGCCTGGACCATCTGGGGGGCATGTTTGCGATACGCCTCCAGTATGGCCTGCGCCGTAAACAGGAAGATGCCCGCATTCCATAGGTAATTCCCCGCCGCCACCATGTCAGACGCCCGGTCAGCATCAGGTTTTTCGACAAACCGTTCCAACGGCTGCGGGCTGTCGGCCTCGGCTTTTCCCCCGGAGCCAGCTCCAGGTAACCATAACCGGTTTCCGGACGGGTCGGGGCAATTCCAAACGTCACCAGATCTCCCTGCCGCGCACGAGGCACCGCAGCAAGAGCGGCCCGCCGGAAGTCCGCTTCATCCGGAATGACATGATCAGACGGGGCCACCAGCATCAGGGCCTCGGGATCCTTGTCGGCCAGCCACAGGGCAGCGGCCAGAACCGCAGGCGCCGTATTGCGCCCCTCGGGTTCGATGAGAATGCCCAAAGGCGCCTGTTCGACTGCCGCCAGCTGCTCTGTCACGACAAAGCGGAACTGATCCGCCGTCACCACAAGCGGCGCAGCAAAATCGGGACCGGACAACCTGCGCGCAGAGGTCTGAAAGAAGCTCTCGTCCCCCATCAGTTTTGCAAATTGCTTGGGATACGACTTTCGAGAAACCGGCCAAAGACGTGTCCCCGAGCCACCACACAGCAAAACAGGATAGATCATCTGAGTATGATA
Organism: Falsiruegeria sp. JB4-1; assembly: GCF_055693495.1. Lineage (NCBI taxonomy): Bacteria > Pseudomonadati > Pseudomonadota > Alphaproteobacteria > Rhodobacterales > Roseobacteraceae > Falsiruegeria > Falsiruegeria sp. JB4-1. The sequence continues at coordinate 78,609 of NZ_JBVFTZ010000003.1, forward strand.
CCTCTCGCAAATTCGGGCCCTTATGCGCGGATCACCGGTTGAAACGCACGCGCAAGGCATAACCACCCTTCACGACAGTCTCAAGTCGTTCCCCCTGCGCAGGGCTTCATTCCGCCACTTGGTGTGACCCACATGACGCCTGTTCCGGCTGGAACAATTTCGCCTCAAAACCGCCGAAAATTTCGGAAATTTCTTAATCACAGTCCCCGAAATCGCCACAGTTTCGCGCCGGGGCCCTTCCTCTTGCTCTCTCATTTTGGGCGCGGGAACTGGGAGGGCGCATGTGGTGCCGGATTTCGAATTCATTGCAGTCTTTGACAGGTCATCGGAGCCTCTGTCCGAAGGTCATTTCGTCGATCTGGCGACCATCGAAACAGATGGCGGATACTGGCTCTATGGGGCGACCCGGGATGGCTGGATCGGGACCTGGAACATCCCCGATAGCGGGGCCATCACACAGGTGTCCGAACGCCCTGCTGACGATGACACCGACCGGCAAAACCTGCTCAATCTTGATCTTGTGGAAACCTCTGCCGGGCTTAGCCCTGATCACTGGCGGGGTCTTTGGCCATGCCATGACCCTCTTCGACATCAACACCCAGTCAGGCGCTTTGGAAACAGATCCGACACCTCTGTCCCCCGCCACTGGTGGATATCTCACTGCCAGCACCGGTTTCAGTGCCGCGCAATACCTTTACACAGTCGAGCGCCAGTCCACACAGGTGACAGCCCATGAGTTGGGCGCAGATGGTACCTTGTCCCAAAGGGACACGCTGCAGTTTTCAGACCCGGTCACGGCCCTGACGACGGCCCGTGTCGGAGAGACCCGCTTCCTGCTGGCGGCCAACGATCAGGCCCAGACGGTCAGCAGTCATCGCCTGTATTCAAACGGGAATATCTCGGATGCCCGTGACAGTGTAGACGCCATCAACGGCCCGGGCTTTAGCAACCCAACCGCCCTGGCCGCTGCCCAGGTCGGCAATGCCACCTATGTCATTCTGGCGGCAGCAGGCAGCTCGTCGCTGAGTGTCATGGAACTGGACAGTGGCGGGCAACTGACTCCACGCGATCACATCATTGACGACCGCGACACCCGGTTTCAGGGCGTCGTGGCGATGAATGTCATCCACCGGGGCGACGATGTCTTTGTTTTGGCCGGAGGAGCGGACGACGGTGTCAGCCTGTTCTCGCTCTTGCCTGGCGGACAGCTGTTCCACCTTGCCTCCGTTGCAGACACATCTTTGAGCGCCCTGAACAACGTCGCGACCCTGACTGGACGGGCTACGGACCAGGGTTTGACCGTTCTTGCTCGGCGCCTCGGGTGAGACAGGGATCAGTCAGTTTTCGATCAACCTTGGCGATTATGGCGGGGCCAAGCGCAGCACAGCCGGTCAAACCGTTCTGCGGGGTGGTGCAGCTGACGACATCCTGATTGCCGGGGACAGCCCTGCCAACCTGATCGGCGGAGATGGCGCCGATATCTTCATCTTTGATCCCGATGCCGCAGGCGAAGATGGCGTGCTGGGGTCGATCGGGGATTTCGATCCGTCCGAAGATCAGATCGACCTGTCCGTGGTCCTGTCGCTTTATGGCATTGACGAGGTGCGGATCACCAACGGCGGGCGACAGGCCACGATTTCGATCGGCCCTTACGAACTGGACATCGATGCAGCGCCGGGCATCACCCTGAGGCCAGAACATTTCACATCAGACCTTTTGATTCAGTCCGACAGACCAATCCTGGACCCCTTGAATCATCCAAACTTTCTCAATCCCCCTCCCGAACCAGTGCTCTTACCCGGGCCAGACCCAAAACCCGAACCTGAACCCGAGCCTGAGCCCCGACCAGAACCTGAGCCAGAGCCAGAGCCGGGCATTGTTCTGCACGGCACCTCTGGGCCGGACACGCTGATCGGGTCGGATCGCGATGATTTTCTTTTTGGTCATTACAACAATGACCGCCTGGAAGGCGGGCGCGGGAACGACAAGCTGGATGGCGGATCCAACGCGGACCTTTTGCTGGGAGGCAACGGCAACGACACACTTGTGGGTGGTGACGGGAACGACGAATTGCGTGGCGAGGCCGGGGATGATGCTCTGTCAGGCGGGGCCGGAACCGACTTTCTGGTGGGCAATATCGGCGATGACGTATTGACCGGCTCGGGTCTGTCCGACCTGGTCTTTGGCGGGCCCGGAGATGATTTTGTCAACGGTGGCTGGGGCTATGACCGGATCAATGGCGGCACCGGGGCTGATCGCTTCTTTCACCTTGGAATTTATGATCACGGTTCGGATTGGGTGCAGGATTACACCGCTGAAGAGGGCGATGTTCTGTTCTTTGGCAACCCCAACGCAACAGCAAGCGACTTTCGCGTCAACCTGACTGAAACAGCCAACGCCGGGCAAGCCGGAGTAAAAGAGGCCTTTGTGGTCTACACCCCGACCGGACAAATCATGTGGGCGCTGATCGATGGCGGGGCGCAGCCTGCGCTGTATCTGGAAATTGCCGGGCAGAGCGAGACTTATGATCTGTTGGCCTGAAGAGGGTTCTACAGCGTATTGCGTTTCATCGGGTCGGATAAATCCCAATCAACACAGCACGCTCTGGCCAGTGCTTCGGGGCGGTGGTATCCAGACACGAGACGCCCTCGTGCAGAAAGATCCATGTTCCGCAAGACGATACCCGAATGGCCGCGCAACCGGTGGCGCATCCGCAGAGCGCTGCGCCGCATGCCCCATTGCCCGTTGCGGATCATCCTCAAGACCCGCAACGATCCGATCTTTCTACGCGAATGGCACAGCCATCACGCCGCAATCGTCGGGGCGGAAAACCTCATCATTGCCGACAACATGTCGGACGATCCAGACGTGATCGAGGAATTGGAAAAACTGGCGCAACAGAGCATGGTTTTCCGGTTTCACGGGTTTCACAATGCCTTGCACAAACGAGATGTCTTTGGCCCCTTTTACGAGGCTGTCGAAAGCACATGCGACTGGACCCTGCTTCTGGACACCGACGAACGTCTGATCTGGGTCGAAGGCAGAAACTGGATCGCAGACGGGCGCCTGCTGGAGCGCCTGAAAGCCCTGCCTGCGGGCATCACCGCCCTGCCCGGCCTTCTCGTCGACAATCACGGCACACACCGCGACCGCTATCTGTTTCCCCAAAACCTTGATCGGTTGGCCCCTGTTCTGCATTGGGGCAAGCTGGCCATTGCAGCGGGCTATCGCCCTCCGGGCGGCGCGCAATGCCACAACATTCAGTTTCCCGCCGATGTCTTTTCCGCTGGACTGCCACCACATCTGGTTCAACTGCATCTGAACAATCTGAATCGGGATCAGCGGCTGCGCACCAACCGCGAGAAGCTGGTCGCGCGTGGCATCTGCGCGCCCGATACACCCTATGCCGAGATTGCCAAGATCAATCTGCGCAACATCCCCAATGCCTGCAGCGTGGTGCAGCGATGCGTGCAGCAAACCGCCCGCCTGCTGTCGGACCAACCCACTCCCTCTGCGCCCACGATCCACCTGAACCCGAACGGAACGCTGGAGTTCCCCAACGTGGCGCAGGGAGAGATCTTTGACCAGCTTCAGATTGACGGGGCGGAACGGCTGATGGCGGCAATCAAGGCGCAATCCTGACGAAAGCCACCCGGTTTAATTCTTGCCGTCCCTGGCAATGATGTCTTCGTAATAGGCGATCGCATCGTCGATTTCGTCAAAATAAACCAGATCGCCATTTTCAAGGACAGCGCCCGCCTGGCACATGCGCTTGAGCATCGGCAGGCCGTGCGACACCACGATCGCCCCGCTGTCGGCCATGCGCTCCTTGAACACCTTTTCACTCTTGGCCCGGAACGCCGCATCCCCGACGCTGGTCACCTCATCCACCAGATAGGTGTCGAATTTGATGCCCATGGATGTTCCGAAGGCCAGTCTTGAGCGCATGCCGGACGAGTAACTGCGAAACGGCAGATGAAAATGCTGCCCCAGTTCGGCAAAGTCCTCGACAAAATCGATCAGGGTGTTGGTGTCAACGCCATAGACTCGCGCAACAAAGCGCACGTTCTGGGCACCGGTCAGCTCAGGGTGAAAACTCCCGGCAAATCCGACAGGCCATGAAATCGTACCCGATGACAGGATATCCCCACTATCGGGGTCCATGGTGCCGGCGACCATCTTCAGCAGGCTCGACTTGCCGAGCGCCGTTGCGGCCCAGCAAACCTACGGATACGCCGGTCGGAAAAATCGTATTGATGTTATCGGCCACAATCTTGCTGCGGCCATTCAGGTAGTACGTCTTGCTGAGATCACGTAGCCAGATCATGGCAATCAGCGACGGTCCTTGATGCTGTAATAGATCAGCACCGCAATCGCCCAACTCATCAACACAAAGGCAGCCACCAACGCCCCGATTGTCAGACGTTGGGGGAATTCCGCTTTCTCCGGCAAGGTTGGCATGATGTAGGCCGCCAGATACCGGCTGGTACGCTGTGCTTCGGCCTTGGCCGTGTCAAAAGCCGTCAGAGCTGCAAGATAGGCTTGCTCGGCAAACTGACGATCGACATTCAGCCGTTCGAATTCGCTCAGGACACTGACGAACTTGTCGCCCTCGCTAAACGAGAACTTGTTGCGTTCTGCAGCAATGCGCGCCTGAATCACTTCGACGCGCCGTGCCGCTTGGGCCACCCGCGGGTCTCCCGGTTGCGTGGTCTGCGCCAGCAGATCACCTTCGATCAGGGCTGAGGCCAATTGTTGTTGCAAGGTTCCGAGCAATCCCATCTGCCCCTGAACATCTGCCAGCGGATCCACGATACGGGTGCGATTGCGGAACTCTGCAACCGCTTCGCGGGTAACCTTGAGGCGCTCGATCGCAAGCTCCAGCTCTTCCCGCGCGTACCGGGTGGTATCCTCGCGCGCGATCGCGCTCAACTCGTTGATCATGGCCGCGCTATCATCGAAGATGGCCTGCGCGATGGCCTGCGCCTCATCCGCGGCAAAAGCCTTGACCTGCAATTCGATCATCCCCGTACCCGGGTCATAAGAAATCTTCACCATGCGGGTCCAGAAATCGACCAGATCTTCGATCGTACCGTCCGGCGCAAGAGAGAAGAACGGATCCGTCTCGTGGTACCGAGAGAACATCGCCCGAATATCCAAGCGCGCATCAACCTGCTGCACCAGTTGCTGGCTTTGGATGAACTCGTAGAGAATGTCGGTGTCAGAGGAACTGGAACTCGACAGCTGTGTTATTCCGCCCAAAAGTTCGACCGCGGAGCTGGATTCTTCCTTGCGGACCACAAAACCCAATGTAGAGGCATATTGATCCTCGGCCCGGTCCACCAGATAGGCCCAGACCAGCCCTACCGGCAAAATCACTAAAAAAATGAAGCTGAGAATCAGCATCATATGCCGACGGCGCCTGTGTGCGGGCTGCGCCGGAGGCTTGACCGGCTTCCTTGCCGCCGCAGGCTGCGCGGGTTTCGTCGGTACCTTGACCGGTATGTTGGTCGGTTTTGCAGGGGCAGACTTTTTGGTCGCGACCTCGGTCGTCTTGGGCGCCTCTTTAGCGGGATCCTTGGCCTGATCTTTCGCAGCAGGCTTTGCCTTTTTGGGGTCTTGCGACTTGTCCTCCGCCGTTTCCACGGCGGGCTTGGCCTGAGATTGTTTTTCTGACAAAAGACACTCCGCTGGCTGACGCCATTTGCGCTGCAATTCGAGTTGCTTCATAACCAGTCTTCGAAAAGACAGCAATCCCACTCGCTTTGAGGCTCACCATGGAATCAACCTCCGTTCCGCGTCGTCCGAGGTCCTTTGGGACCTGGCGCACGATCAGTGCGCTGATGCTTCGGGAAATGGCGACGACCTATGGTCGGTCCCCCGGTGGTTACCTGTGGGCCATTCTTGAACCTGTCGGCGCCATTGCCATTTTGACCTTTGCTTTCAGCCTACTGTTTCGATCCCCATCCCTGGGTACGAACTTTCCGCTGTTTTATGCGACCGGCTACCTTCCTTTTGGGCTCTATGCAGCCCTGGCAACCAAAGTCGCCCAGTCCATCCGCTTTTCGCGTCCTTTGCTGGCCTATCCGAGTGTCACCTATGTCGATGCGCTGTTGGCGCGCTTCATTCTGAACCTGCTGACCCAATTGCTTGTTTTCTACATCGTGATGACTGGGTTACACATCGCCTACGACGTGCATACAATTCTTGAACCCACAGCCATCATGCTCAGCATTGCCATGGCCGCCGCACTGGGATTTGCGGTGGGGGTCATGAACTGTTTCCTGATGTCGGTCATACCAATATGGGAACATGTCTGGATGATCGTGAATCGGCCATTGTTCATTCTGTCGGCTGTCATGTTCATCTATGAAGACATGCCAAATTTTGCTCAGAGTATCTTATGGTACAATCCACTGGTCCATGTGACAGGTGTGATGCGAACCGGATTTTATCCAACTTATGACGCGACTTATGTCTCTTTGCCCTTTGTGTTCGGCGTCGCTTTGGTTGTTTCAACTGTTGGATTGATCCTGTTGGGCCGATATCACCGTCACATCCTGAACGAAAAAACCTGAAGTCGGGCTTGGATGTCAGCCCTGTACCACGTTGCAAATCGCGCGATTGGCCCCATGCCGGGGCCTACCCCTAACCATTTGCAACCCCCAAGTGTAGTTGCTACATCGCCCCCAATAGCAACTTACTCACCTTCTCGGTTACAGCCACGCAAATGATAAGACGCCTTCTAAGCCGGTTGAGCCGTGTCCTCAGATTTTTTCACCCAACCCTGTTTCGCTTTATGCGACATGGAAAATTTGCCGCTCGGGCTTGTTTGACCGCACGTTCTATCGAAATTGCCATCCAACCCTGAACGCGCTGTACCTCCGGTTCCCCGAGCGCCATTACGTCATGTTCGGAGAGGCTGCCAACCTTCAGCCGAACCCGGAATTCTCACCCACCACATACCGGCTGTTGAATGAAGACCTGGTAGACCTGAAGCACCCCTTTCTGCATTACGTCCGCTATGGACGGGCTGAAAACCGACTGATCCGGCAGGATCCGTCACTGGGCGCGCTGAGCGGGCCATTGCTGCCACCGGTTTTGCGACGCAGAGAAGCCGACCCGGACCCTCTCGATCTGGCGATCGTCGTTCATGTCTATTACCCGGATCTGTGGCCCGAGATGGCGGAAACAATCACGGCTGCCGCGTTGAATGCGGATCTTTTCGTGACCTACACAGAGCAAGGTGATCTGACCCGCGGGCTGGCAGATGATATCCAGGCTGATTTCCCGAACGCCCGGGTCGTAGCCATGCCCAACCACGGGCGTGACATTTTTCCGTTTGTGCATCTTGTTAATTCCGGCCTGCTGTCGGGGTATCGGGGCGTGTGCAAGATCCACACCAAGAAGTCCCCTCACCGGCAGGATGGGAACGAATGGCGGCAGCATCTGATCCGGGGCATCCTGCCCGGCGCTGAAACCGCCACCCTTCTGGAGCGGTTCCTGAGTGACCCTGTCGCCGGGATCTGGGTCGCGGACGGGCAACACTATCAGGGTGAGCGCTGGTGGGGGTCGAACAAGAAGTCGACCGCCGAGATGCTGGCCCGACTTGAAATTGCAATGGACCCGGACACCCTGTCGTTCCCTGCCGGTTCAATGTACTGGCTCAGCCCCCTGATGGTTGCGATGATCCGCGGCATGCAGCTGAACCAGGATGATTTTGCATTGGAGTATTCGCAGGTGGACGGCACAACAGCCCATGCCTTTGAACGGGCCCTGGGATATATCGCGGCCTGTGGCGATCTTGGGATCCGGCAGACCAGCGAGCTGAAGCAGCCACCCAGCCCGTCCTCTGCCGAGCTAGGCATCAGACCCTGAAACGGATCAGGGCATGGTTCCCGGGATCACCCCTCCGGCCTTTGTCAGCGCATTCTATCTGCCCCAGTTTCACCGGACACCGGACAACGACCGGTGGTGGGGGCAAGGCTACACCGAATGGCAGGCTACAGCCGCAGCAAAACCTCAGTTCTCAGGCCATACGCAACCCGCCTTGCCCGGCGCATTGGGATTTTATGACCTGATGCGGCCCGAGAACATGCATGAACAAAGTGCCCTGGCGCGCAAGGCCGGGATCGACGCCTTTTGCTGTTACTACTATTGGTTTGATGGTCGGACGCAACTCGAAGGGCCATTGCGCCAGATGTTGTCACGGCCCGACATCGACTTTCCGTTCTACCTGTGTTGGGCGAATGAAAGCTGGCGCCGCAATTGGGACGGGCTGAGCGGTGAAACCCTGGTCGAACAGAGCTATTCCGAAGGTTTTGCGGAAAAGCTGGCGCATGATCTTTTTCCCTATATGAGCGATCCACGTTACCAGCGGCCTGACGGCACACGCCCCCGCTTTGTAATCTATCGCCCCGAAGACCTGCCCAACCCTGAAGAGACGGTTATTGCCCTGCGGGCTGAGTGGATGGCGCTCGGGCTGGGGCAGGTCGAGTTGGGAGCTGTTCATTTTCACGTTCCCGGCACGCAGGAAATCCCCGAAGGACTATTTGATTTTTATATTGATATGCCACCACACGGCATGGTGGATGAGGACAACTATCTTTTTGGCGGCCCTCAGGGAAACCAGCTGGACATACAGGTGAACGACGGGTTTTCTGGCTTGATCTACGACTACAACGCCGTCATCGACAACAGCCTGTCCACGGCCCGCCCCAGGGCTGGAAACACGATTGCCGGGGTAATGCCGTCGTGGGACAACACGGCCCGGCGCGGACGGATGGCGCATGTCGCCTATGGCGCCAATCCAGCCAGCTTTACACGCTGGCTGCGTGGGCTCAGCCAACATCGGATTGCCGATTCCTATGGCCAGGAACTGTTCGTAAACGCCTGGAACGAGTGGGCTGAAAAAGCCATGCTGGAACCATCGCAACAATATGATACGGCTTGGCTCGATGTCCTGGGGAACTGGCGCCGCGAGACACAGAAACGAGAAGGTCGCCAATGGCACGACTGATCCTGCATATCGGCACGCATAAAACCGCGACGACAACCATTCAGAAAAGCTTTTTCAACAATCGCAAGCTGCTGGCCAGTCACGGGGTGATATACCCCAACATCGGCCGTTTCGAAGGCCACCACGGGTTGGTCACCGACTGGATCAAACTTACCCCAAATTTTCACCTGCCCGAAGGGTCGATGGCCGCCTGGCAGAAGTTGGCCCAGACCTTGTCCGACGGGGATCATACCGTGTTCCTGAGCAGCGAGGAGTTCTCCCGGGGCCACCCCAAGACCCGTGTGGACCTGCAGGCCATCCGCCCGTTCATCGACCAGTTCGACGAAGTCAAAGTGATCTGCGTGTTGCGTGACCAGGTGTCGTTCCTGCAATCCATCTATCTGGAAATCTCAAAAAAGCAGGCACCACCCTATTGGGGACACTTCTTTCAGAATGCCATGAAAACCGGATATGCCAGCGGCCTGTTCATGAATTATCTGGAACTGGACAACCATCTGCGCAACAGCTTTGCCGAAGACGAGATACACTATGTCGACTACCTGACCGCCTGTGCAGGTGACGGTATCCGAAGCTACATGCTGGATCTGATCGGCTGCACCCTGACAGCAGACAACCTCAAGGACAGATACGACAGCGGCATGGCCAATGTCTCTCCTGATCCGCTTGCCTCGTGGGTTGCCTCAATGATTGCACGCCCCAAGGCCGCAAACACGGATTTGCTGGAACTGGTGCGCAGTCATATGCAGTCAGAATTGGGCGACGATACAAAAACCATGATCTATGTCGGGTCCGAAGAGAACCAATTGCGCAAGCACGTTGCGCCTTGGAACGCCGCCCTCCACGAACGTCTGGCAACCCGACAACCGGATTTTGCTCTGAACCCGGGAACGCTGCCGCAAGACACCGCATATCGCAATGCCCTGAAAAGCTCCTTCTGGCTCAAGCTGACCAAGGCCATTTACAACCGTACAGCCTAGCGTCACGCTAAGAGGGCTCAATGCGTAAAATTTTTTATTGGGATTTCTGGAATGGTATCCAAAATAACAGAAGTGCAGACTGACAAGCTGACCGTCGAGCATCAACATCATTCAACCGCTGGCCTCGAAAAGCCTGTTCTGGCAGGCCGCATATCTAACCGGCACCGACGCCATCGGCAGCCTCCCATTCCTGTTCTGGATTGTCGAAAGCGTGTCACCCCGTGTGCTGACGGTCCTAACTGAAGACACCGAAGCCGCGGCCGAGCCATATTTTGCCATGTGCCAAGCCGTCGAACGGCTTGGATTGGAAAGCCGTTGTTTCAATATCGGCCCCAACGAGCCGAGCTATGCCGCAAAGCACCACAACGTCAACAACTACGAAGATTTTTCAGCCCTGTTGAGCGAACCCGGATCACAGGCGGCACTGCGGTTCGGCGCACAAAGCATCGATCTTCTTTACCTCGACCTCGCCAGGTTGCCCGCTGATTTGAGCATTTGGCGGGACAGGCTGTCGCCGCGGTGCACCGTCCTGCTTCATGGAATGAGTGACCCCACACTCATGGAGGCTCGTGAATCGTGCCAAAACCAATTGGGTCTGGAAGCAATCGATTTCACCCTGGAACACGGTAAGGGGGTTGGCCTGCACCTTGGCGTGGAAGCCCCAAATCGCTTGGCATCCCTTGCCCGCCTGAAATTGGGTGACCCGGGATATTCGGAAACTCAGAAAGTGTTTTTTCGATTGGGCAAGGCGCATAGCAACGCCTATTTGGCCAAAACCGAGCGCAGCCAGAAAATCCAGCAGAAGAAACTGATTTCTCAGTTGAAGGAAGATCTGGAAACAGAACAGAAAACCAACCAGAGCACACAAAAGAAGCTGAGCAAGCTCCGCAGTGCTTATGAAAACCGTAGCCAGCAGATCGCATTGTCGGACAGTCGTCACTTCGATGAAATCACATCCCTCAAACAGCTTCTGACAGAGGCACAAAACGAAAGAACGCGGACCCTCGAAACCCTGGCCGAGATGACACCGAAGGCCTCGGATTCCGATTTGCTAAAGCAGCAACTGGCGCAGCTGCAAGAGCAGATGCAGCAAAACCAGAATCGCACCGAAACCCTGCAAGACACGGTCGAGCGTCAGGATAGGGAAATGGGGAAGCTCGTGAACCTGCTCGAGCAAAGAGACGAGCAGAACGCGAAGCACGAGAGCAAGATCAACTGGTTGCGAGGAGAGGTCAAAAAGCGTTCGCTTGCGACAGAGGAGAAGACAGCGGAGGCTGAAACGGCGCAGGAAGCCCTTGCTTCGGCCAAAGCTGAGTTGACTGAGAAAGAGACTGACATCGAGACCCTGAAGGCGGCGGCGTCCAAAATGCAAACCCGCGCTAACGTGCAGGATGTTGAAATCGAAAATCTCAAGACAGAGTTGAATGCCGCACGCACGCAGCTTGAAAGCGCACGCGACAGAACAGAGGTGGATGCCGAGGTCGCGGCATTCGAAGCGCAAGTCGCACGACAAACCGACGAACTGGTTGCGCTGACTCGCCTCTTTGAGGCGGAGAAGAAACGGTGGCAACAGGACCTGGAGGGCCAGAACGAACGGCAAATGGTTCTGATCGAACTTCGCAACGCTGAAATTTCGATGCAAAGGGTGGGGAAATCACGTTTGACGCGTCGGGATGCGCCATCTCGGGCCAGCTTGCCCAGCACGAAGGCTCAGATCGAAGCGGTCCGGCAAAGCGAGCTGTTCGACGCAAATTGGTATCTCGAAACCTATCCCGATGTCGCCGAAAGCAAAATGGACCCGGCTCAGCACTATGTTCTGCACGGCAACCTGGACGGACGGGATCCCGGGCCGAACTTCAAGACCATGGCATATTATCTGGCCAATCGGGACGTGGCACAGCATGGTTTCAACGCCCTGGTTCATCATGAAATGTTCGGCAAATCGGAGAACCGCAAGCTGCACAAGGATCAGTGAGTAATGGATCTCCAGCAGCAGATCACGACCATTCGCAAAACCGGTCATGTGCATCGGAACTGGTATCTGGAAACCTACCCTGATGTTGCTGAACTGGGCATGGAGCCTGCCGAGCATTACCTGAAATACGGCGCCGCCATGGGGCGGGATCCGGGCAAGAACTTCAGCACCCGGTTCTACCTTGAATGCTACCCGGATGTCGCTGATACCGGATTGAATCCTCTGCTGCATTATGCGCGTTTCGGCCAAAAGGAAGGCCGCCGGATAAAAACAACGAAGAAGACCGCGCGAGCAAGACGTCTGACCGACTATTTGTGGTCAAGCCCAACCCCGAAACCGTTGTTCCCGAGTTGATGGAGTTGATGAACAGCTCTGCTGAAACGCAGGCGACACGGTTTGAAATCGCCTACGAGGTTGCGGTTCGAAAAGCGTTTGATGGCGAACTTGAAACCGCGCGGGACATCATGGAGCGGATCGACACGATTGCCCCGGATTTTGCCGACACAAAAACCCGCTACATGATCCACGCCTTCATACTGAAGCAGATGCAATCCCCGGAGAAAGCCCGGGACCTTCTGCAACGCTGTCTGGAGCTGCCCGGCTACGAAACTGATCCTCATGTCACGCTTGCCTTTGCCAACACATGTGAAACGGACGCTGAAAGGTTGGCCTGGTTCAACAAGGTCTACACCCGTGCCGAGTTGAGCACCCTTCAGTTGCGAGATCCCGCAAAACCATTATCACTGGGCAACATTGAAGGCAGCAGTGTGCATGTCTGCCCCGCTGACCACGGGCTTGTTTCAATCATCATGCCGATCTACAGGGCCGAACAAACGGTCGAAGCCGCCATTCGGTCTCTATGTCAGCAGAGCTATCGCAACATCGAAATTGTTGCCGTCGATGACTGCAGCCCTGACAACACATTTGCGATCCTGCAGAAGATGGCTGCAGAAGACCCTCGGATCAAACCCATTCGCCAGACCAGAAACACCGGAGCATATCCGGCGCGAAACCGTGGAATGGAGGTGGCAAAAGGGGATTTTGTTACGACCCATGATGCCGATGACTGGTCCCACCCCCAGAAGATCGAAACCCAGATCAAGGCCCTGGTTTCAGGCTCTGCACTGGGCGTTGCAGCCCATTGGGTGCGTGTGCGCCCTGATCTGCACGTCACTCCGGACTGGCGGATTTCACCAAACCTGATCGATTGGAGCCATTCAACCTTCATGGCCCGTCGCTCCCTGTTCGACGAGTTGGGTCCGTGGGACAACGTTCGCATCTCGGCCGATACCGAGCTTATCTGGCGAATGCAGGCGGTTCACGGCCGTAATTCTCTGATAAAAATCTGCCCCAAGGCGCCATTGGCGCTGGCCCTGAATGACGACAATTCGTTGACCCGCGCCAAGCAAACCCATGTCAGCAGCATTTACTATGGTATGCGCCGCTTCTATCGGGAGATTGCACAATACTGCCATCAGAAACCCGATCCTCTGAGCCCTGAAAACCAGACCCTGCGGCGCAATATGATCCCTGTTGAGATGTTTCAGAAACCGGATGGCCCGGTGGCGCTGGATTTGGTCTTGCGCGGCGATTGCACCAACCCCGAAACAGTCTCGAAAATGCACGGCCTGTTGCGGGATCATACACAGGCAGGTCATTGTGCAGGGATCGATCACCATCCTGACACCAAACGCGTCCCGGGACGCTTTACAGCCGAGTTCTTTGAAATGCTTCAACACCCTGATGTCCGGCTGATCGTACCCGGAACCGTCATCCACGCCGAAAAAGAAATTGATTGCAATGAGTGAGGGTCAGGACAGCATTTCATCCGGGGACAAATCGCTCAAGAATTTTCCCAAAAAGTTCGAAACCACCTGTCCAAGCGATACGCTCAGGCAGAGGTCATTCTGGAATACGGCCCCAGCGAGACAACCCTGCTTGCAGCACAGCAACCGGGCAAGTTCATCCAATGCGTGGAATCCGACCCGGACTGGGCGATGGAACTGCGCAGCGATCTGGACCAGATGAAAACCAGATCACCAGTGATCATCCATGCGGCCGACATCGGTCCGGTTGGCCCCTGGGGCGCCCTCTTGCCCCGGCGCAGTGGACGAAATTCCATCACTATCCTGTCGAGATCTGGGACCAGTCCTTTTTTCAGCATCCCGATCTCGTCCTGATCAACGGGCGGTTCAGGTCGGCCTGCTTTGCAACTGTGTGCCTGCGGATAACCCAGCCAGTTCGCCTGTTGTTTGATAATTATTTTGACCGCCCGCAATATCATGACGTCGAAGCCTTGGCTAAACCAACCAAACGCATCGATCGCATGGCCGAGTTTCAGTTGGAACCACGCAGTTTCAGCCCGGAAGAATTCACGCGTCTACTGCCGTTCTTTGCCCAGGCCAGTTATGCCTGAACAGGACGATCAACACGAATTTGACCCCCAATGGTATCTTGCGGCCTATCCCGACGTGGCGGCCTCGGGGATAGATCCCTGGCACCATTATGACCAGTTTGGTCGGGGCGAGGGCCGTCTGCCGCATGCCCTGTCCGGAGAAGACAGTGAACGCGACCTGTGGTCTGGATATGAAGAACAAGGGCAACCTGTTCTTGAGGCACAGGCCGCAGGCCCCGCCAGCGCCGATCGGGATATGGCCTGTTGGTGGCTTGCACGCTGGCACGGCGCGCATGCGCGCTGGCATGATGCGGATATCCAGTGTCAACGCATTGTCCCCGCCAGCGGACCTCTGCCCAAGCTCCCGGGTATTGGTGCCACCCTGTTGGCAATACAATGCGCCTGGGCAACCGGTGACCACACCCGGGCTCTGGATCTGCTGCACCGTGCCCAACAAATCTGGGAGAACTCACCAGAGCTTGGTCTCATGGCAGCCAACCTCAGCGGGCAGGCATACAGTGAGCTCAATCGAATCTGGGCCCGAGCCAAGGTCGGCCGCATCAGACAGGCCCCGGAACCAGGGGCACCGTTGGACAGCATCCGACCCCGGCGCGCCCTGTTCTCTTTCCTGTCCGACAAAAGCGGGCCATTGGTCAGCATCATCATTCCCGCTTACAATGCCGCCCCGACGCTCCCCACGGCCCTGAACTCGTTGCTGGCGCAGCATTGGAAAAGCCTCGAGATCCTGGTGGTCGATGATGGGTCAACCGATGACACCCTGGCCGTTGCACAGCGATTTGCAGACTCTGATGCTCGCATTCGCGTGCTGGACGCAGACCGGAACGAAGGGGCATATATTGCCCGCAACCGTGGCATGGCCGCTGCTCGGGGCGATTTCCTGACTGTTCATGATGCAGATGACTGGGCCCATCCGGACAAGATCCGGCTTCAGGTCGAAGCGCTCATGGCAGACCCTGATACAATGGGCAGCCTGTCACATTGGGTGCGCTGCTCGACCGATCTTGTTTTCGAGCGATGGCGCATGGAGCCCGAAGGGCTGGTTCATCGTAATGTCTCCTCCCTGATGATCCGCCGGTCGGTTCTGGACCGCCTTGGATATTGGGACCGCGTGCGCGTGGGGGCCGATACGGAATATTATTATCGCCTGATGGCGGCCTTTGGCAGCTCGGCCCTGACCGAGGTTCTGCCCGGTGTTCCCCTGTCCCTGGGACGAAGCGGGGCCCACAGCCTGACCGGACAGAGTGCAACCCACCACTCAACCGAAGTCGGAGGGCTGCGCGCGGATTACCACAATGCCGCCACACGATGGCAGACCCGGGCCCGGGACGATCAAGAGCATGACGGGCCGACAGACCCCGTTTCGGCTCTATACCTGCCAGAAAAGCCCGACAGACGTCCGTTTGCCATTCCCGATGCCCTTGCTGTGGGCGATCCCGAAGCAGATCTGTACCCGGATGATCTGATCCGACAAGCGCCTGTGTTTGATGCGGCGTGGTATCTGGCCGCCAACGAAGACGTGCGCCATGCCGGAGTGGATCCGGCCGTACATTACCTAAAAAGCGGTGCCGCACAGGGCCGTGACCCGTCCCCCCGGTTCAGCACAACCGGGTACAGGCTGTCTTATTTGCCGGATCAGAGCGACGTAAACCCGGTCCTGCATTTCCTGGCTGAAGGCGGTCGCGCGGCGGGGTATAGCCCCCTGCCCCATTTTGAAGGGACATTTGCAGGAACCCCTGCGGACATTGTATTTTTTGGCCACCAGGCCGGCGAGCAATTGTTCGGAGCCGAGCGCTGTCTTCTGGATATGTTGGACAGGTTTAACGCCGAAGGACGCCATGCGCTGGTCGTCCTGCCACATATCGGGTCGCAGGACTATCTCCAGGCTCTGTGTACCCGTTCCGTGGGTGTACAGATCATCCCGTACCAGTGGCGGCAAGTGGGCCGCAGCCCCCATCCAGACACCCTTGCAGCGCTCGAAGATCTTCTGACCATGCATCATCCCCAGGAGGTGCATATCAACACGCTGGTTCTGGATGCACCGGTCCTGGCAGCCCAGAAGGCGGGCCTTCATCTGACTGTACATGTGCATGAGCTGCCAGAGCAGGATACCGCCTTGCGGACTTATCTTGGAGCCGATGCCAGCACCATTCGCGGCTGGCTTCTGGACGAAGCTGACACATTTGTCGTCAACAGCCCGGCAGTCGAGAACTGGCTGGCAGCTCCTGACCGTACGACCGTCATATCCAATCAGATTGACCCCGCCCTGTTCAATCTGTCCCATTCAGGACGCAGGCCACCCTGTGTGGCAATGATCAGCAGCAACATCGCCAAGAAGGGTGTCGAAGACTTTGTCGAGATGGCCACGCATCTGCATGACATGGGAGTTTTCGTGCGCTGCCTGCTGATTGGCCCCGAGAGCACCGACCTAGAAGCTCTGCGACCCCTGCCCGACTTTATTGAAACCCCAGGCTATGTGGATCAGCCACAAACGGCCATCGCCATGAGCGATATCGTTGTCTCGCTGTCGCGGTTTGCGGAATCCTTTGGCCGAACCGTATTGGAGGCCATGGCCGTCAGCAGACCTGTTGTCAGCTATGCGCGCGGGCATCCACAGATTCTTGTCGAAGACGGCCAGAGTGGGTTTCTGGTGCCCCCCGATACGCCAAAGGCCGCCGCCAATGCCGTGGCGCAATTGGTGTCAGATTCTGAGATGATGTCCCGTATGAGCCAGAACGCACGCAATCGGGCAAAGGCACTACTGCAACAAGAGTAAGGGACTGCGCAGTCAAGTGCACCCGGTCGCGATCAAGCGACACGGGACCAAATCACCGAACTGCGCTAAAGTCACGATTTCTTCCCGACACAGTCAAAGCGGCCAGGAGGAACTCAGGCACAGTTAGTCAAATGAAAAAGGCTGCTCAAACTACTGGAGCAGGATCATGGATCCTGCTCTTGAAGACCGAAAGCTCTAGACTGCTTCCTCCTCGGATTTGACGAGTTCAAACCCCTCCTGCGCAACTGTTTCAGAACAGCTCGCCCCTGTTTGAGATAGTCACGGCGGTTTTCAGCCCATGCTTGCTGGCGCGCTTCCTTGTCACCAAGTTCGCCTCCGTTTGCCTCGCGAAAAATGGCGCGCGCCAAAGCTACAGCCAGATCCCGCTCGGCCTGCTCTTCAGGGGTGCGCGCATTTTCAGTCTGTTCATTCATTGAATTTTCTCCCACTGGTTGAATATCATTGGAGGCTCCGCCTTCTTCGGAAGCAACCCGATTAGCGCTGACCTTAACTAAACTCGGATTGATCTGCTCAAGCAGACCATCAAACCACTCTGCACGTTTGGAATGTGATCGGATCCAGTCATGCTTTGACACCCTGGAAATCAATTCGGCCTGAGCGTCTCGATCTATCTCGACAAGATCTTCCAAAGCATGACCATTTTTACTCAGATTCCCGATTTCGCCCTTCTCAGCCCGATCATAATCGTATCCCGGCAAGACAAGACCGTACTGGTTTCTCAGATCCACAAGATCACGGTTCTTATAATCCAGATAATCGGCCAAACCCGCACGCAATTGCGGTTTGGGCATCTTCAGATCACTCTCCAGCTTCATGAGTATCTGAACAAGCTTCTCACCGTCAGAAACAAACTTGTGATCCTTGGTCGGAAAAAAACGCTCTCTGAAACGGCGAACAACATCCATCGCTTCATTGGAGATAGACTCATTCGCGTTTTGATCAATGTTGAGGCTCTCAGGCGTGACGCCGTAATCCGTCAGGAAGTGAGCACAAAAATCTGCCGTAACATCTCCATCAACCAATGCCTCACGAGCGAATGGTCGCAAATGCACGTGATCGACCCCGTAGTCTTCAGCAAATTGCGTCGTCTGATTCTTAAGGTTCAGGGCCTGGAGAGGTCTGACGCTGGACGACCGCCGAACCCACTGGTTTAGAGCAGACAGGTACCATTTGGATGGCTGCCGGATATAGGCAACGATTTCGATTTCTTCAGAGCCGAACTTCTCCAGTATTTTGCGAAACCTTTTTCGCCCTGCACTTGGAAGAGTCCCAAAGCGAGATTCTGAAGACAATAGCAGACATTGGGGCTGCGTCGCTTCAATCTGGGTCCGAATACCACCCTGCAGCCTCTTGCGCGCAGCCTGCAATTCATCATGAGAAAAATTTTTCAGAATATGACGCGGAACCTTCTGCTGCGCCATCAAATCCGCCGACAACAGCTTATGATTATTGTAGTACCCATTAACATCAACTGGGTACAGGACACCTTTCTGGATCAATTGATCCCGTGATCCAAAAAATGTGGATTGGAGACTTGTACTGCCTGTCTTTGAATGACCTACATGAAAAATCGTTTTCATCGTGACACCTTTCGGACGGCCCGTCTCTAACACTGATTTTGATAGTTTACCCAATAGGCAAAAGCAATACACACCGACGCGCCCAGAAACCGTTTACAAAGGCAGGAAACGCTTGATAGTACAGCCTGAAATTCGACACGGAGTGCACCCTGCCCCATATCCAGATCCTGATGGCCGTCTACAACGGTGCCGACTACCTTGGCGAGCAGCTTGCCAGTATCGCCACGCAAGACCACTCTGACTGGAGCCTGCTGGCCAGCGATGATGCATCAACCGATGGAAGCTACGAGGTCTTGCAAGGTTTCGCTGCGCAACATGATCCTGATCGGATCAAAATGATATCCGGCCCTCAGGCGGGTGCTGCCGCCAATTTCATGCACCTGCTACAGCACTCTGATCCGCAAGCCGATTACCTGGCGTTTTGCGACCAGGATGACGTCTGGCTTCCGCATAAACTGGAACGGGCCGTTTCACATCTGGCCGATCATCCAGCAGATGACCCGGCATTGTACTGCAGTCCCACCCTGGTGTGTGACGCATCCCTGAGCAATCAACAGCTGTCTCGAACCCCGCAGCGTGCCCTGACGTTCCGCAATGCGCTGGTTCAGAATGTCGTGGCGGGGAATACCATTGTGGTGAACGCCGCCGCCGCCAGGTTCTTGCGTAATGCCACCTTAGACGTGCGTTCTGTCACCATGCATGACTGGTGGATCTACCAGATGATCACCGGCCTCGGCGGCCGCATTGTTCGCGATGACACACCCGGGCTGCTTTATCGTCAACATGACGGCAACGAAATCGGGGCGCATCACGGCCTGCAGGCAGGGATGTCTCGGGTTACCCAGGTGCTAAAGGGGCGTTTTCGGCGGTGGAATGACATGAACATGACCGCCCTGTCCGCCGTCGCGGATCAATTCACTCCCGACAACCAGCAAGCGTTGTCGACCTTTGCCAGCGGCCGCCAGTCCCCGCTCCTGCGTCGCCTGACGGCCTTGCGCGCCTCTGGCGTCTATAGACAGAGTCTGTTGGGCGATGCCGCACTCTGGGTCAGTGCGATACTGAACCGTGTCTGAGCTTGCTCATTGCAGCAACTGCAGCAGGTACCGGCCGTAATCGTTCTTGGCGTATTTTCGCGCCAGAGCCTCGAGCTCTGACCGATCGATCCATCCCTTGGCAAAGGCGATCTCTTCAGGGCACCCGGTCTGCAAACCTTGCCGTTTTTCCAGCGTGCGGACAAAATTGCTGGCATCCAGCATGCTGCCATGTGTCCCTGTGTCCAGCCATGCGTATCCACGCCCCATGCGTTCGACAGTCAGGCTCCCCTCAGTCAGGTAGCTTTCCAGCAATGTCGTAATCTCAAGCTCTCCGCGCTCTGATGGGGCCACGTTCCGCGCACGATCCGGCGCAGAGGCATCAAGAAAGTACAACCCGGTCACTGCATAGTTGGACGGAGGTACGGGCGGCTTTTCAACGATCGAGGTCGCATTGCCCTGGGCATCGAAGTCCACAACGCCATAGCGTTCCGGATCCGCCACCTGATATCCAAAAACGGTACCACCCTCGACCTGCATGTTGGCTTTCAGAAGTTGCTCCGGCAGCCCATGCCCAAAAAAATGTTGTCGCCCAGAACCATTGCCGACGGACACCCGTCCAAGAACTCTTCCGCCAGGACATAGGCCTGCGCCAGACCATCCGGAGACGGTTGAACGATGTAGGTAAAGGACAACCCCCATTGCGACCCATCCCCCAACAGACGCTGGAATTGGCTCTGATCCTCGGGTGTCGTGATCAGTGCAATCTCGCGAATGTCCGACAGCATCAACACAGACAAGGGGTAATAGATCATCGGCTTGTCGTAGACCGGCAACAACTGTTTCGAGACCCCCATCGTAATGGGATATAGTCGGGTTCCGGAGCCGCCTGCCAGAACGATGCCCTTACGTTTTTTCATTCTATCCCCTGAATTTCTGAAACCACATCCCTAAGGCTTAACCGCCAATCCGGGCGGGAAACACCAAAAACAGACCCTAAATCATCACAATAGAGCCTCGAATTCAGTGGTCGGGCTGCTGGCGTCGGGTATTGCGACGACGGAATTCCCGACACGTCGACTTTGGCCCCTGACATTGCAAATGTTTCGCGCGCGAAACATTTCCAACTGACGTCCGGACCGCCGGAAAAGTGATAGATACCCGACCTGCCCTTGCCATCCCACAGCATTCTGGCCATGACCCAGAGTGCGTCGGCAATATCTGCTGCGGCCGTCGGCCCCCCAATCTGATCATCCACAACACGCAGGCTCTCATGCGTCTGCGCCAAACGCAGCATGGTTTTGACGAAATTGCTACCGTGCGCAGAAAACACCCAGGAGGTACGCAAGATCGCGTGCACCCCGCCGGCGGCACTTACCCCGGCTTCTCCGACCAGCTTGCTGCGCCCATAGGCATTCACAGGCGCTGTCTCATCCTTTGGTGACCAGGGCCGCTCCCCGCCACCATCAAAGACGTAATCCGTCGACACATGCAGGAATGGAACACCCTGCGCAGCGGCCGCACGCGCCATCGCTGCAGGTGCTGCTCCATTGACAACTGTCGCCAACTCTTCTTCGGTCTCTGCCTGATCGACGGCCGTATAAGCTGCGGCATTGATCACCGCGTCACAGGCATGCTTGGCGACGGCCTGAGCACAGCTTTCTGGATCGGCAAGATCTGCCTCATCCCTTGACAGCGCGGTCATCTGT
This sequence comes from Falsiruegeria sp. JB4-1, assembly GCF_055693495.1. Taxonomy (NCBI): domain Bacteria; kingdom Pseudomonadati; phylum Pseudomonadota; class Alphaproteobacteria; order Rhodobacterales; family Roseobacteraceae; genus Falsiruegeria; species Falsiruegeria sp. JB4-1. The sequence goes on from NZ_JBVFTZ010000003.1 coordinate 100,110, forward strand.
ACCCCTGCGGGGCACCGTCTGCGCAGCTCGCGCGCGACCTGCCCGCTTGTTCCGAAAACCAAGACCCTCATGGCAAACGCCCCAGGCGTTCTCCAACCCCATCTCGCGCTTGCAAGGCTTGCCACCAGTCCCGATTGCTCAGATACCAATCCACGGTTTTGGCCAACCCTTCGTCCAGGGTCACTGACGGACGCCAGCTCAGCTCGTTTCGAATGCGAGCCGGGTCGATCGCATACCGCTGGTCGTGTCCCGGGCGATCCGTGACAAAGGTGATCTGCTCTGCATAGGGGCGCACACTGGGCTGCCTGGCATCAAGGATGGCGCAGATCCGCCTGACAAGGTCGATGTTGCTGACTTCGTTCTCGCCTCCGATGTTGTATGAGCGGCCAATTTCGCCACGGTCCAACACCGTCAAAAGAGCATCGGCATGATCTTCGACATACAGCCAGTCCCGCACATTCAACCCGTCCCCGTAAACCGGGATCGGTTCCCCTGCCAGGGCGCGCAGAATAACGACCGGGATAAGCTTTTCGGGGAAATGATAGGGGCCGTAATTGTTCGAGCAATTGCTCATGACAACAGGTAAGCCGTAGGTCTCTTGCCAGGCCCGCACCAGATGATCGCTTGCAGCCTTGGAGGCCGAGTAAGGCGAATTGGGCGCATAGGCCGTATCTTCGGTAAAAAGTCCGGTTTCACCCAACGAACCAAACACTTCATCCGTGGACACATGGTGGAACCGGAATCCCTTGGGGCGTCCCTGCGTGATCCAGAAGCGACGAGCCGCTTCGAGCATGTTGTATGTGCCGGTGATGTTGGTCTCGATAAAGTCACCCGGACCGTCAATCGAACGGTCGACATGGGATTCTGCGGCCAGATGCATGACAGCGTCCGGCTGGTGCGCATCAAAAATCCGATCCAGAGCTTCGCGGTCGCGAATATCGGCCTTCTCGAACCTGTAATTCGAGTGGTCCTTCACCGAAGCTACGTTTTCAAGGCAGGCGGCATAGGTCAGAGCATCCAGGTTGACGACTTCATGCCCACGGGCGACAGCCTCGCGCACCACTGCCGATCCGATGAACCCGGCTCCCCCGGTCACCAGAAGCTTCATACCTCTACCTCATACGTAAATGGTGTTTCAATCTCGGCCAGACGCGGTGCAGCCGCGTCCTTGTCACTCAGCGTGGCGCTGTCCTGGTCAATCCCCCAGTCAATCCCGATGTCTGGATCATCAAAGCGCACCGCACCATCGCACTCCGGCGCATAGTAGTCGGTGCATTTGTAGACGATCTCGGTTTCTGGGGCGCGCGTGACAAACCCATGCAAGAAGCCCGCTGGGATCAGCAACTGACGTCCGTTCTCAAAGCTGAGATCCACACCAACCCAGCGCCCCCAGGTTGGGCTGCCACGGCGAAAGTCGACGGCCACATCAAACAATGCGCCACGCCCGCAGCGCACCAGTTTTGCCTGTGCGTGAGGCGGGGACTGGAAATGCAGCCCCCGAATGGTTCCAACTTGCATGGACATCGAATGATTGTCCTGCACGAACCGCTGATGAATTCCGTGCTGCGCCAGCGTCCGCTCATTCCAGCTTTCGCTGAAGAAACCGCGTGCATCTCCGAAACGGGCAGGGGTCAGGATCAAAACCCCCGGCAGGGCGGTTTCTTCTATCTTCATTTTATAACCTATCGGTGGTCCAAATTGACCTCGACGGGTTATCAATTCCGATCCTGAAAGTCCACGCGTGTCAGCCGCCTAGACCCATAGGCCAAAAACCGTCAAAGTGACCTCCAGCGTGTCCGAAGACACCGCCTGGGGAAGGCGCACTTTCCAACTGTCGCTGTTTGTCCAAACCGCCATGTCCGCCATGGCCTGACGACGGCTCACCCCTCCGGTTCCAGACGCTTCTGACGGTTTTGCGCCAACAAAACCGCCGCCCAAAACCGTGGCAATCGTGTCCGGATAGTCAAAGTCCTGCGGGCTGCCGGTCCCGATATCCACCGTCACTGTCTTGCTCATCATGATAGACCCATCCGCCCATTTCACCACATGGCCGTCTGCCGTTGTTGTGCGCTCCAGAATGGCACCTGTTGGAAGCCCCCGGCCTGGCTGACCGGCCCGACAATTTCGCTGCGCAACACGCCATGTTCTGCCAGCATCAAGCGCCCCGGGGTGGTGTCACCCGCATTCTGCTGAACCCCCTGTCCCGAAACAGCCCCTGTTGCCGGGTCGATGTCCAGAGCGGTTACCCAATCACTCCCGTCCGGGCTTACCTTGATCGAAAAAGCGTCCTGCCCGGCAAGCCCCATCTCGGCCCGCCCGGAAAACCCGTCCTGAAACAACACACTGGCGGTATCGGATGAACTGGCCTTGTTGATCTTGAGCCGCTGGTCATCACCATCATGCGTGAACAGGATCCCCTCGGACGCGACTGCCAGCCTGTTATGGTCGTCCGCCGAGGTGTTGACGCCCAACGTGGTCGCCCCCGGGGGCACCAGAACAGCCCAGGCCGTTCCATCAAAAGTCGCAAATTCCTGTGCATTGCGCAGATAGGCAATCCAACCGGGGGCAGGGGGAAGAACTGCCATCCTCCTTCGGCAAAAACCGCAACCTCATGGTCGTGACCCGCCCAGGCATTCAGCGCATTGGCTCCGACCAGATAACGCTCTCCAATGGACGGGGATTCCGGGGGTTGTGGTCGCAATCTCTGCCACCGACAGTTGCACTACAGCATCCAGCTGCCGGAGCGCCTCGTTGTGAGTGACATGTTTCTGCGCCTGAGATGGTTGCAGGTATGGCATGCCAAGCAAGGGCGAGATCTGTGTCATGGGTAGCTCCGCTGATATGGGTCAATTCGAGCGCCAGTAACGCGCTACAGTATGGAATTGACCTTAATCGAGCGTACGGTGGTTTTACCCGGACGATACTTTTCGCACCCACCCCAGGAAAGCCTTGTCAGGCGAGCGCAATGGTGGTCGACCGCTGGCCCGCCAGTATCGCTTCCAGTCCGCCTCTAGCGCGTAGACATCGGCACCCGGCATGAGATCCCGTGCTTCCTCGAGTGCCTCTGGCGACAAATTGATCTGGTCTGCTGCCTCCACCACGACCTGGCGCGGTGAAACACGCAAGATATCGCCCGGCAACTCCTCAAGCACATATTCAGGCAGATGGTTTCGTTCAATCATCTGCCGCAACATGGCGCGAAACACCCGCCGCGGGCTGTTGGATCCCGACTTTTTAAGCAAGGTATCCACCGAGATACGCCATTCTCTCTGACGCCCACAATGCTTGCGGGCCAGTTCATAGATCCGGCGCTCAAGCGGGCGGCGGAGTTGAAAATAGTCCCGACTGAGGGTCAGGACCGCCCCCGCTGTCACCGCACGAAACAGCCATTCGGACAAGGTCACCGTGACATGCGCCATCCGCCCGCCACGGGCTCGGCGCACGATTTCCCAATTCTCGATCAAGCCAAACCCCGTTGTCGTATCGATCCCGCCCGTCACGATATTGGTCATGATCCGCGTCCCCGCCAGCCGCTCGAACGCATCTCGCAGGCGGCGATAGGAATCCCCCGATGTTTCCCGATTGGTTGCAACCAGAAGATCATGCGCCCTGAGATGCAATGTGCGGGCAACCTCTCGACCAGCATTCAGCGCCGCCATCATCTGACTGATGCAGTAAATCAAAATGTCCTTGTCGTGGATCGTCGCACGGCCCCGAACAGACGGGGTGATCCGCACACTTACGTTGTTGTGAACATATTCGACGACAGATCGGTCTGGCCGCGTCGACAATGAAAACAGGGGGTGCTCCATCGAAGCCAGGTCGTTTTTGGGAAGCGCATCAAAGATGTCGCATAAGAAAAATCCCTCGGTCTGGGACCGAGTGGGAAGATCTGCGCTGCTCATATTCTGCCTCATTCATGAGAGGTGAATCGTTTCGTGGTTTTATTGACGCTACACTAGATTTATCCACAGGCTTCGTCCACCGCAGCAATCGGGGGTTCGGAATCATCTCTTCGAGGGTTCAGAGTCACTTTATCGGGGGTTCAGAGTCACCTTCACCTCGAAAAACCCTGTATAAATAAATATAATCAATAGCTTAGGTACACCAAGGAATCCCTGTAACTAATAATTAACATCTATCTAACTTGAAATTTTTTTGAAGCCGTTGATCAGACCGTTAGGATGGCACCCCTTAAGGCATAGAAAAAAAGAGAAAAATCAAATAGGTTAGTTTTATTCTTCCATGTGATGCTTTTTATGGTATATGTCCAAAAAATGCGAACATGATGGGAAAAATCATGGCTGTCGAGCAACCTCCATACTTCAACATCTCTCCTGATGCTGCTTTGGAAACCCTGACCGATCCGGTGACAACAGCCGGCTTTTCCACACTGGCCAGCGCCTGCACAGACGGGCGCAATGACCTCATCAGCCGGGGTTTGCAAAGTGACGGTCAGCGCAAGCTTCGGCTCTTTTCCACCTGGGAAATCACACGGTATCTGATCCCCGTTGCCACACCCCATTTCCGTCGTGTCCTGAAGCAGAACCCGGAACTTCCCCAAGGGCGATCTGAAACCGAAGGTGGCGCAAAATGGTTCACCCTGGATGAAGTCCTGCGTCTGAGGGCTCACTTCGGGTCGACCGGATCGAAGTCCAAAGAATACCTGCCGTACCGACCGAAAGGGCTTCCGGCAAAGATAACCGCAGTGGCAAACTTCAAGGGCGGAGTCGGCAAAACATCAACCTGCGCGCATCTGGCGATGTCAGCTGCGCTTGACGGCTACAAGGTATTGGTGATCGACCTGGACAGTCAGGGGTCAATGACATCCATTTTTGGCGGCACCGTCGAGGATGAATGGAACACCGTCTTTCCTGTCATGGCCCGTCACTACGGTCAGCACCTGCGGCAAATGAACAAATCCCGGCTGGATCGGGGCGAAGCTCCGATCCCCATGGAGGAATCTCTCACCGAAGCTCTCAAGACGACAATGGGGTCACTCATCCAGCCGACCCACTGGCCCAACATCGATCTGATCGGATCCCAGTTGAATCTTTATTGGGCCGAGTTCCAGATTCCAATCTGGAGAACTCAAGGCCGATCCTGGAAGCTGTGGGATGCGCTTGGGGATATGCTGGCCGAGGACGGGATTCTTGACGAGTATGATCTCATCTTTCTGGATACCCCGCCGGCGCTTGGCTATCTGACCATCAATGGATTGGCCGCTGCCGACATTCTGCTGGTCCCTCTGGGGGCCTCGTTTCTGGAGTTCGACAGTACCGGGCGATTTTTTGACATGTTGCATGCAACATTCCAATCCATCGAAGAGGGCGAGAATATTGCGACCCGCGCCCTGGGCCTGCCCGAGATTGCGTTTGAATGGGACGCCGTGCGCGCCCTGATCACCCGATATGACAATGCTCAGCAGGCCGAATTGGCTGGGTTGATGCAGTCCTATCTGGGCCGTTCACTCAGTTCGCATCGACAGGATTACACGGCATTGATCGGGCAGGCAGGCGAGCAGGTCAACGGGATCTACGAGGCGGACTATCGGGATTTCAATCGCGAAACCTATGTCCGTGGTCGAGAAGTTTTTGATGCGACCTATGCATCCTTCAAGCAACTCTTGCTCGGGGTCTGGCGACGAGATGAACTGGACCAGCACATCCAGACCGAGGAACCCGTGTGACGCATATGTTTCGCGTGCGAAACATACTCAGAAATTGCCGCGGTTCGAGATCCTTATGGGTCACGGATCTGCGCCCCGCAAGGAGATCACGATGGCCAAACGTAAGCGACTGACACCTGCCAGAACAGATTATCCCGATCCGGCAACAACCGGGCAAGAACGGGGTATGTCATCCGTACGGGCTCCCATCAGTCAGGTCTCCGGGGACGCCGCCACCATTGCCGCCCTGGAAGAGCTCGCTGATGAAATGCGTCTGGCACGAGACAGCGGCAGGCTGATCCAGTCCATTCCCCTGGAGCAGATCGAAGAAGATTATCTGGTTCGGGATCGTGTCGCAGTTGATGATCAGGAAATGCGAGCCCTGATGCAAAGTATCAGCGAGCGTGGCCAGCAGAATCCAGTAGAAGTGGTGCAGTTGCAGGGGGACCGCTTTGGGTTGATTTCGGGGTGGCGGCGACTGACGGCTTTGCGAAGGCTGTTGGAGGAAACCGGGGACAAGGCGCGGTTCTCTCATGTGCAGGCCATGTTGCGCAAACCGGATACGGCCGCCGCGGCTTATCTGTCGATGGTCGAAGAGAACGAAATTCGGGTGGGCCTTAGTTACTATGAACGGGCCCGGATTGCAGCCAAGGCAGTGGAACAGTCTGTGTATCCGGACGAAAAGGCCGCTTTGCTGGCACTGTTCGGGACGGCCAGCCGTGCAAAACGAAGCAAGATCCGCTCGTTCCTGCCGATCTACCACCGCCTGGACACGGTCCTGAAATATGCCGGAGCAATCCCGGAACGTCTGGGTCTGCGGCTGTCAAAGGCGCTTGAAGCGGACCAGACTTATGGTCCGGGTTTGGTAAAGGCGCTGCAGGATGATCCTGCGACCTCGCCAGAGGCAGAAATCGCGGTGCTTGAAAAAACGTTGGAGACGTTGGGCAAGCCCATCACTGCGAGCGGGCAGGGCAGGCAGAAAACGGGCAAGCCGCCCGCACAGAAAACACAGATCTCTGCAGAGATGACACGTCAGGGAACCGTTGTCCTGCAAGGAGAGGGAATTGACGCTGCCTTTCTCGAGCGGCTGCGCCGCTGGTTGAAAGAAGTCGGGTAACATTTTCGAGCAGACAGCTATTTTTGCGATGATATTTACACACACTGCTTTATGCTGACAGAGCATTGTGTGTATTGGATTTTATGGCAATTTAGATGACTGAGCATCTCGACCTTCTCTCTCAATCTCCACTGTTTGACGCTGACTGGTACAATCGGACATATGGTGATGTCGCGTTTTCCGGGTTGTCGGCCGAAGAACATTTCCTGAGGTATGGCGGCATTCTGGAAAGGGATCCAGGACCAGAGTTCAACTCTGAACTCTACGTTGCTCGCCATGGCAAAAATATCGAGGATGGGGTTCCGCCGTTACTACATTTTTTGTTGTCGCGACCCAAGTCGTCCGTCAACCGCCTGCCGATATCCGCTTGGCGTAAGAAACTATGGGGAGGGTTCTCAGCACTGGGCCGGGCAGGGCTGGAGCAGATGATGAATGACCCCGAACAGTCTGAAAGCACCCGGAGCAAGGCAGCCTTGGAACTGGCACGGTGGGAAGCCGGGCAGGAAAACTGGGAAGCGACGATCAAGTATTTTGAGGAAGGAAGTGCCATAGATCCCGATATGGCCACATCCGAACGGGCGGCTCTCATGCTGATCGAAAGCCTGATCCGCTGTGGTCGGTTCAAGCCGGCTGAAGAGTTGCTGAGCCGGTGGGAAGTCGCAAGCGGTCATGGGAACTTTGTTTGTGCCCGCAACAATCTGCTGATGTTCCGAAACAACGATAAGGCGCATCTGCTCCGTCTGGCTGTGCTGAATGAGTTTTTTGAAAAACATGGTTTCAGCCCGATCAGCCTGACCGATCCCGACAAGGGGCTGGTGTTCGGGAACATTCGTTTCGATCCGCCCCGGGCGCCTGTTGATGGACCCAAGGTCAGTGTGCTTGTGCCGGTTTATCGGGCCGAAGATTTTATTGATGTGTCCATTCGATCCCTGCTGACACAAACGTGGACGAACCTTGAAATCATCGCGATCGAAGACCGCAGCCCTGACAACAGCTGGGGGCGGTTACAGGAACTCGCGGCGGAAGACGACCGGATACGGGTCTACCGGAACGACGAGAACATGGGGGCCTATCCCACGCGGAACCGGGCTTTGCACCTGGCGACCGGGGACTTTGTCACCGTGCATGACAGTGATGACTGGTCACATCCGCAGATGATCGAAAAGCAGGTGCAGGCTCTTATGATCAATCCTGGGCTGCACGGAACCTGTTCGGCCATGATGCGTGTGCATCCGGATATGGGTTGCATTCAGCGCCCGCAACGGGACAGCCCAGAGTATATTCACCGCAGCTACCCGTCGCTGATGGTGCGCCGCAGTGATCTGAATACTCTGGGGGAATGGGACAGTGTGTCCGCCAACGCGGATTCCGAAATGATCAAGCGGATTGAAGCTCTGTGGGGGGAAAATGCCATTACCACTGTCGCATCGAATGTCCCGCTGTCCTTCTTTCTGGTGCATGAAAATTCACTGACCCAGCAAGCGGGAACCAATCTCAACAGTCTGAGCTTTGGGATTCGCAAGGAATACAACCGCCAGGCTGATTACTGGCGGAACCAGCGTATGGCCGAACCGGGGACAGATCTGTCGCATACGCGGAGCAGCCTGAAATCTCCTTTCCCGATCCCGCAGGGGTTGGCGCCTCGCAACTGGCCTCGCAATTTTACCTATGACCTTGTTCTGATCTCGGATCTTGGGCAGGGAGGAGTATTGTTGAAAAACAATATCGCCTGTCTTGAAGCGGCGACTGAGCTTGGTTTTCGAGTTGGCGTTTTCAATTGGCCTCGTGGTGACCGCAGGCTTGTCGAAATTGAGACCGCGTATCTCGACTACAGCTATCAGGACAACATCGATATTATTGTCCCGGAAGACGAGATCGAGTGCAAGATGACGCTGATCTCTCATTCTCCCGTTCTGGATCATCAGATCGATGCGTGTCCCAAGATCAAGACAGGCAAGGTTGTTCTATTGGCAGATCTGTTGGCAGATGACCGATGGAACGGAGGGGTGCCATCTACCGGGCATGTCCGTAGGGCGACCCACAGATGCCGGACATTGTTTGGTTTGGAACCGCACTGGTATGCGGGAAGCTCTCGTATTCGCAAATTGCTGAAAAAGGGCAAGCCAGGTATTTCAGAGGATATCTGGTTTCCTTTAACCAAAATACAGCGTCTCAACATGGATGAGACCAATCACGATAGCGGGCGGACACTTGTGATTGGGCATCATGGTTTGGACAATATGATTTTCTGGCCCCGCATCAAAACGGATGTCGAAGCTGCCTATTGTGCCGATGTTCCAGGGTTTTCCGTGAATTTCTGGCACGGAGCCAGTGCGGTTTGCCGGAAACTCAAGTATTTCCCGGAAAATTGGGAGATTGATCCTGTCGATCTGCCCGATTTGGCGCTTTTCATGAAGAAACTGGATTTCTGCATTGCTTTTGGTCACACCGATTCAATTCAACCGCTTCTGAACGAGGCGATAGAAGCAATGGCTCATGGGGTTGTGGTGGTTGCGCCCACGCGCGACAAGGATCTGTTTGGTGATGCGGCTCTCTATGCCAAGCCAAAGGAGGTAGCTGGGTTGTTGCGCGCTGTTTGGGAAGACAGAGAACGGTACGATCGCCAGGTTGCTGCAGGCTTCGATTTTGTGTCACGCTACTGCGACCCAGAGGCGGTCCGCCGCCGTCTGCAAGGGTGGATGAAAGGACTTGTCTAAAGCGTTTCGGAAAACGTTGTGATGCCTGTTCAGATCAATTGAATTCAAACGTCGTGTTTCCAGATGGCTGAACCAACCAAGCACACTCCAGGGACAATCGGTCCCTGGGTGCAAGCCACGATCCGAACAAAGGATGACTACAGATATTCGGTGGCCCAGACCGCGGCCTGAGTTCTGTTCTTGACACCGATCTTCTGAAAACAGGTGCGCAGGTGGACTTTGACAGTGGCCTCGCAGATCCCAAGAGCATTGGAAATGTCTTTGTTCGATCCCCCGTCACGCAGCTTTTCCAGAACGGCGCTTTCACGCGGTGACAACGTGGGAGGCGACGACACAGCCGACTTCGGGTTGGGGCCGGAAAGATAGGGCGGCATCTGTATCGAGTTCGAGGATTTTGCAATTTCGTTGGGACGTTCTGGCGTCTCGTCTGAATTGTCCTGGACCACTTTGTAGCCTTCGCTGATGACGGCGAGTGTTCCGATCAGGGCCTCTGTCGAATTACTTTCCGGCAAAATCGCCTCGACCTGATTCAGAAAGGCATGCCGGATATCGTCAACGGCAACTTCGGGAGCCACCAGCATGATACGCAGGTCGGTCCACATGTTTCGTAAATATGAGATCTGGTCGGCAACATCGCTGACGTTGCGCCCCGTATGTAGCATAACCACATCCCCGGGCTGTACACTCTGAAGCTTGTTGCAGGTATCGCAAATCTCGGTCGCATCCAATCCACGCTGTTGGCATGCTTCGCTCAGGATTTCTCTGATCATATGACTGTGACTAACAATAAAAATAGACATCAATCGCAACCCTGTCTCTATATCCAAAACATGCCCAAAATACATGCGTCTTTTGGATTTCATAAGTTTGTTACTATTATTGATGGGTTTTTTACGAATAGCCGCTTGGCAAAGAAACCCACAAGTATATAACTAAGCAGAAGAATTTTCTTAATCATATCGTAATGTATGTTGCCCCACGGTGGAAGAAGATTCTGTTTTCTCCAGAACTTCGGATGCGGTTGCCACGTGATGAGGGGGATGGCAGGAGCCTCGGCTCTCGGAAGACATATTACGCTCAAATGGTTAACGTTGCTTGGAAACCACAAGCTGCAATATTTCGACATTGGAAACAGTTTGTTTCCAGCGGCATTCCGGAATACCTATGGTTGTTCATATCAAGATCTAAACAACCATAGATAATTGTGGGTGGTAATCCGATTCGGATAAGTGACAATCTATGAGTTATCTCAAACGATGACTGATCTCTCAAAAGCCGAGTTTCCTGACCAAGAGTGGTAACTCCTATGCGCCTTTTCCTCGACCCGCACCGGTATGGTAAGTTCTTTCCATCAAGTACCGGGGGAAATTATGGGTATTTCAAAGAAAGCAGCCATTTCGGCTGCTGAATTTATACAGTCTCCAATTTTACGAAGATCATCAGCAACATTTACAGATGCAACATTTGTTCGACTGGACGTGACAGGCGCAAATCTCGGGCTCAAATCTTCGGGCTCGTCAATCTCTTTTTCTGACGTCTGCGGGCTGCAGTCGATTGTCTCCCGCATTGATCGTTCGCCCGGGGATATTACTTCTATCAAATTACTGGATCCTGATGCGGAAGATTTGCCGCCATTGGCCGAAGACGGCAGGGGTGGGTCTTGGCTGGCGTTCGTGTGTGAATTCGAAAGCGGCGTTGTCGATCACATTTTTCTGCGTTTGCGCAGGCAGCGGTCGATCGATCTGATCAAGGGCATTCTTGGTGCGATGTGGCCGGTTTTGCGAGAGGATTGCATCAGAGAGGTGGCTAGCCCGGAATCCAAGGCGGCTGTTGATGCTCTGCTTTGGACCGTGTCCAAGAAATCGGATGCTGCCGTTTTTGTATTGAATGCGGCAGGGCAGGTCCTTCATGTGAATGAATCAGGTCGTGACATGCTCGAGGCCAAGACGGTCCTGCAGGAAACCGCATCAGGCTTGAGCTGTGCGACGAAGCAACAGACGGGTGGTTTCATCAAAGCGATCAAGGCTTGTATGATTGAACCAAATGTTTCGGACACCGACTTCATCCTGTTTTTGAACTCCTCTGACGGAGAGGTATCGGTGCCTGTGTCTTTGTCGCGCTATCAGGCGTCCAGGGATACGATGCCGCTGGTTGTTGCCATCATTCCGCAACAGCCCGACCGCAAGAAGATCGAGATGCTGGCCCTGAAGATGGGGCTGACTCCATCCGAGGCTCGCGTCGCTGGCCTGATGCAATTGGGGCTGCCCAATCGACAGGCGGCCAAGATCGCGGGTCTCAAGGAACAGACCTTCAGTACATACTCGAAACGGGTTCTGGCAAAGTTGAATGTGGGGTGCCGTGCTGAGATGGCACATATGCTCACATGGCAAGCCTCGGTGGGACGTGTATCATGAACCAGATTACATCCAAAGCTGAGTACACGCATTTGATGGACCAGAGATCGCAACCAGAGGCTCCCAAGGAGCAACCGACGGATGCTCCCGAGAGAAAGGGATCTCACTCGCTTCTTCAGCCGGGGCCGGAAAAGGAAACGGATCCGGGCCGCGTCGAAGAGCAGGTTGAACAGGTTCCCACGTCCACAGCCGAAGCGGACATGCAGCGCCTGCGTCAGCTGTTGACTGAAGGAGAGCCCGCCTTGGCGCGCCGTGCCGACCTTGCCGAGTTACACAAGCGGATCGTTTCCCTGTTCGAAACACTGAATCGGGGCGTGGGCGAAATGTATGCGGCCAAGGCCGAGCAGGACCGCACAGCGTTGAGCGAGCGGATCGATGGCTTGGAAACTGCGGTCAACCGCATGGAAGGCGCGCTTCGAATCGAGTTCGAACCCGTTATGCGCGAAGCTCTTTCTCAGGTTGTGGCAGAACATCAGGAAACCCGTAATCCCTCTCGGTGGGGCCGGGTGCTAGGGGTGACCCTTGTGCTTGTGGCGGGGCTGGCTGTTGGCACTGTTTTCCATGAAGAAATCCAGCAGAATGTTGCGGATTTGGAAACATACCTATCATCAATTTTGTTCAAATGATCCCCAAAAGGGGGCATTTTTAAGGCCCCGAGTTTGGTGAATTATTCGTGAAGGTAAGATTGTGCCTTTGTTTTGAGCGTTGGGGGGAACCCAACATTACCGGGGGAAGTTCAATTTTGGCGATGCATTCTAGCAGTGCCGTTCTTTGTTCCGAAGCCGATCTTAAAAATGGAGTTTAGTATCATGGGACATCCTGATTCAGGTACACCTTGGGAAGTTTGCGACCCAGATTGCGATATCACGCACAGCGACGATAAGAACGACATCAACTGGAACGACGGGACGTACGAATACGGCGACACCCAGCCAGATGAGATCGATCTGGACCAAGATGGCGATGCAATGAACGCCGAAGGTGGCGGCGGAAACGACGCGATCTATGGTGACCACCACTGGAACATTCTGGACGGCGAAGAAGGCCAGGACTACATCGAGGGCCGCGGAGGCAATGACATCATCGAAGGCGGCACCGGCAACGACTGGCTGTATGGTGGCGACAACGACAAGCAGACCGTCGAGCTGTTTGATGATGACTGCATAGATGGCCAGGAAGGCTGCGACTACATCAACGGCGAGCTGGGCGATGACCTGCTCAAAGGTGGTGCAGACTCCGATGTCATGTACGGTGGCTACGGCGACGACACCATGTTTGGTGACGACGGCGACGGCGACGACAGCAACGACCAGAGTGCAGCGGCTGACCACAATGGTTCGAACGACTGGATGTCGGGCGGCTACGGCGACGACTGCATGAACGGTGAAAGCGGCGACGACTGCATGTTTGGTGACGATGGTCACGACACCATGTATGGCGGCACCGGCAACGACCGTATGTCTGGTGGTCTGGGTCATGACCGTATGGCTGGTGGCCTGGGCGATGACCTTGTGGTCGGCAACGAAGGCGACGACGAGATCTACGGTGATGTCTATCCGGGCGATAGCACTGGTGTTGGTGCCGATCCGGGCGAAGGCGACAAGGGCGAAATCCCTGGTGGCGATGACTGCCTGTTTGGTGGTTCGGGTGACGACACCATCGATGGCGGCGAAGGCCACGACACCATTCACGGTGGTACGGACGACGACCTGATGCAAGGTAACCGCGGTGCTGACCTCATGGATGGTGGCCAGGGCAACGATGACATGCAGGGCGACAGCGGCAAAGACACCATGCGTGGTGGATCCGGCAACGACAAAGTTGCGGGTGGAGCAAGCGGTGACCTTCTGTTTGGTGACCGTGGTGACAGCGCTGAAGTTGCAGAAAACGGCGATACTGTCTTTGATTGGGTTGGCGACTGCTGCTACCGCGAAGACAGTGGTTCGGCCGAAGACCAGCAACTGCCAACACAGCATATTGACGATCTGTACTGCCCGATGTGCGATCTGCAGGACGATGCTGGCGACAACGGCCATGACCGCATCAAAGGCGGCGGTGGCAATGACACCATCTACGGTGAAGACGGCAACGACACGCTGTACGGCAACAAAGGTGACGACGAGATGTACGGTGGCGAAGGCCATGACCGTATGAAAGGCGGCACCGGCGATGACGACATGTTCGGTAATGCCGGACGTGACTGCATGTATGGCGGTGACGGCAACGACCGTATGGAAGGCAACGGCAGCTCCGACAAGATGTACGGTGACGATGGCTGGGACTGCATGGATGGCGGAGACGGCTCTGACATCATGAGAGGCGGCACCGGCAACGACCTTATGTTTGGTGGCGACAAAGGCGACCTCATGCGTGGGGACGAAGATCACGACCGGATGTATGGTCAAAGCGGTAACGACAGACTGTACGGTGACAGTGGTGAAGACTTCCTGTCAGGCGGCGGCGGCAAAGACACCCTGAAGGGTGGCGATGACGACGACGTTCTGGAAGGCGACAGCGGCGCCGACAAGCTGTACGGTGAGCATGGCGATGACTGCCTGTACGGTGGTATCGGTGATGACACCCTGGATGGCGGCATCGGCGATGACTTCCTGGATGGCGGTGAAGGCGATGACGTTCTGAAGGGCGGCGCTGGCGACGACTACCTGAAAGGTGGTGAAGGCAACGACGACCTTTATGGTGGTACCGGCAAGGATGTCTTTATCATTGATTTGGTATGGAACGGCACCGACTTCTCGTCCGTTGATGGCGAAACGCCAGGTGACACCATCCATGACTTCGACACTGACGACGAACTGGATGTCATCCTCTATCGTGTGACCAACATTGGTGACGGTCTGGGTACCTCCTCGCAAGAGGCCTTTGATGCCCTGCATGGCTCGCACACCGATATGGAAGTGCCAAACGGTCAGGCAGTTGTGACCGACGATGGTACGGACACCACCATTGAAGTGAACGGTTCGCTGCTCACGATCAAGGGTCTGACATCGGTCAACAGCCAGTTCACCTCGATCGGCAACGATGCGCTGCCCGTCGGCGGTGTCGGCATCAACGCGGTTGCGTCGGGTAATCCGAACTACAACCCGATTGATGTGGTGGCTCGTGATGGGGACGAAGGCTTCCCATACAATGACGACCATGACTATGGCCATCTCACACTCTGGGGTCCTCTGAGTGATGAGCCGGTCTAAGAGCGTCACGGTATAAGGTAGCGGGCCCTTCTTTCGGGTGGGGCCCGCTGCTTTATAGCCCTGGTTTGAGACGCTTGAAACTGGTCCCCCGGCCAAGGATAGAACTTGGGCCAGGGCGTCGTTTTCAATAGTTGTGTATATATTTTCTAATTTCAGTGTGTCCGGGGGGCGCGGAAATGAGAACGAAAAAAGTGTTTGACGGGCAACATGGCCTTATTTGGTCGATTTTCGTTGCAAGTCTGTTTGTTAACCTGCTGGTCCTGACGGCGCCTTTGTACATGTTGCAATTGTTTTCCCGGGTCTTGTCCTCGGGAAGCATGGCAACTCTGATCACCCTGACGGTGGGGGCTGGGGTTGCGCTGTTTTTCTTCTTTTGTTTCGATGTTATTCGACAACGACTGGTCGCAAGACTGGGCTCTCGGATCGAGGCCCGCCTGGGACCGGTTGTCATGGCAAGTGTCCTGGAAGGGCGACTGCCACCCGGTGTTCATGGGATACAACCTCTCTCGGATATCCAGAGCGTCCGTGCCTTTGTCACCAGTCCTATTCTGATTGCCCTGCTTGATGCGCCCTGGTCGCTGATCTTTGTGGGGCTGATCTTTGTGTTTCATCCACTTCTGGGCGTGGTCGCGCTTGTCGGGATCGCATTGCTGTTTGCCTTGGGCATTGTCAGCGAGATAGTTGGTCGTAACCCGAACAAGGCGTCAAGCGAAGCCGCGATGGAGGCCACCGAAGCCGCGGACGAAATGCTCAACAATGCTGAAATCGTCCACGCGATGGGGGGGACACGCACCCAGATCGAACGCTGGACGATGAAATCCTTCTCGGCCATCCTGTTTGGCACAGTTGCAACGGATCGCCTGGCGGTTCTGACCTCGCTTGCCAAGGTTATTCGCATGGGCCTGCAGGTTGGTATCATGGGCGTTGGCGTTATCCTTGTACTGCAGGGTAAACTGTCCCCGGGTCTGATGATCGCTGCCTCGATCCTGCTGGGGCGCGCGGCTGCCCCGGTCGAGCAATCCGTTGCAGGCTGGCGCGGGCTGATGCAGGTCCGTACCAATATACGCCGCCTGAATTCTGTCCTGGCTTATGATGCCGTTGCCGAAGATCGGCTCGAATTGCCGGAACCGGTCGGACATCTGTCCGTCGAAGGGTGTTCCGTCGTGTTGCCGGGTGTGCAGGATCCCCTGCTGCTTGATGTCCGTTCTCGACCTTGAGCCGGGTCAGTCGATGGGCCTTATCGGCCCGTCGGGCGCAGGCAAGACAACCCTGGCCAGGGCTCTTGTCGGGCTGCAGCCTCTGGCACATGGCCACATTCGTGTAGACGGCGTCTCTCTGACCGACTGGTCCCCGGAACAGATCGGTATGTATACGGGCTTTTTGCCGCAAAGGGTTGAGCTGTTCCAGGGAACCATTGCCGAGAACATCGCGATGATGGATCCCGCCGCACGACCTTCGGATGTCGTGGCCGCCGCAAAGCTGGCAGAAGTGCATGATCTGATTATTGGCATGCCTGGTGGGTACAACTGTCAGGTTGGCGAGCGCGGCAACAGGCTATCAGCTGGCCAACGACAGCGTATCGGACTGGCGCGTGCCTTCTTTGGCAATCGCAAACTGATTGTTCTGGATGAACCCAATGCGAACCTGGACCCAGAAGGCGAGGCGGCCTTGGCGCGTGCGATCGAAGCGGTCACGGCCAAGGGGGCGATTGTTATCGTGGTAACGCACCGGATGAACCTGCTGCGCCAGGTGAGCCATGCCGGGGTTATGCAGAACGGACGTATGATAAAATTCGGAGAAGCCAAGGCAATCTTCCAGGATGCAGCTCAACCGGTGACAGGTGTTCCCAGCAACGACCCCAAAGTGGCGATGTTGCGCCGCAAGGGGGCACAATCTGACGGAGCCTTGCCCAAAGCGGACGGAGAAACAGCATGACTATGGTCGAAAGCACCTCGCGGGATATGGTTGACCACAGCGGGTTTCAGGATCGCATGCCGGATGTGAAACTGCCCAAAGCGCCGCCAATGCGGGTCAGCCGGTTGATGATCTTGTTGTTTGTTCTCGGATTTGGCGTGTTTGGCGGATTGGGTGCCTGGGCCTATTTTGCCCAGCTAAGCAGTGCCGTTGTCGCCAACGGCGCCTTTCGTGTGGCCGGGGACCGACTGGTCGTCGAGCATCTGGAGGGCGGAATTGTCAAGGAAATCTACGTCCGCGAAGGGGATACGGTCGAAGACGGCCAGATCATAGCTGTCATTGACGGAACCCGGGCCAGGGCCCAGATGGGAATTCTGCGCAGCCAGCTTGTCAGTGCCCTGAGCCAGGAAAACCGCCTGCAGGCTGAACTGAATGGCGCCACCGAAATGCAGATGACCGAGCAATTGTCCAACCTGTTGGAAAGTGACCCACGCCTGACCAAGTTGTACAAAGCCCAAGAAAGCATCTTTCAATCCAACGCGGCGATGCAGGCCGGTCAAGTACGTATCCTGACAGAGCGCAAGGCGCAGTTGAAGGAGCGTACAAACGGGTTTGATGCCCGCCGCACCGCCTATCAGACGCAGCTGGAGTTGATCCAGCAGGAGCTGTCGAACATGGAAAGCCTGTTCGAAAAGGGACTTGTCACGGGCACACGCATGACCAGTCTGCGTCAGAATGAAAGCGCGGTGATGGGTAATCTCGGAGCTCTGGAAAGCAACCTGGAGAATGTTTTCCAACAGGTCGTCGAAATAGACGAACGCATTCTACAGGTTAGCCGTGATCGGCTGAGCACCGTTGCTCAAGCTCTCTTGCGGGCGCAGGAACAGGTGATTGATCTTCAAGAACGTATGGAAACGATTGTTGATATCGAAACGAGACAAGCCATTCGAGCGCCAATATCGGGGCGTGTTGTTGGGCTCGGGATCAATACAATTGGCAGCGTGGTTGAGCCGGGGGAAAAGATTCTTGAGCTCGTACCAAACAACGCATCTTTTGTGGTCGAGACAAGGGTGAAGCCAACGGATATCGACGAAGTATTCCCGGGCGGTGTGGCCCAGGTTCGGCTGTCTGCCTACAACTTTCGCACAACCTTACCGGTAGAAGGCGAGGTCGTTCATATATCTGCAGACAGCATGATCGATGACATGACAGGCACTGAATACTACCAGGTCGATGTCGAGGTTTCCCCCGAAGAGCTGGCGGCTCTTGGCGAAGGTAAGGTCAAGACTCTGCCAGGAATGCCTGCCCAGGTCATGATCCAGACCGGGGAGCAGACAGTCATGGATTACATGCTGAACCCGATCTTGTCCGGTTTCGATGCGGCGCTTAAGGAAAGCGGGTAATAATCTGATTTTAAATGAAAAAGTAGAACTCTCAGGAGATGAGCCGAGGGCTTGTCCCTGAGAGCTGAAAACTGCTCTTCATTCAGGCGTGCTGCGAAGATCGTGCGAACAAAAAGAAAAGAAGCACTCTCTCGGAATTCAAGGTCAAGTTGAAACAGTCTGTTTTTTAATTCCAAATTCGTTTGGGGTCGAAAAGTGGAATGTTTGGGGTGGGGAATTAAGGTGCACAATTATAAGTAGAGTCATTCTTCATTTTATCACCCTATTGCGCGGACCGAGTGGCTGGCCGAGCGGATGGATTGCAAATCCGGGCTGTGGATAAATTTATCGCGATTTTCTTCCCTGTGAAAACAATTCAAAAACAACGCCTTACCCTCATCCCGAGCGTGCGCGTGAGCGTGCGCGTCCGCAAGTGTTAATATTGATTTAAATTTTTGCTTCCAATTTTATTTGGATGATGTTTTTAATTCACCAGCTAAGAATTTTTGAATTCCGGACCCGTGTTTTCTGAAGCGGGATATCGGATTTTGTTGAGGTACGAGAGTTGATCTAGGGGGGCAGGGCTTTCATTCGCATGGCCTGAAAGTGTTATTCGGTGTGTTCGGCACCGGACCTGTTTTTGCGACTTTTTTGTACCGACAGTTTGCACGTTAATCATACGGGGGTGTGATGAACAAAAGTCGGTTTGTTTGCTGTCTGGACAGGACACGGTTCCGCAGTCTCTCCGCCAGGGGATTCCATCTCCGATCCATAACACCATCACAGGGTGCCGCCCTTGCGCCACCTTCTTGCAAACCTGCTGCTGTTGCGGCGGGTCCGTTTACGTTTCGACCTGTGCTCCAACTTTAGCACGGTCCTGAAAACCCCATAAATCTCAATGTTCTGCGCCTCGCGCGCACCTGTGTACACGATAGGAATTTGTTCCATGGCTACTTCCCAAACTATCACCGCTTCGACTGGCAGCCCTTTCAAAGAAGGTGATGTAATCACATTTACGGTTACCTTCGACGAAGTCGTTACGGTTAACGGGAGTACGCTTAGCTCTTGATTTGACCGGTGGTCGTCATGCGACTTATGCGACAGGCGATAACTCGGAGACGTTGACTTTTATCTATACTGTTCAAGCAGGCGATAATGAGGCCGACTTGGAAGTGCTCGGGTATGATCCTGTCATTCAAGGTGTCGTGAGCTCGAACTTTGCGTCTCTTACCTTGCCCACCGATCTGAACATCGAACTGGATACCACGGCTCCGGCGGATCAGTCGGCTGCGGTATCGATTGACGAGATCCCCGATCAGGATGCTGCAACCACCGGCACGCCCGTCGCGCTGGCCTCGCTGTCGGGCGATGACAACACGGACTATGTTCTGGACGGCACAGGCGGAGTCTATGATCATGTGGAAATCGTTGCTGATGGTGCCAATTGGACGCTGCGGATAATCGACACCGAGACCGCGCGCAGTTTCTTTGACCGTGAAGAAAACGGACCCACGATCGACATCAATGTGACTGGTACCGATGACGCGGGGAACACAACTGATTCCACCATTTCTGTGACCTTGCAGGACGTCAATGACGCTCCGTCGGTGTCGATCACCCCGACAATCACATCTCTGGCCGAAGACGCCGACACGACGGCGCGCACCAAGATCGGTGACATCGTCATCACGGATGACGCATTGGGAACCGAAGCTCTGGATCTGGTTGGCGCGGACGCCCTTCTGTTCGAAATTGACGGGACAGAACTGTTCCTGAAAGCTGGTGTCAGCCTGGACTTTGAAAACCAATCCACCTTCGACGTGTCCGTCACGGTAGATGACACAACGATTGGTGCCGGAGCGGACGATACCGTTGCCGTCAACTTCTCGGTCACTGACGTGAACGAGGCGCCATCGGTGTCGATCACCCCGACAATCACATCTCTGGCCGAAGACGCCGACACGACAGCGCGCACCAAGATCGGTGACATCGTCATCACGGATGACGCATTGGGAACCGAAACCCTGGATCTGGTTGGCGCGGACGCCCTTCTGTTCGAAATTGACGGGACAGAACTGTTCCTGAAGGCTGGTGTCAGCCTGGACTTTGAAAACCAATCCACCTTCGACGTGTCCGTCACGGTAGATGATGCAACGATCGGGGCCGGGGTGGATGATACCGCCGTGGTTAACTTTGCAGTCACCAACGTCGTGGCCGTTGGCACGGTCAGCGCCTCTGCGGATGCAAATGGCGACGGGACTTTTGCTCTGGGTGAGGTGATCACCTTTACCGTGACTTTCACTGACACCGTCACGGTTGGCACCGCCGGAGATGAACCGGTTCTGGATCTGACCGGTGGCCGCACGGCGGCTTTTGCGTCGGGCGATGGCACCGACACCCTGACCTTTACCTATACCGTTCTGGCAACGGACGAAGAGGCCGATCTGGAGGTGACCGGCTATACCGGTATCATCACCGATGGCACCAGCGCCGCCGTTCTGGCCGCAACCACCGATCTGGATGTCGAACTGGATGGCGTGGCCCCTGCAGATGAGTCGGAATCCGTCTCGATCAACGAGATCCCGGATCAGGATGCCGCCACCACAGGTACGCCTGTCGCGCTGGCCTCGCTGTCGGGGGATGACGGTACGACCTATGTTCTGGACGGCACTGGCGGGGTCTATGACCATGTCGAGATTGTCGAGGACGATGACGACTGGACGTTGCAGATCATCGACACCGAAGCGGCACGCAGCTTCTTTGACCGTGAAGAAAACGGACCGGTGGTCGCAGTCGACGTGACTGGGACTGACGACGCGGGCAACTCGACCGATTCCACCATCACCGTGACGCTGGATGATCTCAACGACACGCCCGAGCTGAGCTCTGGCACCAACACGCTGGCCAACACCGCGACCGAGCGCGCGGACGGGGCGGCGGACGAAAATGACACTCCCTTTGGTACATCGGGCACATTCAGCGTGCATGACGATGACACGGCTGACACGCATTCGGTTTCGGTCAGCAACGTTTCCAGCACCAATGGCTCGTTCCTGGGTGTGTTCCAGGTACAGCCTTGATGATCCGATCACAGGCGACGGTGAGGGCACTGTGGGCTGGGATTTCACGATTGGTTTCCCGCTGCCCGAAGTGACACGCGCGGCGCAGATGGCGGTGGTCGATGCGCTGGCCGCAGATGAAACAATCGTTCAGGAATATGACGTTACCGTAAATGACGGAAACGGCGGTGTACTGGTCGAGCGTGTGACGGTGACCATCCAGGGCAGCAACGATGCGCCGGTGATTTCCGGAGCCTCTATTTCTGGGGCGCAGACCGAAGCCGTAGACGGGGCACCCGATCCGACGCTGGAGGCAACCGGCACGCTGAACGTGGCCGACACTGACACCACGGACACCGTAACCGTCGATGTGACCAGCGTGGGCGTAGCCGGTTCCAGCACCTATACCGGTACCCTGCCGGCAAATGCCGCCTTGCTGGCCATGATGCAGGTGGTTGAGGGTGATGGCACCAGCGGCACTTTTGGAACCGATACCGGGGCCATGGATGCAGATGAAGCTGCAGGCTCCGACTTCACCTGGCGTTTCCAGGCAGGCAGCCTTGAATCCTCGCCTTTTGATTTCCTGCCCGACGGCGAGACGCTGGTTCTGGAATACACCCTGACCGCAACGGACGACTCGGGAACGGGCAATGCGACGGACACCCAGGTCGTGACCATCACGCTGACCGGCACCAACGATACGCCGGTCATCCAGAACGCCGTCACCGAAGACACGGCCGCGGTCGAAGCAGGTGGCACGGCGAACGGCACTCCGGGCACCAGCCAGGTCACCGGCGACCTGTCGGCAGGCAACAACTGGACCGACGCGGATGAGGACGAAGCTGCCGACCTGGCGGTCTCCAAGGGGTCGCATGGTGGTGATGCTCAGGGCGATCTGACCTTTGATGGCGAGACCGGCGAAGCCGCAATTGCGGGTACCTATGGTACGCTCTACCTGCAGGCCGATGGTAGCTATCGCTATGAGCTGGATGATGACGCTGCTGCTACGCAGGCGCTCAATGACGCTCAAATGGAGACCGAGGTCTTCAACTACACGATTGAAAACCGCACCGGTGGTACCGGCAATGAAGACAGCTCGACCCTGACAATCAACATCACCGGCAGCAACGATGCGCCGGTCATTACGGTTGAAGGTGGCGACACCGACGAAGGCGCCACCACCGAAGCGGGCGTGGACAACATGAACGCTGCTGTAGCGGGTACCCCTACGGCTATGGGTTCGCTGAGTGCAGACGATGTTGACGCCGAAGATGGAACCACCGGCGCTGCCTTGACATGGAGCCTGAACACATCGGGCGGCCAGACTGGCGGCGGGGCCTCTGACATCATCGGCGAATACGGTACGTTCAGCGTTGATCAGAGCGGCAACTGGACCTTTACGCTCGCCAATGGCACGGATGCCGTTCAGTCGCTCTATGTTGGCGAAATAGTCATGGAAACCTTCCAGGTGCAGGTTGCCGATGGCGATGCGGCTACCGACACCCATGACGTGACCATCACCATCACCGGCACCAATGATGCGCCGGTCATCGGCGTGGATACCGAAGCGTCGGTTGACAATGACGTGACCGAAGCGGGTCATAACGAGGCTGGCGACAACGCCGCCTCGGGCACACTGACAGTGTCGGATGTGGATGACGACGCACCAGGCGCAGCAGACGACGCCAAGATCTGGTCGATCACGGCGGTCAATGGAATGGGCATCACCCATTCGGTTGCAAATGGCGCTGCGGCCGAGGCAACGGGCACCTACGGCGCGCTGTCGCTGAACAATGACGGCACATGGTCGTATCTGCTGGCAGATGGGGATGACGACACGCAGGCTTTGCCTGCAGGCGCAAGTGAAACGGATGTTTTCACCGTACGTGTAGCTGACGGGTTGGGCGGTTTTTCCGAACTGGATGTGACAGTCAACGTCAGTGGCACCAATGATGCGCCGGTAATCACCGTCGACACGGAAGCGGGTGATACCCAGGCGGATTCCGTCCAGGAAACCGATGCCACCAACCTGACCGCCACCGGCACGATGACCGTGTCGGATGTGGATGCGGGCGACAGCGTTGCCATCAGCGTCACCGCCGTTTCGGCCACCGGCACGATGGGCAGCTATGCCGCCGATGACGCGGCGCTGCAAAACATGCTGAGCATTTCGGCGGGCTCTCCTTTGACGACAGGCGCAGGCAATGCCTCGGGTCAGTTCACCTGGAGCTTTGACAGCGGCAGCGAAGCGTTCGACTTCCTGGCCAATGACGAAAGCCTGGAGCTGGTCTATACGGTGACCGCGAACGACGGTGACACCACCGCGACCGAAACTGTTACCATCACCGTGAATGGGGCCAACGACCGCCCTGTGATCGCCGTCGAAGGTGGCGATTCCGACGCCGAGGGTGTGACCGAATCCGATCCGGCCGATCTGAATGGCGGCAACCTTGAAACCTCGGGTACGCTGAGCATCAATGACGATGACCTCTCGGACACGCATTCGGTTTCGCACATCCGCAACTCGGTCACCTGGACCGACGAAAATGGTGCGGACAATAGCGGGACACCCTCGGATGTGACACCGCTGCCTGAGGGTTTGGAAGCGGCGCTTGATGCGGCCTTCTCGACCGCCATCAATGGGGGCGATGCGCGCCAGATCGACTGGGGTTTCACACTGGCCGATACGGTTGCCGATTTCCTGGGTGCAGGCGAAACGCTGACCGTGGTTTATGACGTTACCGTTGATGACCAGGAGGGTTTCGACGGCACTGTTGCTCCGGATGAGGACTCGGAATCCGCCGTTCAGCAGGTGACAATCACCATCACGGGCGCCAATGACGCGCCGACGATCACCGCCGATACGCGCAGCGATTTCGATGAGGGCAACGCGCTTGTCATCGACGAAAACAGCGTCCGGACAGGCCTGGCCGCAGACGATACGGTTACCGTAAACCTGCTGGGGCAGGGTACGGACAGTGACAGCGAGATCTGGGTCACCACTGTGGCCGAGACCGACACCAACGACACCCGCGCCATCACCGGCACGACCACTGTCACTGCAACCGGTGACATCCCGACCGGGTTCATGGCCTCCGACGCGGAAGGCGCCTTTGATCTGACTGCATCTCTGGGCGCGGATGGTGAAGTAACCTTCAACCGCAACGCTGCCGTTTTTGACGCGCTGGACACCGGCGAATTCATCGATGTGGAAATTGCTTATCAGGTAACAACCACGTCGCCTGATGGCAGCACAACCACCGTGGATGACCTGACCACAACCATCCGCATCAACGGGGTCAACGACGCACCCTATATCATCCAGGGCGATGATTTCTCGGCCACCGTGACCGAGTTCACCGATGCGGACGCCGGGGAAAATGCAGCGCGCCCCGATCTGACCGGTTCGATCACCTTCAACGACGTGGATCCCGGTGACATCGCCACTCTGTCGGTTACAACGACGCAGGTTCAGGGTGTGGGCACAAACGCTGCGTTGCTGGCCAACTATGTTGGTTCGTTCTCGGCTGGTTTCCTGGCTCCGACTGGGACCGACCAAAGCGAAGCGGGTACGGTTTTCTATACCTATACCCTGGACGACGCCATTCTGGACAATCTCACCGAGGGTGAGACATTCACGCAAGAATATGAAGTCGCGATTGATGACGGGACCGCCACGACCACCCGCAATATCGTACTGACTTTCACCGGCACCAATGACGCGCCCGTCATCACCGGCACCACCGGCGCAACGACCCTGACCGAAGATCAGGACGTGGTCGAGACCGGCTCGACGGACATGCAGCAGCTGACCGGTACGCTCAGCTTCGATGACGTCGACACATCCACCCTGCCTGCCAGCGGCGGCGCAGGTGGTGCCGACACTCACACGGTTACGGCAGCCGTGTCTTCGGTGACATTGGGCGGCGCGGTGCAAGCAGGTTACGCTGGCCCGACGGGCACTCTGAGCTTTGATGCAACCGCGGCCAATGCCTCGGAGGCGGTTGGCAATACGGTCGGCTGGACCTTTGACATCACGGACGGAGATTTTGATCATCTCACAGATGGTCAGGAGCTTGCGATCACCTATACGGTGACTGTGGATGACGGCAACACCGGCGGTACCGCCACACAGGACATCACCTTCACGATCACGGGCACGAATGATACGGCTTCGATTTCGGGGACTGTTTCGGGTTCTGTGACCGAAGACGCGGTGATGAACACGGTGTCTGGCGATCTGGATGTGACGGACGCGGACACGGGGAATCCGTCTTTACGCCTGTTGCTGCGAACACGGCGGGTGCCAACGGTCATGGCACGTTCGAGATGGATGCCTCGGGTGCGTGGACCTATACGCTGGACAACATGGACAGCGATGTTCAGGCGCTTGGCGTTGGTGACACGCTGACCGACACGATTGACGTGACTTCGGTTGATGGCACGGCGACGGAAACCATCACGGTGACGATCCATGGCGCCAATGACGATCCGGTTCTGGATGCGTCGGGCGAGGATGACGCGGCCAGTGGGGACCTGGACGAGACCAATTCGGGTCTGGTCACCAGCGACACGCTGAGCCTGTCGGATGTGGACACCAGCGATGTTGTGAGCGTGAGCGTGACCAACACAGCTGTGACGTCGGGCGACGCGAACGGCGTGGACATCTCGAGCATGCTGAGCGTTTCGGGTGGTCTGTCTGGCACCGAGACCTCGGGGTCCGTGACCTGGACCTTTGACAGCGGTTCCGAGGCGTTCAACCACCTGCCAGCGGATGCGACGCTGGTGCTGACCTACACGGTCACGGCACTGGACGACAATGGCGCGACGGACACGCAGGACGTGGTCATCACGATCACGGGCACGAATGATACGGCTTCGATTTCGGGGACTGTTTCGGGTTCTGTGACCGAAGACGCGGTGATGAACACGGTGTCTGGCGATCTGGATGTGACGGACGCGGACACGGGGGAATCCGTCTTTACGCCTGTTGCTGCGAACACGGCGGGTGCCAACGGTCATGGCACGTTCGAGATGGATGCCTCGGGTGCGTGGACCTATACGCTGGACAACATGGACAGCGATGTTCAGGCGCTTGGCGTTGGTGACACGCTGACCGACACGATTGACGTGACTTCGGTTGATGGCACGGCGACGGAAACCATCACGGTGACGATCCATGGCGCCAATGACGATCCGGTTCTGGATGCGTCGGGCGAGGATGACGCGGCCAGCGGGGACCTGGACGAGACCAATTCGGGTCTGGTCACCAGCGACACGCTGAGCCTGTCGGATGTGGACACCAGCGATGTTGTGAGCGTGAGCGTGACCAACACAGCTGTGACGTCGGGCGACGCGAACGGCGTGGACATCTCGAGCATGCTGAGCGTGTCGGGCGGCCTGTCTGGCACCGAGACCTCGGGGTCCGTGACCTGGACCTTCGACAGCGGTTCCGAGGCGTTCGACCACCTGCCAGCGGATGCGACGCTGGTGCTGACCTACACGGTCACGGCACTGGACGACAATGGCGCGACGAACACGCAGGACGTGGTCATCACGATCACGGGCACGAATGATACGGCATCGATTTCGGGGACTGTTTCGGGTTCTGTGACCGAAGACGCGGTGATGAACACGGTGTCTGGCGATCTGGATGTGACGGACGCAGACACGGGGGAATCCGTCTTTACGCCTGTTGCTGCGAACACGGCGGGCGACAACGGTCATGGCACGTTCGAGATGGATGCCTCGGGTGCGTGGACCTATACGCTGGACAACATGGACAGCGATGTTCAGGCGCTTGGCGTTGGTGACACGCTGACCGACACGATTGACGTGACTTCGGTTGATGGCACGGC